>NZ_DATELG010000341.1:0-5565 GCF_035276905.1 Phenylobacterium sp. | reverse complement strand
GTCGCCTCGGGCCCCCGCGCGCGCGCCGGTTCGGCGGGGCGAGCCGCGCCGTCGGCGGGCTTGCGGCGGAAGATCGACTCCATCCGCGCCAGCCAGCGGTTGCCTTCCTCGATCGCCTCGGCGGGGGTGTGCTCGCCGCGGCGATCGGCGCGCTCGGCGCTCCAGAGCTCGAGGTGGAAGTCGGGGTGCTGCAGGTCGTCGAACACCAGCCGGAGCGCCACCTGCTGCTCGGCCCCGCCCAGCATGTCCAGCGGCCGCCGCGGCTCGCCGCGATAGGCTCGGGCCGCCACTTGGCCGTCGACGATCAGCTCGACGCCCATCAGTTCGTCCAACCGGTAGATCAGGCACCAGCCGCCGGTGTCCCAGGCGACCGCCATGGTGTTGCTGGTGAAGTTGAAGCCCGCGCCGCGGCCCCGGCCGGGCGCGATGATCAGGGCGTGGGTCTCGCCCTTCAGCACGTTGCGCAGGCCGCGTCGGATCCGCCGGCCCTGCTCGTTGTACCAGCCGACGACCGCGCCCATGGCGGCGAGCGCCACGGCGATAACGCCGACCAGGACCAGGAAGTGGCCGAGCTGACTCATTCGCCGAAGGCTAAGCCGCTTCGCCGGTTTCGGAAAAATGGAATCGGAAAACGCCGGCGGCGCATCAGACGTCGAGCTCGATCACCAGCGGGACATGGTCGGAGGGCTTGTCCCAGCTGCGCACGTCGCGATGGATCGAGACGCCGCGCAGGCGGTCGGCCGCCTGGGGCGAGAGCAGCGCGTGGTCGATGCGGATGCCGTTGTTCCGCTGCCAGGCGCCGGCCTGGTAGTCCCAGAAGGTGTAGGCGCCAGGCGCGCCGTCCGCCTCCAGATAGGCGTCGGTGAGCCCCATCCACTTGAGGCCGCGGAAGGCGGCGCGGCTCTCCGGCTGGAAGAGGGCGTCTTCGGCCCAGTTCTTCGGGAACTCGGCGTCGCGCTCCTCGGGGATGACGTTGTAGTCGCCAAGCAGGGCCAACGGCTCCTCGAAAGCCATCAGGGTCTCGACGTGGCGGCGCAGCCGGCCCAGCCACGCCAGCTTGTAGGCGAACTTCTCCGTGCCGATCGGATTGCCGTTCGGCAGGTAGATGGAGGCGACCCGCACCGGCTGCGGGCCGGAGACCACCGCCTCGATGTAGCGGGCATGATCGTCGCCGTCGCCCTCCGGCAGGCCGCGGCGGACGTCTTCCAGCGGCCGCTTCGAGAGCATGGCCACGCCGTTGTAGCTCTTCTGGCCGTGCACGGCGACGTTATAGCCAAGGCGTTCAAAGGCTTCGGCCGGAAACTTCTCGTCGACGCACTTGATTTCCTGCAGGCAGGCCACGTCGGGCTCGGCCTCTTCGAACCAGCGCACGACCGTTTCGAGCCGGGCGTTGATCGAATTCACGTTCCAGGTGGCGATGCGCATGGCGACTCCGCGGGTGCGGCGGCGAAGCTAGTGGCGGCGGGCGCGGGGCTCAAGGCGGCTTGCCTGGTTCCTGAAAATAACTTAAGCAACTACTTAACGAAATGGAGGCTCGGTCATGGCCCTCGAACTGCATCTGCACCCATTGTCGTCCTATTGCTGGAAGGTTCTGATCGCCCTCTACGAGGCGGGAACGCCGTTCAAGTCCGTGACCGTGAACCTGGGCGACGAGGCGGCGCGGGCGGCCTATCTGCAGCTTTCGCCGTTCGGCAAGATCCCGGCGCTGCGCGACACGGACCGCGGCGTCGAGGTCTTCGAGACCAGCATCATCATCGAATACCTCGACCGGCGTCATCCCGGCGCGGCCCGGCTGATCCCGGAGGACCTCGACCAGGCGCTGGAGGTGCGGCTGTGGGACCGCATCTTCGACTCTTATGTGATGAACGCCTTCCAGCCGATCGTAGCCAACCGCCTGCGTCCGCCCGAGCAGCGCGACGCCGTGGCGGTGGAAGGCGCGCACGCGAATCTGCGGAAGGCCTATGCCGTGATCGACCGGCGCCTGGCGGGGCGGACCTGGGCGGCTGGCGAGACTTTCAGCATGGCCGATTGCGCTGCGGCGCCGTCGCTGTTCTACGCGGCGATCGCCGAGCCGCTGGACGGCTTCCCGGTGACGGCGGCCTACCGTCAACGGCTGCTCGAACGGCCGAGCGTCGCGCGCGCCGTCCGCGAGGCCAATCCCTTCTTCCGCATGTTTCCAGCGACGGAGGAGGAGCGGGCGCGGATGCCCGTGCATCCTTAGATCCTCCCCCTGTGGGCAGGGGAATCGCATATGGCGTTGGAGTCGAATTGTTAGGCGAAGCGGGCTGGCGTTGAGCTCCTCGGTTGAGGAGGAGCGCGGCGGTGGAGGGCTTCACAGACTATTTCGGCGAGGTGGCCGATCCGCGTGCGGGCAATGCGCGGCATGACTTCTTGGAGCTGGTGTTTGTGGCGTTAGCCGCGGTGCTGTGCGGTGCGGAGGACTGCACGGACATGGCCGAGTTCGCACAGGCCAAGCTGTCTCTGTTGCGGCAGGTGGTGAAGCTGGAGCACGGCGCGCCGAGCCACGACACCTTCAGCCGTGTGTTCCGGCTGTTGCAGCCGGAACCTTTCGAGGCGGCGTTCACGAAGTTCACCACGGCCTTTGCGGGCGCCCTGAAGGGGGTGGTGGCGATCGATGGCAAGGCGTTGCGCGGCGCTTATGAGCGCGGGCGCAAGGCCACGCCGCTGCATCTGGTCAATGTCTGGGCGGCGGAAGCGCGGCTGGTGATCGGCCAACGCCTGGCGCCCGGCCGCAACGAGGTCCTCGGCGCCCGACAAGCGCTTGCACTGCTGCGGCTTGACGGCTGCATCGTCACCGCCGACGCCATCCACTGCCTCGCCGACACCGCCCAGGCGATACTCGACACGGGCGCCGACTACGCCCTGGCCCTGAAAGGCAACCAGCCCGTCCTGCTCGCCAAGGCCCAAGCCCTGATCGAAGCGGCCGATCTCCAAGCCGAAGCCGTCGACGGACCGGCCAAGGCGCATGACCGAACCGAGGCGCGCACCGCCATCGTGGTCGCCGCCGAGGATATGGACTTCCCGGGCTTGGCCGCCGTCGCCCGCGTGGAGACCTATCGCAAGAGCCAGGGCCAGCCCGAGCCGGTGATCGTCCGCTACTATCTGCTCTCCGCCTGGCTCGACGCCCAGCGGATGATCGAGGTCGCCAGGACCCACTGGACCATCGAAAACCAGCTCCACTGGGTGCTCGACGTCGCCTTCCTTGAAGACCGCGCCCGAAGCCGAAAGGACCACGGCCCTCGAAACCTCGCCCTCTTGCGCAGGCTTGCGCTCAACATCGCCCGACACCACCCCGCCAAGGGCTCCATGACCAAGAAGCTCAAGCGCGCCGGATGGGACGACGCCTTCCTCCTCTCAATGCTCGGCCATATGCGATAGCCCTGCCCCTGTGGGGAGCATCTTGATCTCAGATCGAAAAACTCACGCCGCAGCCGCAGCTCGACTTGGCGTTCGGGTTGCGGACGCGGAATTCCGCGACGGCCAGCTCCTCGACGAAGTCGATTTCCGAGCCCTTGAGCAGGGCGAGCGATACGGAATCGACCAGGGCCGCCGCGCCGTCGCGTTCGATCTTCAGGTCGTCGGGCTGGGCCGCGTCGACCAGGTCGAACTGGTACTGGAAGCCGGAGCAGCCGCCGCCTTCCACCGCAACCCGCAGCATCACCGGCCGTCCCTCGGCCTCGGCCAGGGCGCGGATGCGGCGCGCGGCGGTGTCGGAAAGGGTCATGTCGGGCGTGGTCGTCATGTCTGTTAAATCGATAACCGGCTTAGCCTATATGAGGTCGACCGCGGCTTCGACCAAGAGGCCGCCATCACGAAGGGTCTTATGCCGTCGCTTCCCACCCGCGCGCCGTTCGCCGAAAGCCCGTTCCGGTCACGGGGCCGCAAGGTCGCCGAGAACGAGAGCAAGACGCGCACAGCCTTCGCCCGCGACCGCGACCGCATCATCCACACCAGCGCCTTTCGTCGGCTGAAGGAGAAGACCCAGGTCTTCGTGGCCCACGAGGGCGACCACTTCCGCACCCGCCTGACCCATTCGCTGGAGGTGGCGCAGATCGCCCGCTCGATCGCGACGGCCCTGGGCCTGGACGCCGACCTCGCCGAGACGGTGGCCCTGGCCCACGACCTCGGCCACCCGCCGTTCGGCCACGCCGGCGAGGACGAGCTGCAGATTCAGATGCAGAACTTCGGCGGCTTCGACCACAACGTCCAGACCTTCCGCGTGGTCACCAGACTGGAGCGCCGCTATCCGCGCTTCGACGGACTGAACCTGACCTGGGAGACGCTGGAGGGAGTGATCAAGCACAACGGCCCGGTGGTCGATAAGCTCGACCGGCCGTCCTGGCGGGCGATCGCCGAGTTCGACGCCGAGTACGACCTGCGGCTCTCCACCTGGGCGTCCGCCGAGGCCCAGGTCGCGGCGCTGGCCGACGACATCGCCTACAACAACCACGACGTCGACGATGGGGTGCAGGCCGGGCTGTTCAACCTGGAAGAGCTGCGCGCGGTGCCGCTGATCGGCCCGAACGTCGAGAGCGCGCTGGCCGACTATCCGGACTGCGACCCGAGCATCATCCGGCTGGAGGCGGTGCGGCGGATGATCGGCGCCATGGTCGACGACGTCCTGGCCGAGACCCGCCGGCGGGTCGAGCAGGGCGCCGTGCAGGCCCCCGAGGACGTGCGCCAGCTGGGCCACGCCCTGATCAGCTTCTCGCGCGACATGGTCGAGGATCTCTCCGCGCTGCGGCGCTTCCTGATGGAGCGGATGTACCGCCACTGGAAGGTCAACCGCACGCGCAGCCAGGCCCGGCGGATCCTGGCGGAGATGTTCCAGCTGTTCATGGCCGAGCCCGAAGTGATGCCGACCGAGTGGTTCCAGCGCGCCCAATCGCGCGACGAGGCCGGCCGGGCGCGGGTGGTGTGCGACTATATCGCCGGCATGACCGACCGCTTTGCGATCGAGGAGCACCGCAAGCTCTTCCACCTGGAGGTGTGGAGTTGAGGTGAGGGCGGGTGAGCGGCTAAACGCCGCCCACAGGAAAACGCCGCAGGACGGTTCGGGCGGGCGTACGGTTCGTTAGAGTTCGCCTTGAAAGTGCGCGATTCGCAGCCTTGCCTGCGCGCGCCTGACCCATTCGGAGCCTCTAGATGTCCGAGCACGACCGTGGCGCCTATGCGCCTCCCACCGCCGACGCGCCACTGTCGTTCGACGCGCGACAGCCGGTGCGGGGCGCGCGGCCTTTTCCGGTCACGCTGATCCTGAGCGGCCTGGTGCTGCTGGGGCTGATCGCCGCCATCTTCCTGTTCTATCGTTCCGGCGTGCGCGAGGCGGGCCAGCCGCCGAAAACCGTGGGCTCGCCCGTGGGCGAGATGAAGAGCGCCGCGCCCGAGGACGCCCAGCCGCAGGACCCGGCCGCCGGCCTGCAGATCTACCAGTCCGAGCAAGGCCAGGCCGGGAACGCTCCCGGCGCCCGTCCGAGCTTTGTTTCGCCGCCGGAACAGCCCGCGGCGCGGCCGGCCACGCCCGCCGTTCAGGCTGCGCCCCCG
>NZ_DATELG010000340.1:0-32897 GCF_035276905.1 Phenylobacterium sp. | reverse complement strand
GCATCAGGGAGCGGCGCGCGACGACGCCGAAGATCGCCAGCCCCGACAGGGCGAGGTAGCAGTTGAGCTCCCAGGGGATCGTCCAGAGCTGGGCGTTCACCCGGCCGAACGGGTTCGTCTCGAAGACGCCGGGCAGCAGATATTGCGGATGTCCCAGAAGGTTCAGGAAATAGCGGTGGAACACCGGGTCCGAGAGATACTCAGCGAGCGGCAGCCGCGTGAGCAGCGGGCCGAGCAGCAGCGCCGACACCAGGGACTCCACCGCGAGCGCCGGAAACAGCCGGATCACCCGAAGCCCGGCGAACATGGCGATGGTCCGCGACCGCTCGAGGCTGCCGGCGACGAGGAAGCCGCTGAGCGCGAAGAACATCGGTAGCAGAATTGCCGCGAACGGGTGCGCGGGGCCTGAGCCGAACGCATCCTGGGCCGCCTGGCCATAAGACGTGATGACGCTGTGCCAACAAAGGATAAGAACGGCCAGCATGATCCTCATGTAATCGAAGCCCGTAGGCCGGTTGCCGGTCGCTGCGAGACGATCGCCGAGGGTCATGCAGACTCTCCTACATTGGGGTTGGCGTCCCGGTTTGCGCGCCGGGCGGCCGGGCGATATCTTTTGCTGAGTGTGCGGGGAGACGAAGCGCACGGCGCGCGGCCGGCTGTCCACGGCGCCGGTTGATGCGTTGCAGGCATGGCGGCGGGCCCGAAGGCCTCGCTATGCCCGGCGCTGGTCAATCGGCCCGGCCGGCGCTCAGACCGCGACGCGGCCCATCCGCCGCCTCAGCCAGCTGTCGCCGTGCGGATCGCCGAAATGGAAGAGGGCGGTGGCGCGGATGTTCCCGGCGTCGCACGGCTCGTTGGTGTGCAGCGTCCGGTAGCCCCAGAAGACGTAGAGAGCGCCGGGAATCATTTCGATCCGGCGCAGCTTCAGAAGGCCGGAAAGGAACAGCCGCTTCAGGAGAAGCTGGGCGAGCTTGTTGTCGAGGGCGACCTTGTCCAGCAGGTTCAGCAGGTAGGACGGCCGGATCGCCCTGAGATTGGGCCGGATGACCAGATGCCCACGCTTGCCCTCGGTCGGGATGAGGATCGGCAACAGGAGGGTGACGACGTAGGAATCGTAGTGGAAGATGAAGCACTCCTTCAGCGCCGTCCGTCCCGCCAGGCAGCGCAGCACCTGATGGACCCCTTGGCGCGGCGCCGCCGTGCCGGTCGCCTGCTCATAGAGCCGCCGCAACAGGCTCGCGAACTCGGGCTGGTCGGGCAACTCGCCCAACAGGGTCCCGGACACCTCGTCCCGGCCGGTGCGGGCCGTGTACTCGCCGCCCGCCTCGGCGACCTGGCGGCGCACGAAACCTTGGAGCTGCTCCAGCGCGTCGGCCCCGAGATAGTTCGGCAGCACGGCCAAGCCGCTTTCCTCGATCTGGCAGGCGAGGTTTCGGACGGCGTGGTCGGACAGCCGGGGCAGGCGGCCAGGCCGACGGATCTCGTCGCTGCGCTCGCGCCCCGCCAGTTCCGCCGACAGCATCGCCTTCTCCCAGGCTGGATGACTCCGGCTGAGCCCCCAGCGCGGCGCATTGGATGATTAGGCGTCTTCGGGGACGGCGCCCCATGCCGCGGGCCCGATCGGCGCCGCCGTCGCGCAATTGGAGGTCGCAGGACAATCTCGTCGCCCGGACCGCAGCCCGGTGTCCGAAAGCGAACATCCCCGCCGGGGGGCCGGGGCGGAGGCGTCAGGCCTCTGCGGTGAGAGGGCGGCCGGCTTCGCGCCAGGCGGCGAGGCCGCCCTCCAGGGCGGTGGCGCGCAGGTAGCCGAGCTCGCGCAGGGTGACGGCGGCGAGCGTCGAGATCTTGCCGAACTCGCAGCAGGTCAGGATCTTGACCGTCGGGTCCGGCAGATCGGAGTTGACGCGCAGCTCGAGCTGCCCGCGCGGCAGATGCTTCGCCCCTGGAACATGGCCGGCGGCGAAGGCGTCACGCTCGCGCAGGTCGAGGATGACCATGTCGCAGCTGTTGTCGCCGATCCGCTCGGCGAGCTCGCCCTGGGACATGAAGGCGACCTTGGCGGAGGCCTCCGCGAGCAGCTGCGAGACCGGCTTGGCGCCGGTCATGTTGGTGCGCAACGCCTCGGTCAGGTGGGTGGGCGCCGACAGGTCCAGGGTCTGCATCATGGCCACGAACTCGCCGCGCTGGCGCTTCTGCAGGCGCGGATTGTCCGCCAGCTCCGCGCCGATGGTCGAATGCGAGCGGCCCTTATAGTCGTGGGCGGGAAAGACCAGGGTCTGCGGCGGCAGCTTGAGCAGCTTGTCGAACAGGCTGTCGTAGAGCGCGCGCGGATCGCCGGTCGGCAGGTCGGTGCGGCCGGTTCCGCCGATCAGCAGGGTGTCGCCGGTGAACACCCGGTCGCCCAGCAGCAGGCACATGGAGTCGCGCGTGTGTCCGGGCGTGTGCAACGCCTTCAGCCGCAGCTGGCCGGCCACCAGCATGTCGCCGTCGTCGAGCCGGAGCGTGGCGTGGGGCGCGGGGCTCAGCTGGTGCATCACCACCGGCGCATCGAGCAGGCGGCCGATCTCGCGGCTGCCGGAGAAGTGGTCGGCGTGGGTGTGGGTGTCGACGACGTAGCGCAGGTGCAGGCCGTGCTGGCCGATCCGGCCGCGGTACTCGTCGATGCGCGACAGCTCGGGGTCGATCAGCACCGCCGCGCGGCTGGCCTCGCACCCCACGAGATAGGACTGGCAGCCGCCCGTGGCGACCTGCTCGAAGACCATGACCGACCCCTCAGCTCATGATCCTCGCAGCATCCGCCTGAAGCGCCGCGGCGCCAAGCGGAAGAACCGGGAGGCGGGGAGGAGCCAGGCGCAGGAAAGGAGTCAGCCTCCGATCACCGACATCACCCCTTCGTCGAAGCGCTCCGGCGCGAAGCGCTGAGCCTCGCGCACCGCGTCGGCGGGCCGGAAGTGCGGCAGCCAGGCCTCCATCTCCTCGACGGCCTCGATCAGGGCTTCCGTGGTCTGCTCGTGGAAGAAGAGGCCAGAGACGCCCGGGTGGATGCTGTCGAGCGCTCCGCCGCGGCCGAAGGCCAGCACCGGGCGGCCCGACGCCATCGCCTCGACGGGAACCATTCCGAAGTCCTCCTCGGCGGTGAACACCAGGGCGCGGCAGCGCGCATAGGCGCGGCGCAGCTCGTCGAAGCTCAGGCGTGGAATGATCTTGATGTTGCGCTTCGCCCGCGCCTTCAGGTCGCGCAGCATCTCGCCTTCGCCGACCATCAGCAGCGGCAGGCCCAGCGCGTTGAAGGCCTCGACCGCCAGGTCCGCGCGCTTGTACGCGGTCATCTGGCCGACCCACAGATAATGCGGCTCGACCTCGTTCGACGGCCGGAAGAGTGAGACGTCGACCGGCGGATAGACCACGGTCGAGGGACGCCGGTACGACTTCTCGATGCGCTGCTGGATGAAGCTGGAGTTGGCGATGAAGCGGTCGACCCGCGCGGCGGAGGCGTAGTCCCACTCGCGCAGGCCGTGGGTCATGAACGGCATGGCCATGCGGGTGAGGAAGCCGGCCGAGCGCAGATAGTCGGTGTAGTGGTCCCACAGATAGCGCATCGGCGAGTGGCAGTAGCAGACGTGCAGCGCCCGCGGCGGCACGATGACGCCCTTGGCCGGACCGGACTCGCTGGAGAGGATCAGGTCGTAGCCGCGCAGATCCAGCTGCTCGAGCGCCAGCGGCATCAGCGGCAGGTACTTCTGGTAATGCCTAACCGCGCCGGGAAGCCTCTGGATGAAGGTGGTGCGGACCGGCCGGGCGCGGATCGCCTCGGACACTGCGGCCGGATTGTAGACGTGGGTGAAGATGTCGGCGCGCGGGAACAGCCGGATCAGCCGCTCCAGCACCCGCTCGCCGCCGCGCATGCCGACCAGCCAGTAGTGCACGATGGCGGTGCGGGGCTCGTCGCGGCCGCAGATCATCCGTCGGGAGGGATAGCTGCCGAAACGGGACGGGGGACGGGGGCGCAGCAGGCTTGCGGCCTCGCCATCCGCCCCGAGGCGCGCATGCGGAGCCTGCGGGGTGAAGCCGCCGTCGAGCAGCCCGGTCATCCGGCTACGCGGCGCGGACTGCGCCGCCTCGGCGACGGCGGCGGGAGCAACCGGCGAGGGCTCGAACGAATGACGCGCCGCCTTGGCTTTCTGAGCATCCATATGCATCACCTGCATAAGGCCAGCCGCATCCGAGCCCCCGTCGTTCGAGCGGGAGTTCCGACGCGTCAGAGCCAACGTTGCGTGGACGAATCCAGGACCGTCCACGCAACTGGGGGCTTGGGAGTAAGTAGAGGTGGTAAATCAACTTCCATGTCTTGAGCGCTGGTCGACGCTCAACACAGCAATCCTGAAATTCTCGGTCCGGATGGGCAATCGATATAGGCCCTGAGGGCGATAGTTGCTTTTCGATGCGCTGATTTCGCCAAGCTAAGTCTCGATCTGTGCAACGGCGGAGCCGGAAAGGCGCTAAAGCCGCTGATGTTCGGCCGCGGCGAGCCTTGCGGGCCGAGGCTGCAGATGCTTGCGCCGGGGCGCGTGCTCACGAGGGGCCGCGGCGTGCGTCGTGCGGAGGGCTTCGAAGAGGCCGAGTTCGGCGCCTCGCTGGTCGGCCGCGGCGCCGGCCGCGACCACGAGGCCGTCCTCGTCCCAGAGGCTCCAGGTCCAGCCTTCCTCGACCTGGCTCAGCGTGTAGGCGAAGCGTTGCTCTGTCGCGGCGTGCCTCATGGCGTGCTCCTCAGTAGGAGCCGCGCTTCAGGAGCACCGCCGGCACGGTCCGGGCGATGATCCAGAGGTCGAGGCCGACGTTGCGGCGCCGGGCGTAGAGCGTGTCCATGGCGACGCGGCGGCGGTAGCCGACGCTGCTGCGGCCGCTGACCTGCCACAGCCCGGTGATGCCGGGCTTCACCGACTGATAGTGGCGAAGGCGCAGGCCGTAGCGGACCATCTCGCTCTCGACGATGGGCCGCGGGCCGACCAGGTTCATCTCGCCGCGCACCAGATTGATCAGCTGCGGCAGCTCGTCCAGGCTCGAGCGGCGCAGGAAATCCCCCACCGGCGTGACGCGCGGGTCGTGGCGCAGCTTCTGATTCTCGCGCCACTCGGCGCGGGCGGCGGGATCTCGCGCGAGCAGGTCGGCCAGCCGCTCCTGCGAATCGATGCGCATGCTGCGGAACTTGAGGCAGTCGAACGGCCGGCCGCGGGCGCCGATTCGCCGGTGCTTGAACAGCACCGGGCCGCCATCCTGCGCCACCACCGCCGCCGCGGTCAGGAGCATGACCGGCAGGATGAAGATAAGGATGAGAAGGCCGAGCAGCCGCTGGCCGTATTCCCAGGCCCGCTGCGCATCCAGGTCCTGGGCGGTCGCGCGCGCCATGCGTCCCGCCGCACTCGACGCGTTATAGTCGTGTTCGTGGCGAGCAATCGAAGACATCGGGGAGGTCCATCTCTGAGTGTCTTTGTAATGTTGCCGCGAATGACAGGTCTGGTGACCAATGGAGCGAATCAAACTGGAAGCGGAGACTCCATTCGTTTCGCAAGACGCGTCGATAATTCAGGAAAATGTGCGGCGGCGTGTGAATCACATCAGGGATCGACTGGAACTTTTCTGCAAGCTGGGAGTCCAGTAGGTGCTGGCGGGTTGAAGGATCTGTCCCGCCTTGGACATCTGCGCCGCCGTTTGATCGCCGAAAGGCAAAACGGCGGCGCAGGCTCCGTCGTCAGGTCGAGGGCTGCGAGCGCCGACGCCGCCGACGCATGACCTCCATGCCCCGGTCCTCGATCTTCTTGCGCAGGGTGTTGCGGTTGAGGCCAAGGAGGGCCGCGGCCCGCAGCTGATTGCCCCGCGTCGCCGCCAGCGTCATGCGGAACAGCGGCCGTTCGAGCTGATCGAGAAGGTGGTCGTAGAGCGCAGGGGGCGGGGCGCTGACCGGATCGTCGGCGAAGTAGCTGGCGAGCTTGCGCTCGACGACCTGCGACAGGGTCTCCGGCTCGTCCTCGACGCCCTCGGCGCCCGGGGGCGCCTCGACCAGCTCCCGCTCGATGATTCGCGCGGTGATCAGGTCGTCGGGGTGCATGGCGCAGATCCGCCGAATCAGATTCTCCAGTTCGCGCACGTTGCCGGGCCAGCGATGCAGCTTCAGGCGTTCGAGCGCGGTGGCGTCGATCGTCTTGGTCGGCAGCCCCTCGCGGGCCGCGCGCAGCAGGAAGGCGCGGGACAGCTCGGGGATGTCGTCGAGGCGTTCGCGCAGCGGCGGCAGGCGCAGCGGCGCGACGTTCAGGCGGAAGAACAGGTCCTCCCGGAACAGGCCCTGCTGGATCATGCCGCGCAGGTCGCGGGTGGTGGCGGCGATCACCCGGATGCTGCAGCGCCGGTTGGTCCGCGGATTGACGACCGCTTCCGAGCCGTCGATGACCCGCAGCAGCCGCATCTGGGCGTCGAGCGACATGCCGTCGATCTCGTCCAGGAACAGGGTGCCGCCGTCGGCCTCGATCAGCTTGCCGCCGGCGCCGTCGTCGCCGCCGAACAGCTTGGCCTCCACGCGTTCGGCGTGAGTCGCCGCCAGGTTGACGCCGACGAACTGGCCGGCGCGCCGCCGACCCATGTCGTGCAGCACGCGCGCGACCAACTCCTTGCCGGTTCCGGATTCTCCGGTGAGCAGCACCGTCAGGTCGGTGCGCACGAGCTTGGCCACCGCACGATAGACCTCTTGCATCGGAGGGGAGCGGCCGATCAGCGGCAGTCGCTCGTCGCGCACGGCCCGCGCCTGGGCCTTGGCGCTTTCAGGATCGGTCGGACTGGAGAGGGCGCGTCGGGCGGCCGACAGCACGTCCTCCACGTTGAACGGTTTGGCGATATACTCGAAGCAGCCGGCTTCCGCGGCGTTGATCGCGGTCAGCACGTTGTTCTGTCCGCTGATCAGGATCACCGGCAGCTTGGGGCGCTCCTTGCGGATCCGTGGCAGCACGTCGAAGACGTTGTCTTCGGCCATCAGCACGTCGCTTACGATCAGGTCGCCATCGCCCTCCCCAATCCACTTCATCAAGGTCGCAACATTACCTGTGGCCCGAACCTGGTGGCCTAGCCGCATGAAGGCCTGGCTCAGCACCAGGCGCATCGAGGAGTCGTCGTCGGCGATCAGAATCTTCTTTTCGACGGTCGGCATCCGGACATGTCCCTGGCAAACGGTCAGCCTGCATCGCGCGGAGTGCGCGCACCGGCCGACCCGTAGGTTGAAGATTTCCCCTCCCTTGTCCCCTGCGTCGCCCCGCCGCAGAGTTTGCTCGGTCCTAACCCAGATTGGCGACGACGAACCTGCCAGGAATCGTGACGGCTCCGGACATGCTCGAAGCCTGCCGACCGGTAAGGCTTTGAAAACGGGGCGGGAAACAAACAACCTTTAACGTAGATCAGCCGATACACAGTCTCGCTAGTCGGACTTCTATGCGGTCTCAGCATAGAAAGTGAGCGTCCGCCGTAAAGCTGCCCAAAATTGGACTAGATTGATGTTCGGGCGAGGCACCTCGGGCAATAGGCTGAATTAACCATGTGCATAATTCGCAACGGATGGTGTGGATCTGCCTGTAATTGATCATGATGCCACTCTAGCGGGTGATTTTATCTGTTAGGGCTTGAGTCCATATTGTCGCCATCTCCCGCTGGTTGCAGTGTGTGAGGTCGCCCATAAACCAGGTTTCCCAATGCTGGCGCTGAACACACGCCCCGCCAGGCCGATGGCGCGCGCGGTCGCGGGGCTCCTGCGGGCCGCGGACCTCGAGCCGTGGGCTGTCGAGGGGCTGCTCGACCTTGGCGTGGAGCGCCACCCGCCGGGCTCGCTGATCGAGCCGTCGGCTGAACGCCCCTCCGAGGCGCCGCAGATGAAGTGGCTGCTCGACGGATGGCTGTGCGAGGCCCGCGTCCTGCCGAACGGCGTGCGACAGATCTTTTCCTTCGCCGTCCCGGGCGACGTGATCGAGGCGCCGTCTTCTCCGCGTTTCCGCAGCGTGCGCGCGGTGACGGCGGTCGAATGCGTCGACGTCGCCGACCTGCTGGCGCGCGCCGCCAATCCCGACACCTTCCTCTGCGCCGTGCTGCGGTCCCTCGAGCAGGCGACCGAGCGCCGGTACGATCACATCGCCCGCCTGGCCCAGCGTTCGGCCCAGGTCCGCCTGGCCTCGCTGCTGGTCGAACTGCACGAGCGGCTGTGCGGCGCGGGCCTCGTCCGCAGCGATCATTTGCAGGGCGACGAGTTCGCCCTGCCGCTGCGCCACGAGGAGCTCGCCGACGCCCTGGGGCTCAGCCCGGTGCACGTCACCCGCTGTCTGAAGTCGCTGCGCGAGCAGGGGCTGCTGACCATGAAGTTCCGCCGCGTGTCGGGCTTCGACCGGGCGGGACTGGAGAAGCTCTGCGTCTGAGGCCGGCCTCGGCCGTCAGGTGCGGAACACCGCCAGGTCCTCGCGGGCCGACGCCCGCGCGATGCGCCGCCCGGGCGATGATCGCGGGCGGCGTATGGATCGGCGCAGGCTCAGGCACCACATTGGACCTTCGAGCTTTCCGCCGAGAGTGACGATTGTGAACGACCTGCCCCTGACGCCGCCGAGACATTCCGCCGGACACGCGCCGCTCCGCCGGCCGGGTTCCGTGCGCCGCACGTCCAGCATCGACGTCTCGTGGCCGGACGGTCGGAAGGGCGCGATGCGCTTCGACGCCCGCGCCCGCGACCTCGTCACGCCCAGGTCCGCTCCGGCGGTGGTCGCCGCCGAGGACTGGTACGTGGCGCGCGTGCAGGCCGACCGGACGATCGCGGCGATCGAGGCCGGGCCGGACCGTCCGAACGTCGGCCGGCTGGCCGGCGAGCGGGGCGGGGGCAAGCTGCGCGCCGTGCTGACCGAGGTCGTGCCGGAGGAGCGGGACGGAGCCACCCCGCTCTACCTGATCCTCGACGATTTCTCAGGGGTCAGCCTGATCGCCGGCTGGGCCTGGTCGCAGTGGGACCCAGGCTGGCTGGCGCAGATGCGGGCGAGGATGGAAGATCCGGCCATGGCTCAGGCGTTCAAGAAACGCGAGAACGTCTGTATCGGCCATGCGCCGGGCGCCAGCGCCTTCGACCTGGACAAGCGCGCCGGCGAGCCGATCGCGGCGACGCCCGCGCCCGACCTGCGCCATCCGCAGGACCCAGAGGGCTGGCACCGGTTCACGCGCCAGGAGCATGCCGGAATGCGCCGGGCGCGGCGGGTGGACGTGTGGCGGGACGGGGGCCTGATCCACATCGACTCCGCCTTCCAGGACAGCGGCTCGGCGGCTGACGGCGGCCGCACGGCGCTGCACGAGTACAGCCTGGCCGCCACCGCCGATCCGACGAGCCTGGAGGTGCTGTCGATCGAGGCCACGCCGCGCGTGCTGCCGTTCGTCGAGTGCCCTTCGGCCACGCTGAACCTGCCCCGGCTGATCGGCACGCCGCTGCCGCAGATGCGCGAGAAGGTGCTGGCCGAGCTGCCGGGCGTGGCCGGCTGCACGCACCTGAACGACGCCCTGCGCGCACTGGCCGAGGCGCCGGCGCTCCTGCGGCGGCTTGACGCTCAGGCCTGAGAACGCGCCCCATCCGCACACGGATCGCACCCGAGCGCCAATGGGTCGCTTTGACCCTGGCCGCGGACGCCTTAAGTACGCGCTCTAGGGACAGGTTGGCGGTGGGCGAGTGGCGGCGAAGGCTCAAGACGAGCGCGCGCGGGCGATCGAGCTCGTGACGGAGGCGCAGCGGATCACCGCTGACCTGACGCGCCCGGACGCGCGCGTCTATTGGACCGACCTCGCGCTGACGACGGTCGCGATCCAGGCCGGCCTCGCCGCCGCCGTGCTGGCGCACGGGCCGCTGGCCTGGATCGGCGCGCTGGTCTGCGTCGTCGCGCTCTATCGCGGGGTGAGCTTCATCCACGAACTGACCCACCTGCGGCCGGGCCAGACGCCGGGCTTCCGCGCCGGCTGGAACGCGCTGATCGGCGTGCCCTTCCTGGCGCCCTCGCTGCTCTACGAAGGGGTGCACAACCTGCACCACCTCAAGCAGCTCTACGGGACTGCGGAGGATCCGGAGTACCTGCCGCTGTCGCGCCGCCGGCCCGCAGTCGTCGCGGGCTTCCTGGCGGTGGCGGCGCTCGCGCCGCTCGGCGCCTTCCTGCGGTTCGCGGTGCTGGCGCCGCTGTCGTTCCTGGCGCCCGGCCTGCGGCGCGAGGTGGTCGCGCGTTACTCCGGCATGAGCATCAACCCGGCCTTCCGCCGCCAGGACTTCGGCCTCGCGCGGCGGCCCGCCTGGCGCGCCCAGGAGATCGCCGCCTGGCTGTGGAGCTGGACGCTGGTCGGCCTCGTGGGTTCGGGCGGGCTCGCGGCGCGCTATGTCCTGACGGGCGCGGTGCTGATGTCCGCCGTGGCGCTGGTCAACCAGCTGCGCACCCTGGTGGCGCACGGCTGGACCAGCGACGGGGCGCCGATGACCATCACCGAGCAGTTCCTGGATTCCGTCAACGTGCCGCCGCCGGGCTGGCTGCCGCTCGTCTGGGCGCCAGTCGGCCTGCGTTACCACGCCCTGCATCATCTGCTGCCGGCGGTGCCGTACCACAACCTGGCCGAGGCGCACCGCAGGCTCGCGGCGGCCCTGCCGGAGGGCTCCGCCTACCACCGCGCCCAGCACCCCAACCTGCTTGCGCCGCTGAAGGCGCTGATCGCGCGGGCGTCGGCCAGCCACGCCGAGACCCGGCTGCGGGAGCCGGCATGAACGCCGCCGCCGCCCAGGCCCGGCCGCAGCCCACCGCCGGCGCCATCTTCCGGCGCATCCTGGCCAACGCCGGCAAGCTGCTGGGCGGGCGGGCCGTCAACGCCGTCCTCAGCCTCGCCTACACCGCCGTGGCCGCACGCGCGCTCGGCGTGAAGGGACTGGGCGTGCTGGTGATGATCCACGCCTTCGCCCAGCTGCTCGGCGACGTGGTCAAGTTCCAGTCCTGGCAGACGGTGCTCCAATACGGCGCCGAGCCGCTCGCCCAGCGCCGCCTCGACGAGCTGCATCGGGTGGTGCGCTTCACCCTGATGCTGGACCTGATCAGCGGCCTCGTCGGCATGGGTGTGGGCGTGGGCGGCGCGCTGGCCTTCGGCGGCCGCCTCGGCTGGGGCGCGGATCAGGCGCCCCTGGCGGCGGCCTATGTGCTCTCGGTGATGTTCATCACCGCCGCGGCGCCGCTCGGGATCCTGAGGCTGCTCGACCGCTTCGACGTGCTGGCCGCGCAGGCGGCGGTGATCTCGGTCGTGCGGCTGATCGGCTGCGCCGTCGGCTTTGTCCTGCATGCGGACCTGGCCTTCTTCCTGCTCGTCTGGGCGCTCGGGACCGTCGCCGGCTTCCTCCTGCTGGCCGCCGCCGCCTGGCGCGAGATGGACCGCCAGGGCCTGCTGCACGGCTTCCGCTGGCTGGGACCGACGCGAATCTCCACCCCGGGGGCCTGGCGCTTCGCCTGGGCGACCAACCTCAACGCCACCCTGGGAACCGCCTTCACCCACCTCGTGACCCTGATGGTCGGCGGCCTGCTCGGTCCGGCCGACGCCGCGCTCTGGCGTATCGGCCGCCAGGTGGCGGACGCCATCGCCAAGCCGGTGCGGCTGTTGATCCCCGCCCTCTATCCCGAGCTCGTGCGGCTGCGCGCCGAGCGGCGGGAGAAGACCATGTGGCGGCTGACGGCGCGCATCGCCCTGGCCGCCGGCGCGGTCGGCCTCCTGCTGCTGATAGTGTCCGGTTTCGCCGGCGCGCCGCTCTTGCGCCTGGTGATGGGGGCGGGCTTCGCCGCCGCGGCGGGCGTGATGACCTGGCAGGTCGCCGCCGCCGTGGTGAACCTGGTCAGCCTGCCGCTGGAGCCGATGGTGATCTCGCTGGGCCAGGCCGGCGCGACCGTGCGGGTGCGGGTGGTGGTCGCCGCCGCCTACGCCGCGGCCCTGCCGTTCCTGGTCCGCCGCTTCGGGGTCGAGGCCGCCGGCGCGGCCCTCGTCGCCTCCTCGCTCGCCATCGCGCTCGGCATGCTCTGGCTGCTCCTGCGGCAGCGCTCGCAGGCCGACCGCTACAATGCTGCTTGATCATTGCCCTCATGCCCGGTGAAAGAGGCCCGTGAACGTTACGCCCACCGCCCCGCACCGCGCCCTTCGGCACGCGGACTTTCCGACCCTGACCGAGGCCCTCGACTACGCCGCGACCGGCGAGACGGGGATCAACTTCCATGACCTGCGCGGCAAGCTCACGCTCGCGCTGCCCTATGTCGAGCTGCGCGCCCAGGCGCTGGATCTGGCCCGCGGGCTGCTGGCGGCGGGGCTTGCGCCCGGCGATCGGGTCGGCCTGGTCGCCGACACCACCCCCGACTTCGTGCGCGCCTTCTTCGCCTGTCAGTACGCGGGCGTGGCGCCGGTGCCGATGCCGCTGCCGGCGCCGCTGGGCGGTCGCGAGGCCTATGTCGCCCAGATCGCCCGGATGCTGGGCGCCGCGGCCGCCGAGGCGGTCGTCGTCTCCGAGGAGTTCGAGGCCTGGCTGACGCAGGCCGCCGCCGCCGCCGGCGTTCCCCGCGTACTCAAGCTCAACGACCTGCCGGCCGGCGCCGAGGCGGCCCTGCCCGCGGTCGGGCCCGACCAGACCTCCTACCTGCAGTTCTCGTCCGGCAGCACGCGCGCGCCGACCGGCGTCGTCGTCACCCACCGGGCCCTGATGGCCAATGCGGTGGCGTTCACCCGCGACGGCCTGCAGGTGACGCCGGCCGACCGCGCCGTCTCCTGGCTGCCGCTCTACCACGACATGGGACTGATCGGCTTTCTGATCGGCCCGGTGACGAGCCAGATGAGCCTGGACCTGCTGCCGACCGCAGCCTTCGTGCGCCGGCCGCTGCTGTGGCTCGACCTGATCACCCGCCATGGCGGCAGCGTCACCTACAGCCCGACCTTCGGCTACGATCTGTGCGCGCGCCGTGCGGACGCGGCCGGCGAGGTCGACCTCTCCACCTGGCGCATCGCCGGCGTCGGCGGCGACATGGTCCGCCCGGGCCCTCTGGAGACCTTCGCCGACTGTTTCTCGGCCGCGGGCTTCCGCCGCGAGGCCTTCGTCGCCAGCTACGGCATGGCCGAGGCGACGCTGGCGCTCACCATGGCGCCGCTCGGCAAGGGGCTGAGCGCCGACGTCGTGGACGTCGACCGGATGGAGCAGGACGGCGTGGTCGTGTCGGCCGGCGAGGCCGTCGAGCGCCGCCGCAGTTTCGTCCGCTGCGGTCCGATCCTGCCGGGCCACGAGCTGCAGGTCCGCGACGAAACCGGCGCGGTGCTGGGGGAAGGCCAGGTCGGCAGGATCTTCGTCCGCGGCCCCAGCCTGATGCGCGAGTATTTCCGCCAGCCGGAAGCGACCGCGGCCGTGCTCTCGGCCGACGGCTGGCTGGACACCGGCGACCTGGGCTACCTGGCCGACGGCGAGATCGCGCCGACCGGGCGCTCCAAGGACCTGATCCTGCTGAACGGCCGCAACGTCTGGCCGCAGGATCTTGAATGGACGGCGGAATCCGGCGTGGACGGGCTGCGAAGCGGCGACGTCGCCGCGATCTCCCAGGGCGAGGAGACCGAGGAGCGGGTGGTCCTGCTGGTCCAGTGCCGCAGCAGCGATCAAGAGGTGCGCCAGCGCATCACCGACGATGTCGCCGCCCTGATGCGCGCGCGCCATGGCCTCGACGCCGAGGTGCGGCTGGTGGGCCCGCGGGCGCTGCCGCAGACCTCCTCGGGCAAGCTCAGTCGTTCGAAGGCGCGCACCCTGTTCGAGAGCGGAGCCTTCGACCTCGTGGGATCGTAAGTCCCGGTGCGCGTCGCCGCGGTCACCGGGGCCACCGGCTTCCTTGGCCGGCGGCTGGTCGGCGCGCTGGCCGCCGAGGGCTGGCGGGTCCGTGTGCTGGCGCGCCGCGACGCGATCCTGGCCGCGCCCGAGGGCGTCGAGCCGGAGGTGGTCGTGGGGGCCCTGTCGGATGAAGTCGCCCTGGCCGGGCTCTGCCGCGGCGCGGAGGTGGTGGTCCACGCCGCCGGCCTGATCAAGGCGCGCGCCGGCGCCCACTTCGCCGCCGTCAATGCAGCGGGCGCCGAGCGCGTCGCGCAAGCGGCCCGCCGGGCGGACGTGGAACAGACCCTGCTGGTCTCCAGCCTCGCCGCGCGCGAGCCGCAGCTTTCGCCCTACGCCGCCAGCAAGCGGGCCGGGGAGGAGGCCGCGCGCAAGGTGCTGGGCGATCGCCTGACCGTGCTTCGGCCCCCGGCGATCTACGGCCCCGGCGACCTGGAGACCCTCGGCGTGTTCGAGGCGGCGCTGCGGCTGCCGCTCGCGCCGGTGTTCGATTCGCGCGCCCGAATCGCGATGATCCATGTCGACGACGCCGCCCGGCAGATCGCCGCCGCCGCCGGGCGCGCGCCGGAGCGGCCGGTGGTGGCGCTCTGCGACGTCCGGCCCGACGGATATAGCTGGCGCGAGATCGTCGGCGCCGCCGGCAAGGCGGTCGGGCGGCGATCGGTCATGGTCCCGCTGCCGTCCGCAGCGCTGAGCCTGGCGGGGGCGGCAGGTGCGACACTGCGTCTTTTCGGGGCAAATCCCATTCTCACGCCTGGAAAAGCGCGTGAAATGCGCCATCTGGACTGGTCGCTGCGACCGGAGGAACGCTGGAGCTCGGCGCCGGCGCCTAGATTTGACCTCGAGGGGGGATTCGCCCACACCGTCGCCTGGTGGCGTGTGGCCGGAAAACTCCGTTCGTGAATGTTTTCTGGCAGATGCGCAACGGTACTATGGCAATCGACGCGAAGCATGATTAGCTGTAGTCGAGGGGCGAGGATTGCGGGGGTGAGATGGCCGAACTCGTCGTGGACTTGACCGTGCGCGAAATCGGGCGCGCTGCGGAGGAAGTTCTCGGAAAGCCGGTTTCTGTGACCGCGGACACCGACATCGCCCGTGACCTCTCTGTGGATTCGCTGGCGCTGATGAACATCGTTATGGAACTTGAGGACAAGTTCGACCTGTCGATCCCGCTGGATCGCATGGCCGACGTGCAGACGGTCGGCCAGTTGGCCGCCCTGATCGACGATCTGCGCGTGAAGGTCTGATCCGTTGGGCCTTCTCGACAAGCATCTCCCGCAGATCCGCGCCTATTCCGGAATCCGTGACCACGGCGCCGATCCCTTCAACGTGCGCTTCGACGCCGTCCTGTCGCCGACCGAGGCCCAGCTCAACGGCCGGCGCGTCGTCCTGCTCGGCACCAACAACTACCTGGGCCTGACCTTCGACGAGGACTGCGTCGAGGCCTCGGTCGAGGCGGTGCGGCGCTGGGGCACCGGCACCACCGGCTCGCGCATCGCCAACGGCAGCTTCAACGGCCATCTGGCGATGGAGCAGGCGCTCGCCCGGTTCTACGGGCGCAAGAACGGCATGGTGTTCACCACCGGCTACCAGGCGAACCTGGGCGTGCTCTCCGCCCTGGTCGGGCGCGGCGACCACCTGATCCTCGACGCCGACAGCCACGCCAGCATCTACGACGGCGCGCGGCTGGGCCATGCCGAGGTCATCCGCTTCCGGCACAACGATCCGGAAGACCTCTACAAGCGCCTGCGCCGGCTCGAAGGCGTCCCCGGCGATCGGCTGATCGTGGTCGAGGGCATCTATTCGATGATGGGCGACGCGGCGCCGCTGAAGGAGATCGTCGACGTCAAGCGCCAGACCAGCGCCTATCTGCTGGTCGACGAGGCCCATTCGATGGGCGTGCTGGGCGAGCGCGGCCGGGGCCTGGCGGAGGCCGAGGGCGTCGAGGACGACGTCGACTTCGTGGTCGGCACCTTCTCCAAGAGCCTGGGCGCCATCGGCGGCTTCTGCGTCTCCGACGTCGACGACTTCGACATCCTGCGCGTGGTCAGCCGGCCGTACATGTTCACCGCCTCGCTGCCGCCGGCCGTCGTCGCCTCCACGCTCAAGGCCCTTGAACAGGCCGAGGCGGACCGCTCGCTGCGCCCCCGGCTGCAGGCCAACGCCGAGCGGCTGTTCGACGGGCTGAACGCGCTGGGCTTCACCACCGGCCCCAAGCCCAGCCCGATCGTCGCGGTGGTGATGCCCGACATGCCGACGGCGCTGACGATGTGGAACGCGCTGCTGCAGGGCGGGGTCTATCTGAACCTGGCGCTGCCGCCGGCCACGCCGAACAACCGCCCGCTGCTGCGCACCAGCGTCAGCGCCGCTCACACCCCGCAGCAGATCGACCTGGTGCTCGACGTGTTCGAGTGGGTCGGGCGGGAACTGGGCGTGCTGCCGGTCGAGAGCCAGCGCGCGTCGGGCTGAAGCGGGATGCGCCCGCGCTGAGCGTCGGTCCTAGACCATTCGCAGCCGGTTCGGCGTCGCGAATGGTCCTGCTTCAGAGACTTATGAGCGTTCGGCGGTTCGTCCGAACCGCCGAACGCTCCAGCCGGTCAGGCCGGCGGCGTGTACCAGATCGGCGAGGAGACGGCGCGCTCCTGGATGGTGGCCGGCAGGTGCGGCGGCAGCGGCAGGCCGCGCCTCACCGCCAGGATGGTGTTCCAGCGCGGGGTCGGGATCTCGATCGCGCGGGCGTAGTAGACTGCGGGCTTGGCCGGATCGAACTCGGGGTCATGCCAGACCCCGTTCAGCACCGCCGCGCCCACGGAATTGGCGTAGGTCGCGGTCTTCAGGTCGACGGTGTCGCGCACCGCGGGGACCTTGCCGGCCGCATCGCGCTTGCGCTCCGGCGACCAGACCACGTCGAACACCTTCTCGCGATAGTCGCCGCCCTCCAGCCAGACCTTGACGATCTGGATGCGGTCGAGGTTGCCGCTGGTCGGGTCCTTGGCGGCCTGGACGATGAACCCCGGCCCCCTGGCCGCGGCGGACCTGGCAGGCAGGTCGCCCCCCATCGGCGTTGAGGTGCGGTAGGCGGTCTTCACCCAGTCGGCGCGGGAAAGCGCGTCGTCGGCGACCTGCCAGCCGCCGAAGAAGCGGATCCGGATCGTCGGCCCCGAGGTGGCGAAGGTCTCCTTGCGCCTGAGCGCGGCGTAGATCGACTCGCGGGTGTTGTGCTCGGCCCAGACGCCGGTCAGGCCCGCCGAGCCGTAGATCCCGCCCGAGCCCAGCACCTCGTCAGCCCGCTCGTGGGCCCGCTCCGCCAGGGTGGCGGGCTGCGCGCCGTGCCTCGGCGGCGCCAGCAGGCGCTCGGCCTGCTCGCGGCTGGGCAGGTTGACCTTGGGATCGACGCTGAGCGCCCCCTGGCCGGCGTAGGCGTTCTCGTCGCCGTTCGAGAGGCCGCTGTGGTAGTCGCTCGCGCCGACGAAGCCGAACTTGAAGGGGTTGGCTCCAACCTTCGCCTGGACCACGAGGCCGCGGCCGATCGCCTGGCGCGCATAGCTGCCGTTCACCGGGCTTGGGCCGCCGGTCAGCAGCTGCTCCATCACCTCGAAATTGCTGAACTCGTCGGCGGGCGACAGCTCGGGCGCGGTCTCGGACTGGCCCTTGTTCTGGAAGACTTCGGTCAGGGGCTCGTTGAAGGCGCGGCGTTGGGCGTAGGCCTCGCTGATCGGATGGCCGTCGCTGTCGTTCCAGTCGTACATCCGCCCGCCGCTGGCGTTGCCGTTGTGCGGGATGGCCAGCGCTTCGATCCCCTGGCCGCGCAGGCGCTCGAGGTAGCTCCAGAGATCCTCCGGCCGCTGCGAGTCCGCCGAGGAGAAGGGGGCGGGCGGCGGGGCGTTCCGGAAGATCACGTTGCGGTGCAGGTTGATCTTCTGGTCCGGCATCGAGGTCCATTCGTAGGCCACGAAGGTGGTGAACTTGCCGGGCTGGTAGTTCCTGTCGGCCGCCTCGACCTCCGCCTTCCAGGCTCGCGCCATCGCGGCCTGGGCGTTCAGCTCGGGCAGGTTCTGATGCATGGCGTTGACGGTGAAGATCCGCATGAAGCCCTGCAGCGGATGCTCGCGCAGGAACTTGCCGAGCTCGCTCTTGGCCAGGGGGCTGGTCGGATCGTCCAGCTGGTTCAGCGTGCCCATGTACTCGGCGTGGTCGGTCACGGCGGTGAAGTCGAGCGGGCGCGGCCGCTGGACGGTCTGGCCGAAGTAGCTGATCGGCTCGCCGCGGGCGAAGCGGTAGGCCTCGTCCGGCGTGCTGCGCGTGCCCATGATCGAATAGGCGTCGAACGATTGGCCGGTGTGCAGGTGCAGCTCGCCGAAGAAGACGCGGCGGTCGGCAGGGTCGTCGTCGGCCGCTTGGGCCGCGGCGAGCTGGACGCCGGCCGGATGGCCCGGCGCGGGCTTGGGCGTCGCCGCCAGCGCGATCAGGCCCCCCGCGCCGGCGACGGCGGCGGCGGACGCCAGCAGAAGTCGAGTTCTCTTGTTCATTGTCAGCTCCCCAGGGAATTTCGGTCAGGCGAGGGCGATGGCGGCGCGCTGGAGGAACCAGAAGGCCGCGAAACTGCCGATGGCGTAGGGCGCGAGCCGCGGGGCGAGACGCGCCCAGCCGGCCGGCAGGCGCCGGCGAAGCGGCCGGAGCGCCAGGATCGCGAGGATGGCGGCGCCCACGAACAGCAGCTGGCCGGCCTCGACTCCGAGGTTGAACAGCAGCAGCGCCAGCGGGATCGCGTTCGGCGGCAGGCCGACCTCGGCGAGGGCTCCGGCGAAGGCGAAGCCGTGCAGCAGGCCGAAGGTGAAGGCGATCAGCCACGGATGGCGCGCGGTCAGGCCAACGCGGCCGCGGGCCGTGTTCACCAGTTCGGCGGCGACGAAGACGATGCTCAGCGCCACCAGCGCCTCGATCACGGCGGAGGGGGCGTGGACCAGGCCCACCGCGCTGGCGCCCAGGGTGAGGCTGTGCGCCGCGGTGAAGGCGGTGATCGCCTTGACCAGCCGCCACCGCACCCCGACCAGCAAGAGCAGGCCCAGCACGAACATCAGGTGGTCGATCCCGGTCAGGATGTGCTCGACGCCGAGCTGGAAATAGGCCGGGACCGAAAGCCCCCCGGTGTGCGGAAAGGCGATCCGCGCTTCGGGATGATCCGGCTTCAGGATGGTCTCGAAAGTCCGGCCGTCGGCCAGCTCGGCGCGCACCAGCACGTCGGTGATGCTGCGCTCCAGGCCCTCGACCGCGAGATCGCGGCCTTCCAGCGTGTCGGCCGGCCGGGCGCGGACCGTCCAGCTGCGGATCAGGAAGGTCGGCGTGACCACCTCGTCGCCGGGCCGCGCGTCCAGCCAGCCGTTCGACAGGTGCGGAACGAGCCGGATGGCGAACTCGCCCATCACCGGCTGCTTCCAGGTGACCTGGTAGAGGTCCTGGCCGGTCTGGCGGATCTGCAGATAGGCCGGCCGGACCTCATGGGCGCGGGCGAGGGGCGCCGTCGCCAGCAGGAGCAGCGCGCCCAGCGCCGCGAGGAGGCGGTTCATGGCCGCCCCGCCTTGTCCCGGCGAACGAGGCTGTAGCGCGCCTTCAGGTCTTCGAAGGCCTTGCGGTTGGCCGCCTCCTGCCGCGCGGCGATGGCCTCGCCGCGCACGCGGTCGCGGACCGCCTCGAACGGCAGGACGCGCGCCGCCGCGGTCTCGCTCACCCGCACCAGGTGCCAGCCGTAGATCGACCGGAACGGCCCGCTCCAGCGGCCGGTCGGAGCCGAGAACAGCTTGCGGCTGAGCTCCTCGTCGCCGAACAGCCGCCGCGCCGCCTCGGGCGTCATGGCCGAATAGTCGTAGAGGTCGGGGAAGGCGTCGCCGCGCTCGGGGGCCCGGGTCGCGGTCGCGGAGAGGCTGGCGAGCGTCGCCTCCGCGCGCCGGCGCGCGGCCTCGCGGCCCTCGGCGCCGTCCGCGAAGAAGATGTGGCTGAAGCTGGCGGAAGGGGCGGCGGCGTATTGCGCGGCGTGGGCCCCGTACCAGGCCTTCAGCTCCGCCTCGGTCGGCTCGCGGACGGCGGCCAGATCCTGCTGCAGGAACTGCATCTTCTGCACGAGGCGGCGGCGGACGATCTCGTCGTCGCGGTCGAGATGACGCGCCTGCGCCTCGCGATAGAGCGCCTCCTCGTCGACCCAGTGATCGACGAGCTGGTCGAGCCGCCGGGACGAGGGCTCGGCGCCGAACTCGTTGCGATAGGCTTCGGCCAGCTGCCCGACGCGTTCGCGGGTGACGGTGATCCGATGCAGGTCGGTCGCGGCGCGGTGGTGCTCGCTGACGGCGAACAGCGCCAGGCCGGCGGCGAAGAAGTGCGCCAGCGGCTCGCGCGCCAGGCGCCCCGCCCAGGCGCGCAGCCTGGGCGGGACGGAGAGCGGCTCGGCGCGGGCAGGGGGCTCGACGAGCTCTGCGGTCATGGCCGGCCCCGCTCAGTACTTGACGCGCAGGGTCACCCCGTAGGTGCGGGGATCGCCGAGCTGGGAGTAGAGCGAGCCGGTGTTGCCGGAGCCGGGAGCGACGGTGGTCAAATAGTCCTTGTCGAACAGGTTCTTCGCCCAGACGTAGGCGTCCCATCGCTCGGAGCGGACGCCGGCGCGGGCGTTCAGCAGGCTGAGCTGCGGCAGGCGCGAGTAGATGGAGTCCGTCGCCGCCGAATAGATCGACGAGCGATAGGTGTAGTCTGCGCCGAGGTAGGCCTCCGCCTCGCGCGCGCCCAGGCTTACCGGATAGCTCACCTCGCCGCCGGCGGCGATCGCCCAGCGCGGCGTGCCGGCCAGGGCCGAGTTGTTCAGATTGCACGCGGAAAGGTTGGCGTGTTCCAGCCCGCAGGGCGCGCTGGGGTACTTGTCGTAGATCGCGTCATTGTAGGTCGCGGACGCGTAGAGCGAGACGTGCTCGGTGGGCTGGGCCTGGATGTCGACCTCCACCCCTTGCGCCCGCACCTTCGGCACGTTGGCCAGGTACATCTTCAGCAGGATCGGATCGAGGATGTTGGCCTGGTAGTCCTTGTCCTGCTCCCAGAAGACGTCGGCGTTCAGCACGAGGCGGCGGTCGAAGAGCTTGGTCTTGACGCCCACCTCGACGCTGTCGATCGATTCCGGGGCCACGACCGGGCTCGCGCCGGCGGGAAGCTGCGTCAGGTTGAGGCCGCCCGACTTGTAGCCGCGGGCGTAGTTGGCATAGGCCAGCACGTTTGGCGTCGCCTGCCAGGAGAGGTTCACCAGGCCGGAAAGGTTGTTCTTCTGGTCCTTGACGTTGAAGTGGCCGTTGCTGGCCAGCGCCGCGCGCGGACCGGCGAGCGAGGCCAGCGGCCCGGTCAGCGGCACGCCGCCCGTGACCACCTGGGTGTAGTTGCCGCGCTTGAAGTCGTCGGTGTAGCGCAGCCCGCCGGTCAGGTTGATGTCCGGCGTAATGTGCCAGACCGCCTGGCCGAACAGCGCCAGGCTGTCGGTGTTGTAGTTGCTGACGTAGTCGCCGCGGACGCCGTTGGCGACGAGGGCGGGGAGCGCGGGGCTCAGCAGGAAGTAGCTCGCCGCGTCGCCGTACTGTTGGGCGCCCACCGCCTTGATCTGCTCGCGGTAGAGATAGAGGCCGGCGACATAGTCGACGCGGTTCTCGCCCGCCGAGGCGACGCGGAACTCCTGGCTGTACTGGTTCTGGTAGTCGCCGTTCTGCCCTACCGTCAGGATCGACAGCGGCGAGTTGTCGGCGTCGTTCTGCGGCCACCAGTTCCAGAACCGCCAGGCGGTGATGGAGGTGAAGACCGCCTTGGGCGTGGAATAATCCACCTGCACAGAGGCGCCGCCCTGCTCCTGCCGCGCGCGGAAGGGCGAGTTGGCGTTGGCGTTGCGCGAGAAGGGGTCGACGAGCGGGGTGTAGCCGAAGTGCTGGGCGAAGGCCGTGAAGTTCTTGCCGTTCGGCGGGGTGACGATCCCGCTCAGCACATTGATGCAGCAGTGGGTGAACTGGTTGCCGTAGTCGGCGATGAAGCGGATCTTCAAATCGTCCGTGGGCGTGAAGAGCAGCTGCCCGCGGGCGGTGAAGTTGCGGTAGTTGTTGACCTTCTCGCCGTCGACGAGGTTGGTCAGGAAGCCATCGCGGGTGGTGGTGGCCAGCGACAGGCGGCCCGCCAGCTTGTCGGCGACGATCGGGCCCGAGACCGAGCCCTTGGCCTGGAAATAGCCGTAGTCGCCGCCGCTGACCTCGGCGACCGCGGAGGGCCGGAAGGTTGGGGCGGCGGTCGTGATGTTGATCGCGCCTGCGGTGGTGTCCTTGCCGAACAGCGTCCCCTGCGGTCCGCGCAGCACCTCGATCCGGTCGATGTCGACAAGGTCGAGCGTCGCCGTGGCGGGGCGGCTGTAATAGACCCCGTCGACATAGAAGCCGACGCCAGGATCGAGGCCGTCGTTGGCCAGGCCCACATTGTTGCCCAGCCCGCGGATGTTGATGTTGGCGTTGCGGGCGTTGAAGAAGGTGAACTGGATGCTCGGCACCAGCTGCGCCACCTGGGCGATGTTGGTGGTGTTGGTCTTCTCCAGGAAGTCCCCGCCGATCACCGACAGGGCGGCGGGCACCTTCTGAGCGTCTTCCGAGCGGTGGCGCGCCGTGACCAGGACCTCGCCCATCTCGGCGGGGGCCTCTTCCGCGGCGGCGTTCGCGGCGACTGCGGTGGCGGCCCGGGCCGCCGGCCCGTCCGCCGCCTGCGCGGCGCCGGCGGCGAGGACGGAGGTGAGCGCCGAGACGCCGAGCAGGCCCATGCGGCGGCAGCCGCGCCGCAGGCGCCGCGAATCGATCCCCCGATGATCCGGCCCCCGGGCCGGCTGAACACTGTGCTTGCGCATGGCGCGATTTCCACTTCGAAACAGGTGCAAGCGGGCCCCAAGCCGTCCCGCCCACGCCCGCCAGGGCGGCTCCCCCGGCCGGCGTCGCGAGCTAACTGGCGGAAGCTGCGCCAAAGGGCAGCAAAGAAAATCTATAAGACCTATGAGCGAAGTGGGAATTAAGGGAAGCGGAGCCTGCGGTGGCCGTCTGCGTTTGCAGAGAGACCATCGTTCAGTGCGCGCGGCCCCGACCTTTGAAACACGACTTATCAAGTAGGAATTAAGGGCGTACCCTCGCGAGACCAGGCTGAGGAGAACGGCCATGTCGAAGAACGCCTCCAGAGAGCTGACGCCCGCCGACACTCGCGTGCTCGAACCCGATGTGCTGGGCGTGCTGGCCCTCGTCCTGCACGGGCGCGACGAACCCGAGGAACCGCCCCGGTCCGATCCGCCCCGGACGCCGGCCGGTTGGCGTGGGCGCGGCCGGCGGCCATCGCCGAGGCAGAATTTCTAAAGCGGCTATCGAAATTCCGGCGCTTCAGACAGGCCGCGGCGCCCAATCTCCCTTTGCTCGCCGCTCTAATGACCTTTAATCCTTCTGATTAAGTAGGAAATAAAGGCGCGAGCGTATCCGTGGCTTCCCGTCCCACCGTCGCCGTCATCGGGGCGGGCTTCAGCGGCCTGCTCACGGCGCTTCATCTCCTGTCGGCGCCGGACGGGCCGCAGGTGCAGCTGATCGAGCGCCGCGGCGCATTCGGGCGCGGCCGCGCCTACGAGACCGACAACCCCGACCACTTGTTGAACGTCCGGGTGGCGAGCATGAGCGCCTTGCCAGATCAGCCGGACCACTTCGTCCAGTGGCTCTCGCATCGCGACGGCTGGCGTGCGACCGGGGCGTTCGTGACGCGCGGGGTCTACGGCGACTATCTGCAGAGCCTGCTGGGCGGGGCGGTGCAGGGCGCTTATGGCGTCGGCCGCCTGCTGCTCGAGCTCGACGAAGCGGTGGACGCCCGGCCCGTCCGGGGCGGGTGGGAGATCGAGACGGCCATGGGGCGAACGCTCTTCGCGGACGCCGTGGTCCTGGCGCTCGGCGCCCCGCCGTCCGCGCCGCCGCCAGGCGCGAGCCCGGAGCTCCTGGCCTCGCCGCGATACCTCGCCGATCCGTGGGCGGCCGGGGCTTCGACCGACGTCGGCCGCCACGTGCTGCTGCTGGGCGCGGGCCTCACCATGGTCGACGTCGCCTTCGCGCTCAGCCGCGGCTACCGGCGCTTCACGGCGATCTCGCGCCGTGGGCTCGTCTCGCTCGGGCACGACGGGCGCCCGCCCGCGACAGGACGGACGGATCTCGCGGGCTCGCCGGCGGAGGTCCTGCGCCAGGTGCGCCGCTCGGCGCGCGGCCGCGATTGGCGCGAGGCGGTCGACGAGGCCCGCGGCTCCGCGCAGGACGTCTGGCGCGCCTGGTCGTTGGCGGAGCGGCGGCGTTTCCTGCGGCACCTGCGCCCCTGGTGGGACATCCACCGCCATCGCATGGCGCCGTCGGTGGCGCGGCGCGTCCAGGAGATGCGCAAGGCCGGCGAACTGGTCGTCCGCGCCGGCGCGATCGAGCGCCTCGATCTCGCTCAGGACGAGGTGCGGGTCGAGTGGCGGGCGCGGGGGACCCGCAAGCCGCAGACGCTGATGGTCGACGCGGTGGTGAACTGCACGGGGGCGGGCGGAGAGATCGGCTTGGCCGACCCGCGGCTGATCGGGGCCTTGCTGGGCCGGCGGCTGGTGCGGCCGGACCCCTGCCGCCTGGGGCTTGACGTCGACGCCGGGTCGCGCCCGCTGAACGCCAAGGGCGTGGCTCAGCGCGGCCTCTACGCCGTGGGGCCGCTGACGCGCAGCGCCTTCTGGGAGATCACCGCCGTCCCCGACATCCGCAGCCAGGCCGCGACGGTGGCGCGCGACCTGCTGGCGGAACTCGCGGCCCGCAGGAGGGCCTGACCACATGGCTGCTTAATGGGAATGAGCGCCACAATCTCCGCTCTACCTGCGGCCGCGCGCCCTCCAGAGCCGCCAGGCCACGCCGGGCGCCGCCAGGATCGGGTGGCGCTCGCGCCAGGCGGTCACCGGCACCACCACGCCCGTGTGGCGGGCGATCTTCCAGGCGGCATAGCGCGCCGCGCCCTCGAAGGTCGAGGCGGCCTTGACGAGGCGCGCGGCGTTCAGAGGCTTGCCGACCATGGTCCGGCGGGCCCAGGCCCGATGCAGCCGGCGCCGCTCGGCTTCGCGCAACTGCGGCCGCAGCGTCTCGCCCGAGGCTTCGAAGTCCACGCCGGCGCTGCGCCAGGCCAGCGGCAGCAGCGCGTTCCAGCGTCCCGGATCGAAGCGGATGATCTCGCGCTCGCGCCCCGGCTTCTCGACGCGCAGCTCGGCTGCATAGGTGCGCCGGAAGAGCGCCAGCCAGAAGTCCCCCGCCCGGCCGCTCTCGGGGCCCAGCGCCGCGGCGTAGCGGGCGGCGGTCTCCGCGGCCGCGCAGATCGACGCCTTCACCGCCGCGGCGCTGGCCGCGTCCGCCGCGCAGGTCAGGGCGCAGGGCTGGACGAAGCGCGTCCAGATGGTGGTGTCGAGGTAGCCGCCGGCCGCGGCCTTGCCGAAGGTCGACAGCGGCATGGTCGCGATCTTGGCGCGCAGAACCCGGCCGCCGATCTCCAGCTCTCGATAGGAGACGTCCGGCCAGAGGCGGCGGGCGATCCAGCCGCGCCAGCCGGTCCGCCGCTCGTCGCCGGTCAGCAGGTAGAAGTCGAGCACGCCGTCGAGGTCGCCGGTGCGCAGGATCGAGCCGTAGAACAGCACAGCGTGCGCCCCGGTCTCGCCCGCCAGGGCTTTGGCGAAGGCCCGCGCCGGGGGCGGGCAGGGCGCCTTAAGCTGGCGCTCGACGAAGGCCTGCAGGCCCTGGCTCACGGCGTCACGAACTGCAGGGGCGCGCCCAGGCGCAGGCTGAGCTCGCCGCCGGGGAAGGTCTCGCCGTCCAGCACGAAACTGGTGTCCAGGGCGACGTCGATCCGCTCGTCCACGCGCTGGTGATAGCCGGCCTGCGCCAACCAGGGCGTCTCGGCGCCGGAGAGCAGCCTGGGCAGCGCCTGCAGCAGCCGGCGCGGCGGCGCCTCGACCGCCAGGCTGCGCATGCGCCCGCGGTCGGGCGGGCCCAGCGGCTGCACGCCGAGCGGCAGGCGCTCCAGGGTGGAGGCCAGAAGCAGGAAGACGTCGCCGGCGTAGGGCGCGGCCTCGCCCGTGCTGATCCGCATCGGCTCCCCCGCGCGCCAGCCGCTGCGCGGGCCGCCGAACAGGGTGCGGAACACCGCGCCCCCGAGCGTCAGGCCGACCGCGGCCTCCTCGAAGGCGCCCAGCCTGTGGGTGCGCTGAGCGAGGTCGGTCGCCCGCACGAAGGCGCCGGCGCCGAAGATGAAGCCGCGGACCAGCGGCGCGGCCTGGCCGGGGCGGAACACCTCCAGCGGCCGCCGCGAACGGAACCGGCCCTCGCGGGCGCAGCCCAGCGCCGCCTTGATCGACCAGCCGGGCGGGGCGCCGAGGTCGAAGGCCAGCGCATTGGTCTTGCCGGACGGCAGCACGGCGAGGGCCGGCAGGCCGTCCGTGAAATGGCGCGGTGCGCGGGTCAGCACCTCGCGCACGGTGCCGTCCCCGCCGTCGATCACCAGCAGGTCGAGCCTCTCCGTGGCGAACCGCGCCAGGGTCTCGTCCAGGGCCTGCCGGCCGCGCGGCGCCTCGACCAGCACCGCATCGGAGCCGACAGGCGCGGGCGCCCCCCGGTTGTGCCGGCTCTTGGGGTTGTGGATGACGCCGGCCCGTTTCACCGCGACAGCCAGGAGACCACGCTCGCCTTCGGCGCCGCGAGCGCCTGGACGAGCTGAACCACGTGGACGGCGAAGGAGACGGCGGTCCAGGCCGCCATGGCCGCAAAGCCCCAGTCCGGGCGGCCGACCAGGGCGCAGCCGGTCAGCAGGATCAGGTTCGGGTTGCGGCGCGCGGTGATCTCGCGGAACCAGCTGTCGAACGGCCGCCAGGAATGGATGTGCATGCCGAACAGCCGCATGAACACGCCTTCGATGGCCCGCTGGGCGACGTAGCCGACCAGCACCACGCCCAGCATCAGATCCGCCTGCGGCAGGGGGTGCGGCCCGGCCTGCACGCCGACCCACCAGGCCCACCACCAGAACGGCGGATGGACGAGGTCGATGCCGTGGTCGAAGACGTTGCCCCACTTCGACGAGGTCAGGGTCACCCGCGCCAGCTTGCCGTCGACGGTGTCGAGGAAGGTCATGATCCAGCCGCAGGCCAGGCCGGCGGCGTAATGGCCGGTCCAGAACAGCCAGAAGGCCGCCAGCACCAGCAGGAAGCCGGCGAAGGTCACCTGGTTCGGGGTGATCTTCGCCAGCGCGCACCAACGCGTGACGATCCGCGCCGGGACCGGCCACAGCCGCTTGGTGACGATGTCGGTGACGCCCTTGTAGGAGCCCTTGAAGAGCCGCGCCTCCACCGCGCGGACGCGCTCGGGGCTGAGCGGCTCCAGCACTGGCGGCTCGCGCTTGCGGAGCGCCTGGTTATAGGCCAGCCCCGCGGGGTCCAGCCGCTCCAGGCCGGCGAGCGCCGCGGCGTCGCCGCCTTCGAGCGCATCGGCGACCGGGGCGGCGTCATAGGCTTCCACGTGCGCGGCGAGGGCCTCGCCCTTGGGGCCGACCAGCAGGGCGCGCGGGCGCCTGGCGAGGGCGGCGATCAGGCCCTCGTCATAGACCCAGTCGGCCCGCGCCAGCACGATGCCGCCGGCGTCGTTCGCCGGCAGGACGTCGCGCTCGGCGGGCTTGAGCCCCGCCCGTCGGAAGGTCCGTTCGAGCCGCTCGGAGCCGGTCATGCCCCAGATGCGGCCATTTCCGGCGGCGAGCGTAACGCCCCGCGCCGCGCCGGTCTGTCGATCCAATTTACGCCGCCCCTTATCCAAATACGCCCGAGTTGATAACCAAGGCCGCGATCTCCTGGCCAGAAAGCATTCGGTTGGTATTCCGCCTCGCCCACATCTCCGACCTGCACCTGACGCCGCCGCCGGCGCGCGGAATCGAGCTCGAGCCGAAACGCTGGCTGAGCCGCTTCGCTTGGCGACGCAAGCGCCGCAGGCACAGCCAGGAGGCTCTCGCCACCCTGGTCGCCGACCTGAAGGCTCAGCGCCCCGATCATATAGTCATCACCGGCGACCTGACCAATTTCGCAACGTCGCAGGAGCTGCGTGCGGCGCGGGTGTGGCTTGAGAGCCTCGCACCCGCCGACCAGGTGACGGTGAGCCCCGGCAACCACGACGCCCTGGCCGGCGCAGGGGGACATGAGCGGTTCGCGCCGTGGGCGCCCTGGCTGGGCGACGCCGACGAGGCCGAATTTCCCCAGGTCAGGGTGCGCGGACCTGTCGCGCTGGTGAACCTGTGCTCGGCGACGCCCACGGCGCTGCATCTGGCCCAGGGTGTGCTGGATGCGGCCCAGCTCCAGCGGCTGCCGCAGCTCCTGCGCCGCTTGAGAGGGGAGGGGCTGTTCCGCGTCCTCCTGATCCACCACCCGCCGAGTGTCGGCGTCGTCTCCCGCCGCAAGGCGCTGCGCCAGGCTCCGGAACTGGCGGAGATTCTGTGCGCCGAGGGCTGCGAGCTGGTGCTTCACGGCCACGCCCATGAGGCCAGCATGTCGACGCTCGCAGGGCCGCAGGGGCTGATTCCCGTGCTGGGCGTGCCCCCGGCGTCAGGCAGCGGGGCTCATGGCGAGACGGCGCGCTGGCATGAGGTCGAGATCGAGGCCGGCGAGGAGTGGCGGGTGCGTGTCACCGCCCGGGGCCTCGGGGCGGACGGTCGGATGGCGGAGTTGGGGCGGTATCGACTACATCCCACTTATCTCTGCGAAAGTCGGGACGAGTGGACAGATTTGGCATAGGCCTTGGCAGACGCCATTTTTGAACGGGGTTTATTACGCATCCTCTGGCGCTCCCCGCTCATAGAATAAGACAATGTCCCTGCCGGGCGGCCATGCTTGCCTATGCGCCGGCTTCGGCTCCATATCGTTGACCGCGGCGGCAAGGGGGCGACGTGGTCTGCGCGCGGCGCCTTATCTCTCGGCCCTCAATCCAGCGGGATCTTCGCCCCTCTTTCGCCTGAAGGATCCGTCATGACCTCCTACTGCGACACCGAGCTTTTCATCGACGGTGCTTGGGGGGCCGCCGCAGCTGGTGCGACCATCGACGTCGTCAATCCGGCGACGGGCGCGCGGATCGGCGGCCTGGCCAAGGCCGGGATCGCCGACCTCGATCGCGCGCTGGCGGCGGCCGACAGGGGCTATCGAATCTGGCGCGCCACCGCCGCCTTCGAACGCGCCAGGATCATGCGCAGGGCCGCCGAGCTGATGCGCGAGCGCGCCGATGTCATCGCTTCGATCTTGACGCAGGAGCAGGGAAAGCCGCTCGCCGAAGCAAAAGGCGAAGCCATGGCTTCGGGCGACATCATCGAATGGTTCGCCGAGGAGGGCCGGCGCGCGTACGGACGGATCGTACCAGCCCGCACGCCCAGCGTTCAGCAGCTGGTGATCAAGGAACCGGTCGGCCCGGTCGCAGCCTTCACACCGTGGAACTTCCCGATCAACCAGGCAGTGCGGAAGATCGCGGCGGCGCTCGCCGCCGGCTGTTCGATTATCGTCAAGGGACCAGAGGAGACCCCGGCGTCCTGCGCCGAACTCGTCCGGGCATTCGCCGACGCGGGCGTGCCGGCCGGCGTGGTGAACCTCGTGTTCGGCGTTCCGGCGGAAATCTCAGACTACCTCATCGGCCACCCGGTCATTCGCAAGATTTCCTTCACCGGATCGACCACGGTGGGCAAGCAACTCGCCGCCCTCGCCGGCGAGCACATGAAACGCGTCACGATGGAGCTGGGCGGCCACGCCCCGGTGATGGTCTTCGAGGACGCCGACATCGGCGCTGCCGCAAAGGCGATGGCGATGTCCAAGATTCGCAACGCCGGGCAGGTATGCATTTCGCCCACCCGCTTTCTGGTTCAGAACGACGCCTTCGATCCGTTCGTCGCGGCCTTCGTGGAGACGATCGGCAAGGTCAAGGTCGGCGACGGTATGGAGAGCGGGACTCAGATGGGCCCGCTTGCCAACGAGCGCCGTATTCCCGCGATCGAGGCTCTGATCGTCGACGCGGTGGAGCGCGGCGGCAAGCTGCTCGCCGGCGGCGCCCGCATCGGCAATCGTGGAAACTTCTTCGAGCCGTCAGTGCTGGTTGACGTACCCATCGAGGCCAGGATCATGAACGAGGAGCCGTTCGGCCCGGTCGCCGTGATCAACCGCTTTTCCACCACGAAGGAGGCGATCGCAGAGGCCAATCGGCTGCCATACGGGCTGGCGGCCTACGCCTTTACGGAATCGGCGTCCACCATGCACGCGCTCGGCGACCAGGTGGAGGCAGGAATGATCACGATCAACCACCTCGGCCTGGCGCTGCCTGAGCTGCCGTTCGGCGGCGTCAGGGACTCGGGCTACGGCACCGAAGGGGGGGCGGACGCCCTCGAACCCTATCTCGTCGCAAAGTTGGTGACGCGGTCCTACGCCTGACGAGCGGCGCGCTTGGTCGGCCCACCGATGTGCACGAGGTCCCGCGTCTTCCCGCTTTCATCCCCCGGCCCGACTTCCTAAGGTCGAACCTGCGGCGCATCGACCGCCGGGACGACCCCCATGACCAATCCCACCGCTCAGAAGTTCGGCTATCCGCGCAGCCTCGTCGCCGAGACGGCGAGCTGGCTCGTGCTGGTGCGGCCCAGCCAGCCGACGCTGGGGGCGCTGGTGCTGGTCTGCAAGGAGCCGGCCGAGGCCTTCTCCCAGCTCAGCCCCGCCGCCTTCGCCGACCTGGCCGTGGTCACCCGCGGGGTGGAGCAGGCGCTCTCGAAGCTGGTCGGCTACGCCCGCATCAACTACCTGATGCTGATGATGGTGGACCGCGACGTGCACTTCCACGTCCTGCCGCGGTACGAGGGCGAGCGGACCTTCGAGGGGTTTTCCTTCACCGATCACGGCTGGCCGGCTGCGCCGAAGCTCACGCCTGCTGTTGACCTGGAGCCGCCCGTGGCCGAAGCCCTCGTCGAGCGTCTGCGAGCCCTGTGGCCCGCGGCCTAGACGAGATTTCAGTGACCCTGCTCGACCGCTACATCCTGAGGCTGACGCTCGCCCCGCTGGGAGGCGCGCTCGGCGTCACCCTGGTGGCGCTCTTGCTGGAGCGGGTGCTGCGCCTCCTGGACCTCCTGTCGGAAAGCAGCGGCCGGCTGGGCTTCGTCGCCCAGCTCGCCGCCAACCTCGTGCCCCACTACCTGGGCCTGACGCTGCCGGCGGGCTTCTTCATCGCCCTGTTCATCGTGGTCACCCGCCTCAACGAGGGCTCGGAGATCGACGCCCTGCTGGCCAGCGGCGTGTCGCTGACCCGCATCGTCGCGCCCTATCTGGCGCTGGCGGGGGTGCTGACGGTCGCCAGCCTGATCCTGTTCGGCGTCCTCCAGCCCTACAGCCGCTACGCCTACCGGGCGGTGATGCACGCGGCCGAGACCGCCGGCTGGAGCGGCCAGGCCGAGCCGCAGACCTTCTTCGCCCCCGACCAGCACCTGACCATGACCGCCGACATGGTCGACGCCACCGGCGAGCACCTCGGCCGGGTGTTCATCCGCAGGACCCTGGCGGACGGCCGCGAGGAGGTGACGACGGCGGCCAGCGGCCGGCTGGCGCGCAGCGCCGGCGGCTCCACGGTGCGGCTCGACCTGACCGACGGCCAGCAGTTCAGCACCGCCGGCAACGGCGCGGCGCGGGTGCTGAGCTTCAGGAGCTTCGCCATCGACCTGCCGCTGACCAGCGCCGAAAAGCTGCTGCGCGGCCGCGGCCGCGATGCGCGCGAGCTGACGCTCGGCGAGCTCGCGGCGCAGGCGCGCAAGCCGGGCGCCATGATCCCCCGGCAGGAGCTGCTGGCCGAGCTCTACGCCCGGCTGGCGCGCTCCTTCGCCCTGCCGCTGCTGCCGCTCCTGGCGCTGCCTTTGGGGCTTTCGGCGAAACGGGGCGGGCGGGCGCCCGGGATCATCCTCGCCGGCCTCCTCCTGGTCGCCTTCCAGCACATGCTGCAGCTGGGCCAGAGCCTGGCCTCCAGCGGCCGGGCCCAGGCCCTGCCGGCGATCCTGGTCCCGTTCGGCGCCTTCGCCGCGATCTGCCTGGTGACCTTCTACACCAGCCGCAAGCGGCCCGGAGAGACGCCGGTGGGCGTGCTGGCCGAACGGGTCGGCGACATGATCCGGCGGACGTTCCGCGTGCGTCGTGACGCCGAAGCCGAGGCCGCGGCGTGATCCTTCGCAAGCATCTCCTGGCGACCGTCGGCGCCCGCGTCCTCGCTGCCCTCGTCGTCCTGGTGTCGATCCTGCAGGTGCTGGACCTGCTGGACGTGACCACCGACATCCTGTCGCGCAAGCTGGGCGTCGCGGGCGTGCTCTATTACGCCACGCTCCGGTTGCCGAGTCTCATCGCCCAGGTGGCGCCGTTGAGCGTGCTGGCCGGCTGCCTCTTCGCCTTCACCCAGCTTGCGCGCGAGAACGCGGTGGTGGCGCTGCGCTCGACCGGCGTTTCCGCCTACCAGCTGCTGGCGGCCATGGCGCCGGTGGCGCTGGCGGTCGCCATCGCGCACCTGGTCTGCGTGCAGTGGATCGGACCGCGCGCCGAACAGGCGCTCGACGCCTGGTGGAGCCGCACCACGCCGCCGGCCGAGCGCACGGCGCCCGGGCCGCGCAGCTTCCGCGTGGGCGCCGACATCGTGACCGCCGCCATGGGCGACCGCGCCGGCCGCGAGCTGACCGGCGTCCGCATCTACCGCCGCGACGCCCAGGGCCGGCTGGTCGAACGCCTGCGGACGGACAGCGCCGCCTTCCAGGGCGACGGCTGGCGGCTGGTGCAGCCGAGCTTCGAGACGATCGCACCCGGCGGCGTGCGGCGGGGCGCGGCGAACCAGATCATCTGGCGTCCCGGGCCGCAGCCGCAGGACGTTCGCGCGATCTT
>NZ_DATELG010000339.1:0-5947 GCF_035276905.1 Phenylobacterium sp. | reverse complement strand
GCCGCAGCGTCGGCGCGAGCCGTTTCGGCGACGGTGAGGATCTGACGCGCGGCCAAGGACAGCCTCCGATCTTCCGCTCCATCGCCCTGCCGCGCCGAACGGGGCGCGAGGTCGTGGTCGGCCCTCCGATGCCATCCGGCGGCGGCGGCGAAAAGCCCTTTCGCGAGGCGCTGTCCCAGGTTTCCGCCGCAATCTTCAGCAGTCGGGCGTGAAAGGTTTCAGCGCCGCAAAACGTCGCGCCGAACCAAAACGCCGTTTTTCCGGCGAATTCGCTTTGCGCGCGCCTCGCTGCGTTACAATTCAGCCCGATCCGACCGCCTGCGCGCGGCTTCGCCGCCCACATCCGGGGCGCTGCATCGACCTGACTGAATTTTGTGCTATCAGCGCCCACTCCTTGGGCGCCTGCGGATTCCCGCAGCTTCCGAGCTGATCCCGGGCAGACTCTCCCTTGCCCGGCCCGGCCCCAGCGTGCACCTCCGCCGCGACCGCCGGGGCGGGATCCGTTTCACCAAAGCCGACGAGGCCATGAAAAAGATCGAAGCCGTCATCAAGCCGTTCAAGCTGGACGAGGTGAAGGAAGCCCTGCAGGAGCTCGGCGTCCAGGGCATGACGGTCATGGAGGCCAAGGGCTACGGCCGCCAGAAGGGGCAGACGGAACTCTACCGCGGCGCCGAGTACGTCGTGGACTTCCTGCCCAAGATCAAAATCGAGGTCGTCGTCGCCGACGATCAGCTGCAACCCGCGCTGGACGCCATCGCCGGCGCGGCGCGCACCGGCCGCATCGGCGACGGCAAGATCTTCATCTCCGACGTCATCGACGTAATGCGCATCCGGACCGGCGAGACCGGCCCGGCCGCCATCTGACACCCTCCAGCATCGAGATCCAAAGGGGAACCCAAATATGGCCACCGCCAAAGATATTCAGGCGCTGATCAAGGAAAAGGACGTCAAGTACGTCGACGTGCGCTTCACCGACATGCGCGGCAAGATGCAGCACGTGACCTTCGACATCGACCTGGTCGACGACGACTTCCTGACCGACGGCACCATGTTCGACGGCTCTTCGATCGCCGGCTGGAAGGCGATCAACGAGTCCGACATGAAGCTGCGTCCGGACCTGAGCACGGCGATCATCGACCCGTTCTACCAGCAGACGACGCTGGCGATCTTCTGCAACGTCGTGAACCCGGACACCGGCACGCCCTACAACCGCGACCCGCGCTCGATCGCCGCGGCGGCGCTGAACTACACCAAGTCGGCCGGCATCGGCGACACGGTATTCTTCGGCCCCGAGGCCGAGTTCTTCATCTTCGACGACGTGCGCTGGAACACCGCCCCGCACGACACCGGCTACTCCTTCGACTCCTCGGAACTGCCGGTGAACTCGGCCAAGGTCTATCCGGAAGGCAACATGGGCCATCGCCCGGGCCCGAAGGGCGGCTACTTCCCGGTCAACCCGATCGACTCGGCCCAGGACCTGCGCGGCGAAATGCTGGCGGTGATGGGCGAGCTCGGCATGCAGCCGGAAAAGCACCACCACGAAGTGGCGCCGGCTCAGCACGAACTCGGCCTGAAGTTCGCCGAGCTGATCACCATGGCCGACCGGATGCAGCTCTATAAGTACGTCATCCAGAACGTCGCCCACGCCTACGGCAAGACGGCGACCTTCATGCCGAAGCCCATGTTCGCCGACAACGGCTCGGGCATGCACGTGCACCAGTCGATCTGGAAGGACGGCAAGCCGATGTTCGCCGGCGACAAGTACGCCGGCCTCTCGGACACCTGCCTCTGGTACATCGGCGGCATCATCAAGCACGCCAAGGCGATCAACGCCTTCTCCAACCCGACCACCAACTCCTACAAGCGTCTGGTGCCGGGCTACGAAGCCCCGGTGAAGCTGGCCTACTCGGCCCGCAACCGCTCGGCCTCGATCCGCATCCCGCACGTCGACAGCCCCAAGGCCAAGCGGATCGAAGCGCGCTTCCCCGACCCGATGGGCAACCCCTACCTGACCTTCGTGGCCCTCTTGATGGCCGGCCTCGACGGCATCGAGAACAAGATCGATCCGGGCCCGGCCGCGGACAAAAACCTCTACGACCTGCCGCCCCGCGAGCAGAAGAAGATCCCGGAAGTCTGCGGCAGCCTGAAGGAAGCGCTCGAGAACCTCGACAAGGACCGCGCCTTCCTGAAGAAGGGCGGCGTCATGGACGACGACTTCATCGACGCCTACATCGAGCTGAAGATGGAAGAAGTCATGCGCCTTGCACTCCACCCGCACCCGGTGGAATTCGATATGTACTTCAAGGCCTAAGCGCTCTTATCTGAGCGACTTGAGAAGGGCCGCGGTTCGCCGCGGCCCTTTTTTCATGTCATCGCGGACCGGATCAGGCCAAGCTAGAACGGTGTAACAGTTACATCCAAACGTGCGAGCCTGCCGCCTTGCGCCAAGCCCTCCTCGCCTTCGCCTCCAGCCTCGTTCTTTCGGGCGCCGCCCAGGCCCAGCCCTCGCCCGGCCCCCAGCCGGCGCCGCCGCAACCGCCGATCGCCCCGGCGCAGGACACGGCCTACCCCGGGGTGATCCAGCTCGCCGTCGACGCCACCGATCTCGACCGGCGCATCCTGCGGGTGCGCGAGACGCTTCCGGTCGCCGGCGGCCAGCCGTTCACCCTGCTGTTTCCGAAGTGGCTGCCGGGCCACCATTCGCCCAACGGGCCGCTCAATGACTTCGCCGGCCTGGTGGTGCGGGCGAACGGCCAGGTCATTCCCTGGCGCCGCGATCCAATCGACGTCTTCGCCTTCCACGTCGATCCGCCGGCCGGCGCGACGACCCTGGACCTGGAGTTCCAGTTCGTCTCGCCGACCGCCAAGGACCAGGGCCGGATCGTCGTCACGCCGGACATGCTGAACCTGCAGTGGAATCAGGTCGTGCTCTATCCGGCCGGCTATTTCACCCGCCGCATCGCCGTCGAACCCAGCGTGCGCCTGCCCGCGGGCTGGAAGTTCGCCACCGCCTTGGACGGCGCGACCCGCGGGGGCGACGGGGTGCGCTTCGCCAGGACCGACGTCGACACCCTGGTCGACTCGCCGATCTTCGCCGGCCGCTGGTTCAAAGAGGTCGACCTCGACGCCAAGGGCCGCTCGCCAGTCAGGCTGAACGTCGTCGCCGACAGCGCCGACCAGCTGGAGGCCAGCGACGAGCAGATCGCCTTGCACAAGGCGCTCATCGGCCAGGCCGACAAGCTGTTCGGCGCGCGCCACTACGACCACTACGACTTCCTGCTGGCGCTGACCGACCGGATGGGCGCGATCGGCCTGGAGCACCATCGTTCCAGCGAGAACGGGACCACGCCGAGCTACTTCACCGACTGGAGCAAGGCCGCCCCCTACCGCGACCTGCTGCCGCACGAGTACGTCCACTCCTGGAACGGCAAGTTCCGCCGCCCGGCCGACCTTTGGACGCCGGATTTCGCGACCCCGATGCGGGGCAGCCTGCTTTGGGTCTACGAGGGCCAGACCCAGTACTGGGGCCAGGTGCTGGCGGCGCGCTCGGGCCTTTGGACGAAGCAGCAGGCGCTGGATTCGCTGGCCATGACCGCCGCCCTCTACGGCGGCCGGCCGGGGCGCGCCTGGCGCTCGGTCGAGGACACCACCAACGACCCGATCATCAACGCCCGCCGACCGATCCCCTGGGTCAGTTGGCAGCGGTCGGAGGACTACTATTCGGAAGGGATGCTGGTCTGGCTCGACGCCGACACCCTGATCCGCGAGCGCTCGGGCGGCAAGCGTTCGCTCGACGACTTCGCCCGCGCCTTCTTCGGCGTCGGCGACGGCAGCTGGACGCCGGTGACCTACGATTTCGACGAGGTGGTCGCCACCCTCAACAAGGTCCAGCCCTACGACTGGGCCAGCTTCCTCAAGGCGCGGCTCGTCGACGTGGCGCCGCAACCGCCGTTCAGCGGCCTGGAGCGCGGCGGCTGGAAGCTGGTCTTCACCGACACGCCCACCGCCTTCTGGAAGGACAACGAGGCGCGCCGGCACAGCGTCGACCTCGGCTATTCGCTGGGCCTGTCAATCGGCCGCGACGGGGCCATCGACGCGGTGCTATGGGACAGCCCCGCGTTCAAGGCGGGCCTGGCCGTCGGCGGCAGGATCCTGGCGGTCGACGGGATCGCCTACGACGCCGACGACCTGAAGCGGACCATCACCGAGGCCAAGACCGGCCGCGAGCCGATCACCCTCCTGGTGCAGACCGGCGACCGGTTCAAGATGGTCCCGATCGACTACCATGGCGGTCTTCGCTACCCGCGGCTGGAGCGGATCGAGGGCGCGCCCGACCGGCTGTCGGCGATATTGGCGCCGCGGGGCTAGCCGTCGAGATCCCTCTCGACACCAAACGCCGCCTCGGCCTCGACGCCGAGCGCTCCTGGGTCGTGGTCACCGAAGCCAATGTCTTCACGTGGCCCGGCCCGGATCTTCGTCCCACGCCCGGCCAGGGACCCGAGAGCGTCGCCATCGGCATGCCCCCTCCGCGCTTCTTCGCTCACGTGCGCGATCGGTTCCTGGCGATGCGGCATGACATCGTCGCGCGCACCAGCTGAACCGGGCGCAACCTTCGCCTCCGACAGCCCATTGATCCCGACGAAAGTCGTGAGGTGATGTCGGGAATTGTGAGGTCGGCAGCAACGTCGCCAGACGCTTCGTCCTCCCCCAGCCGCCCTTCGCCACATTGCCATCCCGCCGCCCGGTATTCATACCGGTCTGCAGAATCGCGCCAAATTCCCAGAGTCATGCCCAGCAACGCCAAAGCCCAAGCCTCGCTCTTCGACGACGCGCTGAACCCGGCGCCGGCCGCGCCGCTGGCCGAGACGCATGAGCCGCGCCCCGATCCGGCGGTGATCGGGCTTAAAGCCACCTCCGGCTATTCGGCCGCCGACATCGAGGTGCTGGAAGGGCTGGAGCCGGTGCGCAAGCGGCCGGGCATGTACATCGGCGGCACCGACGAGCGGGCGCTGCACCACCTGTTCGCCGAGGTGCTCGACAACGCCATGGACGAGGCCGTCGCCGGCCACGCCAAGGTCATCGAGGTCACTCTGGACGCCGAGGGCGTGCTGACGGTGCGCGACGACGGGCGGGGCATCCCGGTCGACCCGCACCCCAAGCATCCCGGCAAGTCGGCGCTGGAGGTCATCATGACCGTCCTGCACTCCGGCGGGAAGTTCTCCGGCAAGGCCTACGAGACCTCCGGCGGCCTGCACGGGGTGGGCGTGTCGGTGGTCAACGCCCTCTCCGAACGCGTCGAGGTGGGCGTCTGGAAGGACGGCTTCGAGTGGCGCCAGGTCTTCAGCCGCGGCAAGCCGCTGGGGGCCATCGAGAAGCTCAGCCCCACCCGCAAGAAGGGCACGGCGATCAGCTTCCAGCCCGACCCGGTGATCTTCGGCGAGGGCTGCGCCTTCAAACCCGCCCGCCTCTACCGCATGGCCCGCTCCAAGTCCTATCTGTTCGGCGGGGTGGAGATCCGCTGGAAGTGCGATCCCGCCCGGATCCACGACCAGACCCCGCCCGAGGCGACCTTCCGCTTCCCCAACGGTCTGGCCGACTTCCTGGCCGAGCGGGTCAAGGACATCGAGACCGTCACGCCCGAGCCCTTCGCCGGCCGCTACGAGCGGCCCGGGGAGACCGGCAAGGTCGAATGGGCGGTGACCTGGACGGGCGCCGGCTTCGGCGAGGCCGACGGCTTCATGCAGTCCTACTGCAACACCGTGCCGACGCCCGAGGGCGGAACGCACGAGTCCGGCCTGCGCGCGGCGCTGACCCGCGGCCTGAAGCAGTACGCCGAGCTGACCGGCGAGAAACGCGGCGGGCTGATCACCGCCGAGGACGTGGTCGCCCAGGCCGGCGCCCTGATCAGCGTCTTCATCGCCAACCCCGAGTTCCAGGGCCAGACCAA
>NZ_DATELG010000338.1:0-3721 GCF_035276905.1 Phenylobacterium sp. | reverse complement strand
TCGCGCGCCACCGAGGCCGTTCCGCCCTCCAGCGACGCGGTGACGCGGACCGGCGCGCCGCGCGGCGCGGTGTCGGGCGCGGCTTCGTCCAGCAGCGGCTTCAGCAGCGCCGAGGGCGCGGCGCGCCATTGGTCGCCCGGCGGGGTGAGGAACAGAAGCTTCTCCGCCGCGCGCCGGCGGACCAGGGCGTCGACGACGATCCGCTCGCCCTCGAACTCGGCTCGCCGCCACCGCTCGAGCGCGAAGGCGGCCTGGGTGAAGGCGCCCTCGTTGACCCGTTTGAGCACATCGGACGTGCGTAAGGCGTCCACGCCGACGGAGAAGGCGAAGGCGCAGAGCGCGTCGAACTGGTTGCGGGTGAGGCTGGCGAACGTCAGCTCGCTGACGGCGCGGGCGACGCCGATCATGTCGTAGAGCAGCAGCGCCTCGGCGTCGGCCTCGGAGACCTCCGCCCCCTCGCGGGCGGTCAAGGTATGGCCGTAGCCGATCGTCCAGCGTCCGTCGGGGAGCTGGGCGGCCTTGCGGCGATAGCCCTCGAACCGCTTGATCAACTCGATCGCGGCCCGGGAGACCTGGTGGCGCGGCGTCATGCCTCAGTCCCGGTTTGACACAGACGCACGGGGCGTCCCGCTCTGCGGGGCAAGATGCGGGCCGTGCGAGCCCCGAGCCTTACAATAGGATCAGGGCGGCGATGCCAAGCAGGGCCAGGAAGCCGAAGAAGTCCGTCATGAAGGTCACGACCACCGACGACGAGACCGCCGGGTCGCGGCCGAAGCGGTCGAGCATGATCGGCGCCAGGATCCCGCCCAGGGCCGCGACGAAGAAGTTGGCGATGATGGCCAGGCCCACCACAAGCGACAGCTTGGGATCGTGCCAGAGAAACCAGCTGCCCAGGCCCAGGAGCGAGCCCATCGCCACGCCGTTGAACATCCCGACCGCCAGCTCGCGCAATATGACACGGTAGGCGTTGGCGGGGCTGAGCTCGCGGCTGGCGATGGCCCGGACCGCAACCGTCAACGCCTGCGTGCCCGCATTGCCGCCGAGCGAGGAGACGATCGGCATCAGCATGACGAGGGCGACGATCTTGGAGACCATGTCCTGGAAGGGCCCGATCACCGTCACCGCGATGGCCTCGGTGATGAGGTTGATCACCAGCCACGGCAGTCGCGAGCGCACGATGCCGAGGATGTCGGCGTCGCGGCCGGCGTCGGACACGCCGGCCAGGGCCAGGATGTCTTCCTCGGTCTCGTCCTGGATGACGCCGACGATGTCGTCGACGGTGATCTGGCCCACCAGCCGCCCGCCCGGCTCCACCACCGGGGCCGAGATCAGGTGGTACTTGTTGAAGATGTAGGCGACCTCTTCCTGGTCCATGTCGACCGGGATCTCGGTCACCGGCTCCATGATCTGGGCCAGCGGCACGTCGCGCCGGGAGCGCAGCAGGTGGCTGACCGGCGCGGCCCCCACCGGCTTGTAGGCCGGGTCGACGACGTAGATGTCGAAGAACAGCTCCGGCAACTCGTCGCTCTCGCGGCGCAGGTGGTCGATCGCCTGGCCGACGGTCCAGAACTGCGGCGCGGCCACCACTTCGCGCTGCATCAGGCGCCCGGCGGTCTCGTCCTCGTAGCCCAGCGAGCTCTCGATCGCCGCCCGCTCGACCTCGGGCATGGCGGCCAGCACCTGGGCCCGCTTGTCCTCCTCCAGGTCGTCGACGACGTCGGCGGCGTCGTCGGAATCCATCTCGCCCAGCGCCCTGGCGAGCGTCGCGGACGGAACGTGCTCCAGCACCTCTTCGCGGATATCGGTGTCGAGCTCGGAGAGGATCTCCGGCAGGGCCTCGGGGTCGAGGTGCGGGACCAGCTCCTCGCGGTCCTCCCACGAGAGGAAGCCCATCAGGTCGGCGATGTCGGCCGGATGCAGGGCGCCCAGCAGCTCGCGCAGCCGTTCGGTGTCGCCGCGATCCAGCGCGTCGGCCACCATCGGCACATATTCCGGGTTGAGGGCGTAGTCCTCGCCGAGCGCGAGGTCTTCGAGATCTTCCTCGGCCTCGGGAGCCTCCGTCTTCACCAGGTCAGCGAGGTCGTCCGATTCACGGCTCATGCGGACCTCCTCTGACTGTTGACGACGTTCCTGTTCCCTACCCGGCTTGATGCCCTTGATTCACTGGCGCGGTCGAGAGGCCCGACCTGCAAAGCACACCTGCTTCTAAATCCTGCGAAGCCCGGAGGGCGAAGCAGGATGGTGCGGTCGAGAAGACTCGAACTTCCACGGGTTGCCCCACAGCGACCTCAACGCTGCGCGTCTACCAATTCCGCCACGACCGCTCGTGGTGAGGCGCGGGGGTTAGCAAACGCCGGCGCCTTTGTGAAGTGGCGCCTTCGCTGATTACACCGCACCGGCCATATAGTCGTAGACGTCGGCCGCGCCGGTGACGGCGATGGCGATGCGATCGTCGTTGATCTGGATCTCGCCGCGGGCGATCGGGTGGTTGTTGGCGAGGATCCAGACCTCCTCGGTGACGGTCGCGTCGAGGGGAATCACCGCGCCGCGGCCCATCCGCAGGAACTGCGCCATCGGCAGCGTCGCGCGACCGAGCACGATCTGGATCTCGACGTTGACCGCATGCACCTGGCTCACGCGCCACAGCCCCCACGCACAGAATCGTCCGCAGACTTTGCGTGACGAACGCCCAGGGACCATGTTGCGAGTCGATGCTTGATCACGCGTTAAATCCGACCCTGGCCGCGCCGTTCGCCCGCGCCGACGGGGCCCCCGCGGGCTGGGCGGTCTCCCGCGGCTACGTCGACTATCCGGCCGCCGTCGAGGCCATGGAGGCCCGCGCGGCGGCCATCGCCGAGGGCCGGGCGGACGAACTCGTCTGGCTGCTGGAGCATCCGCCGCTCTACACCGCCGGAGTCTCGGCCAAGGCCTGCGACCTGCTCGATCCCGAGCGCTTTCCGGTGTTCCGATCGGGCCGCGGCGGCCAGTTCACCTACCATGGCCCGGGCCAGCGGGTGGCCTATGTGATGCTGGACCTGAACCAGCGCCGCCGCGACGTGCACGCGTTCGTGGCCACGCTGGAGGCCTGGATCATCGGCGCGCTGGCCCGCTTCAACGTCGAGGGCGAGCTGCGCCAGGGCCGGGTCGGCGTCTGGGTGGAGCGCAAGGTCCCGGGCTTCGCGCCGCGCGAGGACAAGATCGCCGCCGTCGGCGTGAAGCTGCGCCGCTGGGTGTCGTTCCACGGCGTCGCCCTCAACGTCGAGCCGGACCTGGCGCACTTCTCCGGCATCGTCCCCTGCGGCCAGGCCGAGCATGGGGTGACCAGCCTCGTCGACCTCGGCCACACGGTCTCGCTGGACGAAGCGGACGCGGCGCTGAGGGCGAGCTTCGAGGAGAAGTTCGGGACGGTCGTCGAGGCGAAGGCGCCGGTCTAGCGACGGCCTCAGGCTCCTGCGACCTTTCGCCGCCCGCCCCGTCCGCCTACATTCCGCGCCATGACCCAGTTCTCCCCGTCCGGCTTCGACCTCGCCTCGCCCTCGGCCGAGGAACGCGCCAAGCTGGAGGCGACGCTCAGTCGCGAGGAGGCGGACGTCCTCCTGCATCACGGGACCGAGGCGCCGTTCTGCGGCGGCCTGCTCGATCAGAAGGACGACGGGGTCTACTGCTGCCGGCTCTGCGGCCTGCCGCTGTTCCGCCACCAGACCAAGTTCGAGAGCGGCAC
>NZ_DATELG010000337.1:0-2912 GCF_035276905.1 Phenylobacterium sp. | reverse complement strand
AATTTCTGTGTCCCAGCAACGGGGTGCACTCCACACTGCCCGCCTGGGAATATCCGGGGACACAATACCCAATTCATCCAATCGTCCCCGAAGATGAATTGAGTATTGTGTCCCCGTATTGTCAACCCGCGCCCACCGCGCATGGGCGGCCGAGCCGCTTGGCACGATGAACACGGCCCGCTACCCTGCAGGAAAATGGTCGCAGACGGCGGCGGGATGAGGAGAAAGCGATGTCACTGGCCGAACCGTCCAACGACGTCGACGTCCCGAGCCAGGCCCGGCGCCGCCACAGCGTCGATCTCGCGACGACCGCGCCCGGCACGCCCGGCGGCATCTTCATGCGCCAATTCTGGCACGCGATCGGGCTGAGCGCCGAATTGCCGGCCGGCCGTTCGCGCCCGCTGCGGATCATGAGCGAGGATTACACGCTCTATCGCGGCCAAAGCGGCACGGTCCACATCACCCAGTTTCGCTGTCCGCATCGCGGCGCGCCTCTGCACCTGGGATGGATCGAGGAGGATTCCATTCGCTGCGTCTATCACGGCTGGAAGTTCGCCGGTACCGGCCAGTGCGTCGAGATGCCGGCCGAGGAGCCGGGATATGAGAAGAAGGTCAGGATCAGGACCTATCCCGCCGCGGAGGCGTTCGGGCTGATCTACGGCTTTTTCGGCGAGGGCGCGCCGCCGGCCTTCCCGCCCTATCCGGAATCGCAGGGCGAAGGCGTGATCGATCCGTGGCCGATCGATCATGTGCCCTGCAATTACCTTCAGGCCTTCGAGAACACCATGGACGAGGTCCATGTCGCCTTCACGCACCAGCCCGGCGGCTCGCACGCGAAGCTGGCGCAGGACCTGCCGATCATCACCGCCGAGGAAACCGACTGGGGCATGATGCGCTACGGCAGGCGCGCCGACGGAAAGCTGCGCCATACCATCCATTACGCGCCCAATATCGTGCGCGTGATCGTGCCGCCGATGACGGGGATGGACGGCGTCGGCGGGTGGCCGGAGATCACCTTCCATTCGACGCCCGTCGACGACGAGAACCATATCTGGGTGACGACGAGCAAGGTCAGGGTCACCGGCGCCGAGGCCGACCGTTATTGGCAGAAGCGCGCCGAATTCCACCAGGCCCGCGCCGAGGCGCCCGGGATCATTTCGCTCGTGCACCGGATCTGGGCCGGGGAAGTCCGCTATTGCGAGGCGCACCATCCGGAGCTCGCGCTCGTCCAGGACATCGCCGTGCAGGCGGGACAAGGCCGCATCCAGAACCGCGAGGAAGAGTTCCTGGGACGGTCCGACGCCGCGATCGTCCTGTGGCGCCGCATCCTGACGCGCGAGCTGCGCGCGATCGCCGAGGGCCGGCCGCCGAAGCAATGGAAACGCGCGGGACCGGAGGTGGTCCCGGAACTCGGCGTGTAACGAATCCCGGGGACACAATACCTAATTCAAAGCCGGTCCACGCGACGTTCGAGCAGTCGCCACCCGCAGAAGGCGGCACGGCAATGCACCCCCCGGTTCAGGCGGCCTTATATTCGAGATCCGGGCCGTCAGGCTGCGACGTCCGGGCATAAAGCTGCGCTTCCCGCCCGATGAGGACATCCGCGAGGAACCAATAGGCTTCGCCCCAGGCGGCCAGCACCTCCTCGGTCGCGGCGTCGCCAAGCACGTCCTTGATCGCGGGAAGCAGCGCATTGGCGACGGCGGGATAATGATGCGGCTTCACATGCGTCGCGACATGCCTTGACGCCATCCGCTCCACGGCCGGCTGAAGCGCGTCCAATGCATCGATATTCTGTGCATAGGCGAGAATGGCGGCGGCGAGGCGCTTCGGCTGCTCGCCCGACTCCTGCGCGGCCATGTCGAACAGCGCCTTTATCTCGGGATCGACGAACAGGCGCGCGTACATCCGCTTGGTAATTTCGACGCCGTGCTTCTGGAGCGCCGGAGCGGTGGACTTGACGACGGCGATGGTCGCCGGGCTCAGAGACTTGGACACATTCGACCCCTTTCATTTGACGACGGGCGTCCGGCCGCGCACGCGCCCTCCGCCAAAGGGTTCGGCGAATGAGCATCGGCAACGGGCAAGGTTTCGGTGACGCCCCCCGGAACGGACATATCGCCGGGGATCTTTCATGCACTACGTAAAAGCGCGTAGCTGCAGCGTCCGGAATTCCACCGAAACAGGTGCGTCCGCCCGCTCCGCGAACGTCGCGCACGCTTCAAGCGCCTCAATAGGTGATACTCGGGTACCAGTCCGTCCCGCGGCCGCCCGGTGTCAGGTCGAGGACGTTCCACAGCGGCATCAGGTCCGGCGCGGTGGTCGGATCCTCGCCGGGGTCGGCGGGCACGGTCCCCGTTTCGACGCCCCAGAAGTGGCGGATGGTGCCGTCGCGGCGGGTGAACACGTTCATCGCCGCGGTGTCGGTGCCGCCGTCCATGATCGCGTGATAGTCGCGGCTGAAGTTCCCGTTCGCGTCAAAATAGAGCGGAAGGTTTTTCCAGCCGCGCTCGACCTTGAAGGCCACTTGCCGCTCGATCGGCGAAAGGCCGACGATGGCCAGGGCGATCCGCTGGCGCACATGGTCGGCATTGCCGTCCAGGGCGCTGAGCAGCGCGGTGCACATGGGGCAGGGCCGCGCGCGCTTGGGGCCGTACATCCAATTGTAGACGAACAGCGTATCCTTGTCGCCGAACAGCGCCGCGATGCCGACAGGGTTCGCGCCGGCGACGCTGCTCGCCTCGCCCAGGAACTGATAGTCGCCCTTGACCTCGCCGCCGGGGGGCAGCGCACGGCGCTGCGCTGCGACCCGCGCGACGTGGCGGCGCTATTACGGTGCCAGTTTACTAAATACACCAATTCCCATCATCCCACGTTCGGAAGAGAAGTGCTTCAGTAAACTGCCATCTATG
>NZ_DATELG010000336.1:0-18368 GCF_035276905.1 Phenylobacterium sp. | reverse complement strand
CCGCGCCGTGCGCCTGGAACACCGACTTGGCGATATCCAGACCGATGGTGGTAATCTCGCCCATGGGCGCCTCCCTCGAGTGAAGCTCAACACCTCACTCTGGCACGCAGATGCCGTCGGGGGGCGTCCACCCCATCACCTAAGCGGACGAGTCGCGCGCACCACCGATCGAGTATTTTCGTGGCGCAGCGCAGGAACGAAAACGAAAGAGAACGCGAACGTCAGCGCACGAAATTTGCACCGCTAGCGCCATAACTCTTTGATTTTTTATAACTATCCGTCCAGTCCGTCAACGCCGGCCGCGCCTTTGTTGGCTCGGACCCGTCGCAAGGCTTGCTGAAGGTTCTCTCGTGTCAGAGCCGCGGCGAGCAGCCCTGACCCTGCGCCGTCCGTGCCGCGTCGCGGGCGGGACGCTTCGTCAAGGTCACGTTCGCCTGGGGCTTCACCCCTGCGGCCACGCGGCCTCCCTGATTGCTCAGGCATCTGACGCCTTTTGTCCCGCATCGACCCCGGTGGCCGGTGCTCCCTCTCGTTCGGCCCTTCGCTTCGGCGACCTTGATGGTCGCTTCCCCTACTACGGCCTCGGCTGACTTCTCGCTCCGGCTCGACACCGTCGCCCGTTCAGGCATGAGGCGAGATCTCCCCAGGTAAGAATGCTGTCCGTCACTGCACGACCGCCGAGTTTACGTCGCTCCCCCTTGATCACGAGAGCTTCGCGGTCATTTGCCCGCTCGCCCTGGTCGGCGACGCCTCATACCCAGTTCTTGTCCATCGGCCCGCAGCTTCGCTCCACGCTTCCTCCCCACACTCGGTCGCCCTCGTGCAGTTGCGCTTCGCTTGGCTCACCGTGATCAGCTCACCGCAGGACTCCCACCTGCAAGACAGCGCCCATGCTGGGCGCACAAACCGGCGCGAGCTGAGCTCGCGCCGGCGATCGATCCTCAGTATTTGTAGCCGACAGTCACGCCGTACGTCGCCGGCATGCCGGCGTACCGCACAATGGCGTCGGACCCGCGCACCGCCGAGTTCCAATAGTACTTGTTGGTGACGTTCCGACCCCAGACGCTGGCGTTCCACTTCCCGGTGGCGCTTTCCACGCCGGCCCGAAGGTCCAGAAGCGCGTAGCCGTCGATCTCGAAGTTCGGCGCCGGCTCGACCCCGCCCGAGGTGCTGCTCTGGAAGCTGACCGTGCCGCCGACGAAGGCCTGCACGTCGTTGTTCACGTCCCAGCGATACTCGACGTCCGTGGCGCCAGACCACTTCGGCGTATCCGGGAACGCCTGCCCCTTGAAATCGACCACCTCGCCATCGGACGCGAAGTTGATGAAGCTCTTGGTGATCTTCGAGTCCGTATAGGCGACGCTCGGCGAGATCCGAAGACCCCGCACGGGCAGCCAGACGGCGCTCAGCTCAAATCCGGTGACGCGGGACTTGGGGATGTTGAGCAGTGTTTCCAGCGCGCCGATCGGCGGGATGACGGTGAAGCCGCGGATCTGCTTGTCGGTGTAATCATAGTAGAAGGCGGCGCCGTTGAGCTGCAGCGTGCGATCGAGCAAGGTCGATTTGAAGCCGGTTTCGTAGGCGAGCAGGCTTTCCTGGGTCACCGGCTGGACCTGCCGCGCGAGGAACACGGTGAGCAGGGGGAAGCTGCCTGCCTTGTAACCTTTGCTGACGTTCGCGTAGACCAGCGTGTCGGGCGTCACCGAATAGTCGAGTCCGACCCGCCAGGACACGTTGTTCTGGTTCAGCTTGTCCACGATCAGCCCTTGCGTGCCGTCGGCCCGGAACGAGACGCATTGGCCCGGCACGCCGCCGAGGAAGGCCGCGAACGTGCCGTCGCCCGAGTCCATGGTGCAGCCCCGATAGCTGCGATCCGCCTCGGTGTAGCGGATGCCGGCGTTCAGCTTGAGCTCCGGCAGGAGCTTGTAATCGAAATTCGCATAGATCGCCTTGGTGTCGACCCCCTGCTTGTTCTGATTGCGGGAGGTCTGGGCGACGATGCGCTGGGTGCTCTCCCGCAGCTGGATCAGGACGTTGTCGAAGATCGAATCGTCCTGGTAGTTGGCGCCGACCAGCCAGTGGCCGGCGCTGCCGATCGGACCGGCGATGCGGAGTTCTTGGAAGAGGCTGGTGATGTAGCCCGTGTTGGTGATGAAGAAGTTCTCGACGGACGTTCCATCGACATCAAGCGGCTGATAGCGCTTGAATTTCTGATAGGACGTGATCGAGGTTATGGTGATGTCGTGATTGAGCCGGTATTCGATCCGGCCGGCCGCCTGGTAGAAGCGGTTGTTGTTTCCGAGCGACTTGTCGGGATCCCAGTCGGCGGCGCGCGCATCCGCCGGTGCGAGCGGAGCCGCGACGAAACCGGGGGTCAGCAGGCTCGGACCGCCCACTGAGGGCACCTTGGCCACGATTTGAGGCGCCTGCGAATCCGAGCGGTCGCGCCATCCGTTGAGATTCAACGAGACGGTGAGCGCATCGATGGGCTCCCAATCGAGCAGCAAGCGGCCGAACAGCTGGTCGCGCGCGCCGTTCGTGTCGTTGCGCGTTTGGCTCTTCTGCCAGTCGCCCGATTGCAGCGAGCGGACCGCAAGGCGACCTCTCAGCGTGTCCGTGATCGGGCCGCTGACGTAGCCGTTGACGTCGGCGGTGTTGAACCGGCCGTAGCTGACGTTGGCGCCCGCGGCGAGGTCGCTCGTCGGCTTCGCGGCGATGTAGTTGATCGCGCCGCCGGTCGAGTTGCCGCCGAACAGCGTGCCCTGCGGTCCTTTGAGCACCTCCACCCGGGTAAGATCGAGCGCGGCGCCCAGCGTCTGGGTCGAATAGGGCAGCGGCACTTCATCGACGTAGACGCTGACGGCGGGCCCCGCCGCGAGGCTGCTCTCCTGGTAGCCGACGCCGCGGATGGTGTAGATCGGCGAGCCGTAGGCGGTCTGGTTGAAGCGGAACCCGGGAACGACCTTGGTCAGTTGCGAGGTGTCGACGACGCCCAGGCGGGTGAGCTGCTCGCCCGAGGCCGCCGTGATCGACATGCCGACGTCGTTGATCGATTCCTGACGCTTGTTGGCGGTGACCACGACCTCGGCGACGCTGTTTTCCTCGCGCGCCGGCTCGGCCTGCGCTGCGGCCGAAGTCTGTGCATGGGCGCCCGTCGACATCATCGCGAGCGAGGCGGTCGCCAACAAGAAAGCTCGAGTTGTAGCTCTCATTCTCTATCCCCTTTTTGGTATGGTTCGAACCCAAGGTCGGCGAAGGTGAAGCTCGCCGGGCGGGGAGACGCGCTCGCTCAAGCGGTATAGATCGAGCGAATTGACATCCCGCAACAAAAGATAAGTTCACCTCACAACAATATTTGCCCGAACACGTTCGTGTTTCTCAACTTATACATGCGCATCTATCCGCCTGACCCGGCGCCTACACATGTCCGACCGTTGTCTAACACCGGACGAGCGCGAGTCGCGTTGCATTTGTCACTGATCGGCCTGCCCCCCGACAAAAGTCGACTCAGTTAGTCGAAGATATTTAACATGTTCAGTACCGAAGGCACGCTTAGGCGTTTTTGCAAATCTGTCAAGCGGCTATCAAACCGCCGCGGCGACGCGGGACTATGCGCCCTTCTCGTTACCCAATCCCTGCCGCGAAGAGAGGCTTTCGCCTTGCGATTTCAGGGCGCCGCCGCCCTAGCGCGACGGAGCGCCGGCGCCCCCGAGGTCGCGGTTGCCCCAAGCCGTGAGACGTCATAGTGCTCCGGACCCCAGTCCTTGCGGAGGTCCGTCGTCCTAGATGCCGCGAAAGTCGTCGGAGACCGGGCCGCCGGAGCCCCCCTTCCGCCAGCTCGGCCTCACCGAGGAGATCGTCTCCCAATGGCGGGGTCAAACTCCCGGGAGCGATCACCTTGCACATGCGATCGGCGTGGCGGTGACCCGCCTGTGCATTCTGAATGAGCACTTCGTATGGCGGACCTGCAAGGAGCTGGACGTCACCGCGGGCGGCCTGAGGCTGCTTTACGCCCTTCGGCGCGTCGGGCCGCCTTACGCCCAGCGGCCCACCGACCTCTACCGGCTTCTCGGCGTCACGTCCGGAGCAGTCAGCTACACCATCAATCTGTTGAAGAAGCGGGGGCTGATCGAACCCGCCGACGATCCGCGGGACGGACGCAGCTATCTGCTGAAGCTGACGGAGGCGGGCGTGAGGCTCGTCGACGGCGCCGTCGTGCTGAGCGCCAGGATGGCGAGCCAGGCCAATGCCGATCTCACGCCGGAAGCCTTGCGCGCCACCGCGGAGAACCTGCTCCAGCTCGCGAAGAGTTGGGAAAAGGCGGTCGACGCCTATGAGGCGGCTCCGACGACGGAGACCGCCTGAAGGCGCGGCGGCGCAGCGCGAACGCCGTGATCGATCCCGAAGTTCGTCAGACGCCGCCGCGGGCCCGATGCGAACTTCGGAATCGCGTGTCAGATCAGGTGCGAGCGGCGTAGCCCGCGATGCATCGCCCGGTTTCGGCGTCCAGCAAGGCGTTGCCGGCCACCAGCTCCACGCGATAGGGCTGGTCGAAGGCGACGCCCACGGGATCCTCGCCGCGGGCCACCTTGGCCGCCTGTTGACGGAAGAGGCGGCGCATCATGCCCATGCCCTTGTCGCCCGCCACCAGATGTTCCTCGCTGTGCAGGCTGATGTCGCCCTGCCCTTTCTGTGCGGCGTAGTCGGTCTGCCAGTCCTGGTGGTCTTCCAGCGACCATTCCAGGAAGGGCTTGCCGTGCTTGGGGCCCCAGTCGTCGCTGAGCATGCCGACAAGATCGAAGGTGCGGAACTGGTTCTCGCCCTTGCGCACGCGGACCAGGTGATACTGCACGAAGTTGGTGTCGTCCGTGGGCACGGTCCAGCCGAGATTGGCGGGGCCGAGATCCTCGTCCGTGATCCCGGGCGTGCCGTTCATGTTGGGCATCAACACCTGGCTCACGCGCTGGTGGACGGCGCCATCGGGCAGCCTGCGCTTCTGGATGCTGATCACGCCGTCGCTCAGTTGCTCGAAGCGAACGTCGGGCAGGATGCCCAGGTTCTCGCTGAACTGCACGCCGTTGATCATGTTGTGCAGGACCACGACGTGGAACGGGTCCATCCAGTTATCGAACATCTGCCACCAATTGTAGTCGGTGCGCGCGGCGACCTTCGGATGCGGTCCGTTGGCGCCGTAGGTGGTGCGCGCGACCACGAGTTCTTCGTCCTCGCCCAGGTTCTCCTCGATGGAGAAGACCGGGAACAACGGTTGCCGTTCGGGCGGGCCCATGTAGGTGAAGACGATGCCGAACTTCTCGAGGACCGGATACCAGGGCTGGCGAACGGACTTGCGCACCGGGCTGTTCGGCTCGCAGGGCGTCTCCAGCAGGTGTCCTTCCGGACTGAACAGCCAGCCGTGGTAGCAGCAGCGAATGCCGCTCTCTTCCACCTTTCCGTAGAGCAGGCTCGTACCGCGGTGCATGCAGCGCGGATAAAGCAGGCCCGCCTTGCCGCTGTGATCGCGAAACAGGATGAGGTCCTCGCCGAGGATCTTCACCTGCTGGGGGCGTGACGTCACATCGGCGGACAGCGCCACGGGCTGCCAATAGCGACGAAGCAGTTCACCGCCCAGGGTGCCCGGCCCGCAGCGGACCAGGTCCTCATCGGGCGTCGCCGGGGGGCGACCGTACGCTCTGCCGTCGGCGGTCATTGGCTGATCCATCTCAATCCTCCCATAATATCTTAAATCTAAGATAAATGGTTCGCCGCCGTCAAGCGCGAGCGCTGTGCGACACAATGGACCTTGAGTGTAGGTACAAATACGACCTGTGCCGGCGCACGTTGTCCGAAGTAAAAGTCTCCGCGCAGCAAGCTACGCGCGCGGATTCGCGGAAGGCGGAGCCCGCGCTCGCCCCCGTCGATTTCCAGGCGTATCCGCGGCGTTCAGCCGGCGACCGCCGACCTCAGCTCGCGGGCGCCGCGCGCGAGCAGCCCGACGTCGGTGCCGACCGAGACGAGCGCCCAGCCCTCGTCTTGGCGGCGACGGGCGTCTTCCAGGTCGAGCGCGAAGATCCCGGCAGGTTTGCCGGCGCGCGCGATGCGGGCCCTGGCGTCGGCGATCACCGACTGCACGGCCGGGTGGCGCGCGTCGCCGAGATGGCCGAGGCTGGCGGCGAGGTCGCCGGGGCCGACGAACAGGGCGTCGACGCCGTCGACGGCGGCGATCGCCTCGATCGCCTCGAGGCCGGCCGCGCTCTCGATCTGCACGATCAGGCAGGTGCGTTCGTGCGCGGTCTGGAGATAGCGCGCATCCGCCCCGAATCCGGAGGCGCGGCTCGTCGCGCTCGCCACGCCGCGGACGCCGCGGGGGGGGAATCGCGTCGCGGCGACCAGGTCGCGCGCCTGCTGCGCGCTTTCCACCATGGGAACGAGCAGGGTCGCGAAGCCGATATCGAGATACTGCTTGATCACCGCCGGCTCGCCCACGGGAACGCGGGCGATCGGCTCGGCGGGGTAGGCCTGCACCGCCTGCAACTGGGCGAGCAGCGTCTGCAGCGTGTTCGGCGCGTGCTCGCCGTCGAAGAGCAGCCAGTCGTAGCCTGAACTGGCGCAGATCTCGGCGGTGTAGGCGTTGGCCAGCGCCTGCCACAGCCCGATCAAAGGCCGTCCCGCGGCCAATTTCTCCCGGAAGGTCATGCGAAGCGTACCGAAATAGCGCCCAGCGGGCCGTAATCGACGTGGAAACTGTCTCCCGCCTTTGCGAAGACGGGGGCGGTGAAGCTTCCGCCGAGCACGATATGGCCGGCCTCCAGCCGTTCGTCGTGCGGCGCGAGCTTGTTCGCAAGCCAGGCCGGCCCGTTCGCCGGATGATTGAGCACCGCTGCGGCCACGCCGGAGTCCTCGATCACGCCGTTGCGGTAGAGCAGCGCCGACACCCATCGCAGGTCCAAGGCGTCCGGCTTGATCGGACGGCCGCCGAGCACGAGGCCGGCGTTCGCCGCATTGTCGGCGATGGTGTCGAACACCTTGCGCGTGACGCCGCTGGCCGTGTCGATGCGCTCGATCCGCGCGTCGATGATCTCGATCGCGGGGGTCACATAGTCGGTCGCGTTCAGAACGTCATAGATCGTGACGTCGGGACCTTCGAGCGGCGTCTTCAGGATGAAGGCGAGCTCCACCTCCACCCGCGGCTCGATGAACCGATCCACCGGTATGTCGCCGCCGTCCCTGAACAGCATGTCGTCGAGCAGGGTCCCGAAATCGGGCTCGTTGACGTTCGACGAGCGCTGCATGGCCCGGCTGGTCAGTCCGATCTTGTGGCCGATGACCCGGCGGCCGCGCGCGAGCTTGCGCGCCACCCAGGCGCGGCTCACGGCGTAGCCGTCCTCCAGGGTCATGGACGGATGCGCCAGCGAGAACTGGCCCACCTGCGTCCGGTCGCGTTCGGCCGCGTCGAGGCGACCGGCGAGGTCTTCGATAACCGCGGGGCTAAGCGCCATCAGCCCTGCCCTCCGAACCGGCGGTGGATGCTGTTGTGCTTCCACCCTTCGGCCTCCTCGACATACATCGACAGCGCCAGCGGCCGGCGCTCGAACAGGTCGCCGAGGAAATCCTTCACCGCGGCGAAGAGCTGGTCGAAGAAGGCCTTCCGGAAGGCCTCCGAGCGGCCCACGCCCATCTTCACGTCGATGTTGATGAAGGCGTCGTCGGGCCCGGCCCCGTCGGCGATGACATAGTCGCTCAGGCGGATCGCCCGCACGCGGATGCCGCCGACCGGGAAGACGCCGGTCGAGCGCAAGCGCATCTCGTCGGCGATCAGCCGCAGCAGGGCCGTCAACTCGAACGCCCCCTCCAGATTGTCGGTCCATTCGACCGTTGCGTGAGCCATCAGGCGACTTCCATAATAGCGGCCACCGCGGTGGTGGCGAAAATCGGGATCGGCTCGGCGTACAGCACGCGCCCCTTGCCCCGGGCGGCGGCGGCGGCGGCGACATAGGTGCGGATCTCGAAGCCGCCCTGCCCCGCCTCGGCGTAGACCTCCTCGTCCGAATAGGCGGTCAGGGCGGCGCGGTCGTTCGCGGTCCAGCGCGCCAGGAACTCGCGGTCCCAGGCCTCGTTGATGCGCCCGCTGTCCGGCGTCGCCGGCCAGTGAGAGATGCCGCCCGTGCCGATCAGCGCCACGCGCTCTGGCCGGGCGTCGGCCGCGCGGCGCAACGCCTCGCCGAACGCCCAGGCGCGATGCAGCGGCGCCAAGGGCGGCCCCTGGCAATTGATGTTCGCGGGAATGACCGTCAGGACGTTCTCGGGATCGAGGAAGTGCAGCGGCACCATGATGCCGTGGTCGAACCGCCATTCCTCGCAATAGGCGACGTCGACGGTCTGCTGCACCTCGGCGATGATCGCTTGCGACAGGGCGGCGTCTCCGCGGACGAGGCGCGGCGGAATCCGCAGCCAGCTCGGGTCCTCGATCGGGCCGTCGTAGCTGTCGCTCATGCCCAGGGCGAAGCTGGGCATGTTGTTCATGAAGAAGTTCGCGAAGTGCTCGGCCGCGACGATGATCAGCGCGTCCGGCCGCGACGCGTGCAGCGCTTCGCGCATCGCGCTCAGGGCCGCGTAGAAGGCCTCGCGCGCCCCGGGATCCGCCCGATCCGCGCGCGCCGTCGTCCCCGGACCGTGGGTGCATACCCCTGCGAACACCAGGCTCATGCGCCGGCGACCTTCTCATCTGGGCGGGTGGTCATGGCGTAGATGCCGGCTCTCACCGGCCCATGCCGCGTCACCCCATCCCGCATCCGCTGAAGATAGTCGGACCACTCGATGCCGCACAGCGCCGCGTAGTGCATCAGGATCTGCCCGTTGACGCCAAGGACGTAGAGCAGGCCGATGTCCGGGCCGAGCACCGCGCCGCGCTCCTCGTCGGTCATCGGATACTGCGCGACGACCGCTTCCGGATCCTTGGCGAACGCCGCCTTCACCGCTTCGTCCCGGTTGAGCTGATAGAGCAGCTTGGAGACCTGGTAGAGGCTCATGACGCCACCACCCGGTTCACGAGACGGCCCACGCCCGACACCTCGGTGACGACCTCGTCCCCCGCAGCCACGAAGCGGACGCCGTGAGGCGTGCCCGTCAGGATCATGTCGCCAGGCATCAGGGTCATGAAATCGGAAAGATGGGCGATGAGTCCGGCCACGGAAAGGATCATGTCCGCGGTCGTTCCATGCTGCACTTCTTCGCCATTGATCCGCGTCGACAGCTTGAGCGCCTGCGGATCGCCCACGTCGGCCGCATCCACCAGCCACGGGCCGATCGGCGTCGTGGCGTCGCGGTTCTTCACGCGCGCATTGGGGCGATAGTAGTTCTCGAGATACTCGCGGATCGCATAGTCGTTGGCGACCGTATAGGCCGACACGTGGCGCAGCGCGTCTTCCTCGCGCACCTTGCGGGTCGGCCGGCCGATCACCGCGACGAGTTCGCACTCGGGGTGCATCTGATCTGCGTCCGCCGGTCGCGGCGTCGCGCCCTGATGGCCGACGAAGGTATTGTGGCCCTTCAGGAACACCAGGGGCGTCGCCTGCTTCGCCGCGAAGCCGAGCTCCCGGCTATGGTCGGCGTAATTGAGGCCCAGCGCGAAGACGGTCGCGCCAGCGGTCACCGGGGGCAGCCAGGCGGCCGCGTCCGCCGCCACATAGCCCCCGCCCGGCAAGTTCAGCGCCGCGCCGTCGTCGGACACCGTCGCCCAGACCAGCCGCCCGCCGTGAAAGATCTGCGCCCGCCTCATGCCTGAGCCTCGATCCGCGTGCTGAGCGTCGGCAGCCCTGAGGCGGACACCGTGATGGACTGGCCAGCGCGCGCGATCGGCGCGTCATCCGGCAGGCCGACGAGCAGCAGATCGCCCGCGCGCAAGGTCATGAAGTCGGAGAGGTCGCGGACCAGCCTGTCCACGGGGCGGATCAGCCGCGTGAGCGACCAGCGGTGCGCCTCCTGGCCGTCGATGCACGTGACGATCTCGACCTTGGCCAACGCCTCGGCCCAGGGCCCGAAGTCGCCGAGCGGCAGGAAACCGTCGCGGCAACGCTGGCGTATGGCGGGCCGATAAAAGTCGCCGCCCGGCTCGCCGACGTCCAGGGCCAGGCACGCGGCTCCGATCGCGGCCGAGGGCGAAACGCCCGGCCCGCAATCCGTTGCGAACAGGAGCCCGAGGGTGGGCGCGATCTCGACCGCCGACAGGTCCTCGGGCAGCGGCGTCGCCGCCCCCTGCCCCCGCCAGCACGTGCGAGGCTTGATGGCGACGACCGGCGCCTGGGGCGGGGCGTTATACGGCGCGGCCGACAGCGCCGGCCCCAGCCGTTCGAGCGCGGCTCTGTCGTTCAGCGCGATGCTGTAAGCGGTACTGAAGATCACCGGCGCCTCCTTCGGCCCACGGATATATTTAACATGATAGGTTTGCAAGTACGCCGTCGACGCGCGCAGGGCTCGGAAGTCGGTAGCCCGGATTGAGCGTTGCGGCTTGAGGCGCCAAAACGCCTCAAGCCGGATTCAAAGCCCTGGCCTTATCCCCGAGAACGGCGCGGCGCTTGAGTAGCGGCCTCTCCCTCGCCGCACCACTCAGCGGCGCGGGAAGCCGCTACTCATCGACATTAAGCTGTTCCATCGCGTGCACGAAATCACCCAGATCGACCTGGAACTTTGCCATCCTTCGCGGGCCGAACGCCTCTGCATATCGCTCCATCACGCGTCGAACGTGAACCGACGTCTCGGCTATGAGTGACCGACCCGCCGGAGAAATCTCGACCACCGAGCGGCGCGCGTCGGCCGGATCGATCGATCGCTGGATGAGCCCACGCTCAGACAACTCTTTCAGGATGCGTGTCACGCTCGGGCCATGAAGGAGCGCCAGATCTGCAATTGTGCTTACGTCCATTGCGGCCTTTTCCGAAAGCACTCGCAGGACACGCCATTGCTGTTCGGTGACGTTCGCAGTCCGCAATATCGGCCGAATCGGGCCCATCACGGCCTCGCGGGCGGCTAGGAGCCTCCCAGCAAGAGAAGCACGATAGGGCGGAAGAGTACGGTCAGGCTTCCTCATCACGGATCCGATGGCATATCCGCGCCGGCCACACAATCGTTACTTAGGCAAATCAAGACCAATGCCAGCTTCAGCTTATCGCGCTTGATCCCCACGCTTGCGCTCGGACTCGCGAAGCGCCTTTCACGCCCCAACGGCTCACCGTTTGCCCACAGGTTGGGCAGCGTCGATGCCGGCCTCGCAAGCTGACCTTGCTCATGGCCTCGTCGTTGACGCCGGTTATTTAACATGTTTTGCTTCTTCGCTGCTCCGAGGTCCCTGGATCAAGTTCGCATAGAGCGAGCGCCCAAGGCTCTGCGATCGTGGAGCGCATTGAAACGCTTGTATTAAAGCGCAAAAAAGGGGAGGGAAGTCTCAATGCGCATAGGCAAATTTGAACGTCTGGCCATACGCTCGCTGCTCACTGGCAGCATTTGCCTAACGCCGCTGGCGCTTCATGCGCAGTCTATACAGACCCCGCAGCAAAGCAGACTTGGCTCGACCGACACGACTCCTGTTACGCACGAAGCTCCCCCTTCCGGGAATACATTGGGCGAGATTGTTGTCACCGCCCAAAAGCGCGAGCAGCGCCTGTCGGATATTGGCATTGCGGTAAGCGCGCTGGGGCGCGAGGACATCTCCGCCATCGGCCGTCAGGACGTGACGGCCCTGACGACGAAGGTGCCGAACCTTCAGGTGAACCAGTATTCACCCACCATTACTGTTTTCAATATCCGAGGCGTCTCCCAGAACGACTTCGCAGACTCACAGGAGGCGCCGATCGCCTTCTACAACGATGAGGTCTACGTCGCGCAGCTCGGCGCGATCAGCGGGCAGAATTTTGATCTGGAACGCGTGGAGGTGCTGCGCGGCCCGCAAGGAACGCTGTTCGGGCGCAACGCCACGGGGGGACTGATCCAAATCATCACCGCGAAGCCGACCCGCACACTGGACGGCTTCCTGACTCTCACCGGCGGCAGTTACGGACAATTCGCCAGCGAAGGCGCCATCAGCGGACCGCTAAGCGACTCGATCCGGGCCCGACTTTCGTTCACGACCGACAACCATAATGGCTACATCAACAATAGCCTTGGGCGGAGCCTCGGCGGATCGAAATTCTATGCCGGCCGGCTGCAGGTCGCGGCAGATGTCGGAGGAGGCGTTCTGACCGTCAAGGGCCAGTTGTTGCGAAATGATCACGACAGCAACGCTGGCATGTATTCTGCGGGGGTGTCGACCCTGAACTCCGACGGCCTGGGCGTATTCATTGGGCCGAACGACAATCCGTACGGAACCTGCCCTGGCTGCAATCTGCTTGGCTATCAGCCGCCAGCGAATCCGCTCCATGTTGAGGACAATCATCAGCCCGATTTCAACCGGACATATTGGAGCCTGACCGCAAACTACAGCAAAGATCTTGGACCGTTCAAACTCACCTCGATAAGCGACTATCAGAACCTCAAAAAGAACTACACCGAAGATAGCGACGTTTCTCCGATTGAGGCCTTTAACTATAGCACCGCTCAACGGGCCTACCAGTATTCTCAGGAAATTCGCCTTTCCGAGGATCTCCCCACGCTCAGCTGGGTGGCGGGCCTGTACGCGCTTAAAATCCACACTGACAACCACTACATCGCCGACTTCACCGGCATTGGCGGGCCGATATTCAATTACGGCGGCGCCTTGAACACACGGTCCATCGCTGTCTTCGCACAGCTTGAAAAAAAGCTGACCGACACGGTCAGCCTGATCGGCGGCTTGCGCTACTCTAACGACCGCAAGACGCTCGACTATCTCGCGATTGATAGCGGTGACGGTCCTTTTGTGTTCAACAAAAGCACCTATCCCTCCCTAGCGGATCGAAAATTCGGCAACTATTCAGCTAAAGTCGAACTTGACTATCATTTTTCGCCCGGAAATCTGCTCTACGTCAGCGTAAACCGGGGCACAAAGTCCGGCGGCTTTGGAACGCTGTCGCTTCAGCCCATCGATCCGAATGCTATTCCTTTCAAGCAGGAAGTCCTGACAAACTTCGAAAGCGGCGTGAAGCTGACGATGCTTGATCACCGCATGCATCTCGGAGCTTCGGCGTTCCATTACAGATACCATGACTATCAGCTATTCGAGATCATCGGCGTAAACCAGTACGTGGTGAATAGCGACGCCAGGATCACCGGGCTCGAATTGAACACCGACGTCAACCCCGCGCCTGGCCTGACCTTCCAGGCTTTCGCCACCTACCTCGACAGCAGAATCATCGACGTCAGATTGCCCAGCGGGCGCCTTGCCGATCGACGCCTGCCTCAAGCGCCTAGATATTCCGTCGGCGGTACTGCGCGCTACGAATTCCCGCTGGGTTCGGGCACAGGCGCCATTGCAACCGACTGGAAATGGAATAGCTCAAGCTACTTCTCGGCATTTAATGCGCCCGTTGATCTTGAGAAGTCTTACGCAGTCGGCAACGTGCGGGCGACATATTCCCCTCCCGCTGCGAACTGGGAGCTCGCGCTGTTCGTGAACAACGTCGCGGATAAGAGATATCGGATTTACAACCTCGACATCACATCGATAATCGGCATTTCTGAGCAGGTCTACGCCAGGCCGCGCTGGTTCGGCGGCAGCATCACTTATCGACTTCGATAAGAGCGCTACTTGCAGCTATCACACATGGCTGTGGACGGGCTCACGACCTTGATCAAATAAACCCGTCGTCCCGGACGGCCTGCGAGGCCGATCCGGGACCCAGGGGCCGAGCGGACCCGCCCCGGGGTCCCGGCTCTCCGCTACGCTGCGGCCGGGGTGACGAGGATGATGCGATCTGTTGACTCGAATTCGTCGCCCTGTCGATGTGCGCCTTGCGACTTTGGCGGAACAAGACGCTTCCGCGCGTTGACATCGGCCCATCATCCATGATGAAAACCTGACAGTTAACATGTTAAGCGGTTTTCCCGCGGAGCATGGTGGAACTTCGCCCGTTGTGAGCATCTCGTCGGGACCGTGACAGGAGAGGAATGTGAGAACTCAGAGGAGCTTGCCGCGCGCAGCGGCGGCGTTGATCGCATGGGCGCTCGTGGCTGCGCCGCTGAGTTGGGGCCATGCTGCGAGCGCAGCGCCGGCCGTTCATCCGCTGGATTCGCTGAGCCCCGACGAGATCGACCGTGCAACAAGCATCCTCAAGGGGGCGGGACGCGTCGGCGCTGACGCGAAGTTCGTGTCCATCACCCTGCTGGAGCCGCCAAAGGCGGACGTGCTCGCCTGGAAGAGCGGCATGCCTTTCGAGCGCTCGGCCGCGGTCGTCGTCCTGCAGAACCGCAAGACCTTCAAGGGAGCGGTCGACCTGCGATCCGGCCAGGTGAAATCCTGGACCGAAGTGAAGGACGGACACGCCAGCTTCCTGCTGGGGGAAGTGATGGGCGCGACCGACATCGTGCTCAAGGATCAGGCCTGGCAGGCGGCGATGCGCAAGCGCGGCGTCACGGACTTCAGCAAGGTCATCTGCAATCCTCTGTCGGTCGGCTTCGTGCCCGACGCGAAGGATCGCGAGCGCCGCCTGATGAACGTGCCCTGCATGGACACGCATGAGACGAGCAACAACCTGTTCGCGCGGCCGGTGGAAGGCTTGATGGCGGTCGTGGACTTGAACGAGCGGAAGGTGATCCGCTTGATCGACTTGGGCGTGACGCCGATCCCGCCTCCGTCTCCAAAGTACGATTACGCCTCGGTGGAGAAGTTCCGCGCCCCGATGAAGCCGGTGACGATGTCCTCGCCGGCCGGCGACAACTTCAAGGTCGACGGCGGCCAGGTGACCTGGGACAACTGGTCGTTCCATGTCCGACTGGATCGCCGAAGCGGACCGATCCTGTCGCTGATCGCGTGGAACGATCACGGCAAGCCGCGTTCGGTGGCTTATCAGATCGCCGCGTCCGAGATGTTCGTTCCCTACATGGACCCGACGCCGACCTGGTCGTTCAAGTCCTATCTGGACGCCGGCGAGTACGGCCTGGGACTCCTCGCCTCCAGCCTCGCCCCGGGCCGCGACTGCCCTGCGAACGCGCAGTATCTCGATGGCGTGCTCCCCGACGATCTCGGCAAGCCCCTGCCGATGCGGCGCGTGATCTGCATCTTTGAGCGCAACGCAGGCGATCCCGCCTGGCGGCACTCCGAGCCGACGGGCGACGCCGAGAGCCGGCCGGAAGTCGATCTCGTGGTTCGCGCGATCGCCGTCATCGGCAACTACGATTACATCCTTGACTACGTCTTCACCCAGAAGGGCGAGATCGTCGTGCGGGTCGGCGCGACGGGCATCGACGCCGTCAAGGGCGTGCGGTCACAGAACGTCAAGGCTCCCACAGCGCCGGCCGACACCGCTTTCGGATCGCTGGTCGGGCCGGGCGTCGTCGGGGTGAACCACGACCACTACGTCAACTTCCGCCTCGACCTCGACGTGGACGGTCCGACGAACACCCTCATGGTCGATCACCTGGTCCTGAAGGAGGCGCCTCCGAGCTCGACGCGCCGGACCTATTGGCAGGTGGAAAGCGAGCCGCTGGCGACGGAAGGGCCCGTCGAAACTCACGGCCACGACGCCATGGTGCGTATCGTCAACCCGACCAAGACCAATGCGTACGGGAACAACACCGGCTATGTCCTGATGTCCCACCCGGTGTCGTCCTTGCTGTCGGAAGACGATCCGATCCAGGGCCGAGCCCTGTTCGCGACCAAGCCGCTCTGGGTGAGCCGGTACGCCGCGGACCAGCTCTTCGCCGCCGGTGAATTCGTCAATGAAAGCCTGCCGGGCGAAGGACTGCCGAAGTATACGGGCGACAAGGGTTCTACGGTGAACGCCGATCTGGTGTTGTGGTATACGGTCGGCTTCCGGCATGTGACCCGCGCGGAGGACTGGCCCATCATGCCGACGCTCTGGCATGAATTCCGGCTCCGCCCGTTCAACTTCTTCGACCGGAACCCGGCCCTCGATCTCGCGCCGGACTTCGCGAAGAGCGGTCCATAAAGGCAGGGTTGCGCGCAGGCGTCACGACCTCACGTGCACGGCCTGCGCGCCCCGCGAAGCGGGAGAGGGATCAAAATTGTCAATTCGCGCGTCGTGCCGCTAAGAACTGGTATGCCTCGGAAAGCCCTTCTCCCGTACCGCGCATCCCTGGCCGGAACCTTGCTGATCGCGCGGGAAAGCGTCATGGCTCCGATCCGCCCGATCCTTCGCCGCGCCGGCGTCACCGAGCAGCAATGGCGGGTCCTGCGGGTCCTCGATGACGAAGGCGAGCTCGATCCTTCGACCCTGGCCAACCGGGCGGTGCTGCACGCGCCGAGCGTGACCCGGATCTTGAAGGAGCTGCTGGATCGCAAGCTGATCGATCGCTTGCCGGACGCGAAAGATGGGCGTCGTTCTCTCATCCGCCTGACAGCCGGCGGGCGTCGCCTGGTGCAGGAGACCGCCAAGGAGACCGTCGTCATTCTCGACGCCTTCGCCAAGCGTTTCGGCGAGAGCCGGGTGGCGGCCTTGCGCAACGAACTTGCCGCACTCGAGGAGGCGTTGCGCAGCGTGGGCGCTTCCACGGACCCGGAACCCTGACTGCGGGCGTTGCCCGCGCCCGCCCCGTGCCCTGCTTCAATCAGGAATCTGATATCCGCGGCGATGGGCTTCTTGGCGCCCGGGCGCGGCCGTAACCTCCGCGGCAGTCGATCTGCGACAGAGTTGAGACCGCGAAGAGCTGACGCGGCGTCGGAGGAGTCGGGGATGAAGCCGCCGTCACGCCCACAGTCCGCGCTCAGCGAACGCGATCGATTTTACGCAGCCGCGCTCCTCTTCGTGGCGCAGATCTTCGACTACGCGGACCGGCAGGTTGTCAGCGTGCTCCTGCCCGCGTTCAAGCGCTCCCTCGATCTTAGCCTCGTGCAAGCCAGCCTCATACAGGGCTTTGCTTTTTCGCTGTTCTTCGCGCTCGCAGGACTTCCCCTGGGACGCGCCGCCGATCGAATGAACAGACGAAACCTGATGGCCATCGGCATCGTCATGTGGAGTCTTGCGACAGTCGCCTGCGGCTTGTCGCACTCGTTCTGGCAGCTTTTTCTCGCACGCATGTCGGTCGGCGTGGGCGAGGCGACGCTCATGCCAGCTACCGCCTCGTTGCTGGCGGACTATTACGCCGCCAATCAACGCGGACGGGCGATCAATTTCGTCCAATCCGGAGCGTCGATAGGCACGATCGTCGCCACGCTCGGCGGCGGCTGGCTGCTCACATGGTTCGATCGGAGCGGAGTCCTGGCGAGGCTCGGCCTGCCGCTCGAGAACTGGCAGGCGGTCTTCCTGACCCTCGGCGGACCAGGGCTGGTGCTCGCAGCCCTGCTCATGGGAATCAAGGAGCCGCCGCGGCGCGAGGACGCGCCGCAAGCAGACCAAACCGAACGCGGGTTCCTCGACACCTTTCGCAAGCACCCCGCGGCGTTTATCGGCCTCTTCGGCCTGCAGACCTTCGTCACCATGGAGGCCTACGCCATCCTCAGTTGGACCCCGACGATCCTGATGACCTCGTACGGCCAAAGCCCCGGCGCCGCGGGCGCGATCATGGGCCTGATGGTGACGGTATCCGGGTTCGGAGCGTACCTGCTGAGCGGCGTCTCATCCGACCTTCTGATACGCTGGCGGCCACGCAACGGACGGGTCTGGCTTCCAGGCGCGATCCTGCCGTTCGGGATCGCCGCCCTGGTATGGCTGGACCATAGCCGCGGCCTCGCCGGCGCCACGCTGGCGCTGGGCTTGGCGCTCTTCACCGGCGCCGCAATCGCCGCATGCGGCAATCCTGCGCTGCAAGCCATCGTGCCCGGCAAGCAGCGTGGCGTCGCCATCGCCCTCTCCGGGATGATCAACACCTTGGTGGGCCTCGGGATCGCACCGACGATTGTCGCCGCCCGTGCTCAGATGACGGGGACCATGGAACGCGGCCTGCAGCACTCGCTGGCCGTGGTCTGCGTCGCCACCATGGCGGCGGCGATGTTGCTTTGGCCGTTCTTGATCCGCGCCTACGCAAGATCCCGAAATTACGAGTTGGAGGAGCGCGAGCAGCCGCTCGCAGCTCACGGCGCTCGGGCGACGGGCCCGCGGGATACGCAGACTTCGGCTAAGAAGGCGCCGCTGGCGCCGTCATAGCCTAAGTGTCTGCCCCGAAAAGAAGTTGGGTGATATCAGAGGCTTGTGATTCTGTCGGTGTTGCGAAGCATCGACGGAGCGACACATGTGGACCGATACCACCCGGGCAAAGCATGCCCGCAAGGGATTGCGGTATTCAAG
>NZ_DATELG010000335.1:0-2235 GCF_035276905.1 Phenylobacterium sp. | reverse complement strand
CAAACGATGAACAGCGGCGTCAAGGCCACGACCGGGATGGTCCGCTTCAGCTGCATCAGGGGATCGATCGCCGTCTCGCCCAATCGTGAGAAGCCGGCGACGAGCGCAAGGACCGTGCCCGCCACGAGCCCGATGGTCAGTCCGGCCGCGGCGCGGGCCAGGGAGACCAGCACGTTGCGGCCGAGCTCGCCGCTCGCCGCCAGCTCCCAGAAGGAGCGAGCCACGGTGGAGGGCGCCGCCAGCACGTGAGCGGGGATGACGCCCGCGCGCGATCCCAGTTCCCAGAAGACGAGCAGCACCAGGGGCGAAAGCCAACGCGCCTCGCCCCAGCGCACCTTTGGAAGCGCGATCCGTTCAACTTTTCTATCGAGCGTGGCCACAGACACCTGCGCGGCTCCACCTTTGTCGCAACGAGCGCTTTTCCGCTTTGCCTCCGGTGAGGAAGCCCTTTAATCCCTATTGGCTCAATAGAAATAACCTCACCGTCCGCTTTAGAGATTCTCATACATGGAACGCCGCTCATGCCCGTGAACCTGCCGACCGAGCTTCTGCGAAGCTTCGCCGCCATCGTGGATTCCGGCTCGATGCTGCGCGCGACGGAGCGCGTCTTCGTCACCCAGTCCGCGCTCAGCCTGCAGATGAAGCGCCTGGAGGACACCCTCCAGGCTTCGCTGTTCCATCGCGACGGCCGCAGGCTGGTGCTCACGCCGGCCGGCCAGACCCTGCTGGTCTATGCCCGCGACATCCTGGCGATGAACGATCGCGCCGTCTCGGCCTTGACGGGGGATGCGCTCGCGGGGCCGGCGCGGGTCGGCCTCGTGCAGGACTTCGCAGAGACCCTGCTGTCCGGCGTGCTCGCGCGCTTCGCCCAGCTCAATCCCGACGCCCAGCTGCAGGTCCGCGTCGGCGGCTCGCAGGAACTGCTGGAGGCGCTCGCCGCGGATCGGCTCGACGTCGTGCTGTGCATGGGCGGTTCCGACGACATCGCGGCCATCCGGGTGGCGTCGACCGTCTGGCTGGGCGAGGACGCGCTGGTGGAAGAGGAGGTGCTGCCGGTCGCGGTGCTCGAACGGCCGTGCCGGTTCCGCGACGCCGCGTTGGCGGCGCTCGACGCCGCCGGCCGGCCCTACCGCGTCGTCCTCGAGACGCCGAGCCTCTCGGTGCTGCGCGCGGCGGTGAACGCCGGCCTGGGGGTCAGCGCCAGGACGCGCATCTTCTCCGACCGGCTGCTGGGCGCGGAGGCGGCGAGCCTGTTGCCCGCCCTGCCGCAGGTGACCTACGTGCGCCATACCCGCGCCAACCCGCACCCGACGATCACCCGCCTGGCGGACCTGATGAACGTCGCCGTCCTCGACCTTGAACCGGAGAACGCCCCATGAGCCGGACGCCGGGCGGCGGCGCTGATCGCCGCCGCCCGGGCGGGCTCAGAGATCGGCCCAGAGCGGCTCGTCGGCGATCAGCACCCGCTGCATCAGGCGCGGGAAGTCGCCGTAGTTGCGCACCGCGTAGTGGACGGTGGCGCGGTTGTCCCAGAAGGCCACGGAGCCGGGCCGCCAGGAGAAGCGGACCTGACTTTCCGGCTTCTTGTAGTGGTAGAGGATGGTTTCGAGCAGCGCCTTGCTCTCGGCGATGTCCAGGCCCAGGATGTGCGGGCGTTGGGTGAAGTTGACCCAGAGGACCTTCTCGCCGGTCTCCCGGTGCGTCCGCACGATCCTGTGGGAAACGATCGGATAGTCCAAGCCATACGGCTCCAGGCCGGCCCGGAAGTCGTGGTTGACGTAGAGGTTGTCGAGCCTTGCCTTCAGGTCTTCCGGCAGGCCTTCATAGGCCTTGTGCGCGTCGACCCAGATCGTGTCGCCGCCGACCTCGGGCAGGGTCACCGCCCGCAGCACCGCGCCCCACGTGGGCACGAGCCGCCAGCTGGTGTCGGCGTGGTAGCCGGACTCGACGCTGGTCGGGTCGGGAATCAGGTCGTGGGCGTTGAAGTCGGCCGCGGCGATGCGGTGCAGCGGCGCGATGTTGTCGTGACGCTTGGCGCTGGGGTGGGTGTAGAGCGGGCCGAAGCGCGCGGCGAACGCGGCCTGTGTCTCGTCGTTCAGCGTCTGGTCGCGGAAGAAGACCACCTTGTGCTTCAGCACCGCGGCCTTGATCTCGTCGCGCGTGCGGTCCGAAATCGGCCGGCTGAGATCGACGCCGCTGATCTCGGCGCCGATGGTCGGTTGCAGCGGGCGGATC
>NZ_DATELG010000334.1:0-3499 GCF_035276905.1 Phenylobacterium sp. | reverse complement strand
GCAGCTTCCAATCCAGCATGCCGACCAGCGCCTTGAGGTTGTAGGCCAGGATCGCGGGGCCGCCCGGCGAGCCCACGGCCGCCACGAACCGCCGGTTCGCGTCCAGCACGATGGCCGGCGCCATCGACGAGCGCGGCCGCTTGCCGCCGGCCACGGCGTTGGCCGCCGGTGCGCCGTCGCGGTCCTTCGGCTCGAAGGAGAAGTCGGTGAGCTGGTTGTTCAGGAAGAAGCCGTGGACCATCCGGCCGGAGCCGAAGGTGCTCTCCACCGTCGTGGTCATGGAGACCGCGTTCCCCCAGGAATCGACGATCACCAGATGGGTGGTGCCGGCCACCTCCTGCGTGCGGTCGGGCGCCCGGACCCCGGCGCCGATGGGCTTGCCGGCGGCGATCGTGGCGGCCGGCGAGGGGCCGATCAGCTTGGCGCGCGCGGCCAGGTAGGCGGGGTCCAGCAGGCCCTCGACCGGCACGTCCACGAAGGCCGGGTCGCCGATGTAGCGGTCGCGGTCGGCGTACATCAGCCGGCTGGCCTGGGAGAACAGATACCAGCCCTGCGGATCGGTTGGCCCGCGGCGGTCGATGTCGGTGCGCTCCAGAAGCCCCAGCGCCTCCAGCACGCCCGGTCCGCCCGCCGGCGCCGGCGGCAGGCAGACGACCCAGATCCGATAGGGGCGGCAGAGGGCCGGCTCCGCCTTCGGCCGGTAGCTCGCCAGGTCGGCCAGCGTCAGGGTTCCCGGCAGCTCGCCCGCGCGGGTGCGCGCGACGATCGCCTGGGCGAGCGGTCCCTGCAGCAGGCCCGCTGCGCCGCGCTCGGCGATCAGCCGCAGGCTCTCGGCGTAGGCCGGGTTCTTCAGGACGTCGCCGGCCTGGATCCTCGTCCCGTTGGTCTTGGTGAAGTAGCGCGCCGCGTCGGGCGCCGAAGCTTGCGGCGCGCGCGAGCTGGCGGCCGCGGCGAGCCGGCCCGGAACGACGAAGCCTTGGTCGGCGAGCCGCTCGGCGTCCGCGAACAGCGACGACCAGGCAAGCTTGCCATGCTGCGCCTGGGCCAGCGCCAGCATGGCGATCGCGCCCGGAACGCCGGTCGAGCGGCCGCTGAGGACGGCGGTCGCGAAGGGCAGGGGCCTGCGGTCGGGCCCCAGGAACATGTCGGGCGTCGCGCCGGCGGGGGCGGTCTCGCGGCCGTTGTAAGAGGTCACGGTGCGGGTCCTGGCGTCGTAGAACACCATGAAGGCCCCGCCGCCCAGGCCCGAGCTCTGCGGCTCGACCAGGCCCAGCACCGCCTGCACCGCGACCGCCGCGTCGACCGCCGAGCCGCCGCGCCGGAGCACGGCCAGGCCCGCGTCCACCGCCATCGGATTGGCCGCCGCGACCATGGCGCGCGGCGCGAGGTTGGCGGCGGCCTGCGGCTGAACTGGTCGAGGCGCCGGCGCGGTCGTCGTCTGGCAGGCGCCCAGGAGCATGGCGAGGGCGAGAGGCAGCAGACGGGACTTGAGGGACAAGGCAGCGCTCCGGAATGTGGCTGCAACATAGGCGCGCGCGGATGGACAACAACCGCTGGGGGTGCGAGCCCTACGGCCGATGACCTCGCCGCTCCCCCGCGCCCGCCCCGGCGCCCGCAACCTGATCACCGACGTGCCCGGGCTGAAGGTCGGCCAGGCCGAAGACGTCCGCGTCCGCTCCGGCGTCACCGTGATCCTGCCGGACGCGCGGGCGGTCTGCGGCGTCGACGTGCGCGGCGGCGGGCCGGGCACGCGCGAGACCGACGCGCTCGCCGCCGACACCCTGGTCGACGCAGTCGACGCCGTCGTGCTCTCCGGCGGATCGGTCTATGGCCTGGCCGCCGCCGACGGGGTCGCCGCCTGGCTGGGCGCGCGCGGCAGGGGGTTCGTGGTCTCGCCGGACCCGGCCGTGCCGGTCTCGCCGATCGTGCCGGCCGCGATCCTGTTCGACCTCGCCAACGGCGGCGACAAGGCCTGGGGCGAAGCCCCGCCCTACGCGGACCTCGGCCGCCGCGCCGTCGCCGCCGCCGCCGAGGCGTTCGCCCTGGGCACGAACGGGGCCGGCTGCGGGGCGATGGCGGGGGCGATCAAAGGCGGCGTCGGCTCGGCCTCGGTGGTCAGCGCCGACGGCTTCACGGTGGGGGCGATCGTCGCGGTCAACTGCTGGGGCTCGGTGACAGCGCCCGGCGGCCGCAGCTTCTGGGCCGCGCCGCACGAGATCGAGGCGGAGTTCGGCGGCCTGGGCGCCGCCGGTCTTTCGGCCGATCCCGACGACTGGGGCCTCTCCAAGGCGCCAGCCGGCGGGCGCAACACCACCATCGCCTGCGTCGCCACGGACGCCGCCCTGTCGCCCGCCCAGGCCCGCCGCGTCGCGGTGATGGCGCAGGACGGCCTGGCCCGCGCCATTCGCCCGGTCCACGCGCCGTTTGACGGCGACGTGGTCTTCGCCCTTTCCACCGCCGCCCGTTTGCTGAGCGAGCCCGTCCCCTACACGGTGGCGAGGCTGGGCGCGCTCGCCGCCGACTGCCTGGCGCGCGCGGTCGCCCGCGGCGTCCATGCGGCGACGGCCTGGCCGGGCGCTGCGGTGCGCACCTGGGCCGACCTGTGAGCCTGGACGCCCTGTCGCGGCGCGATGTGAAGACCAGCCTGGGCGTGGTTCCCGTGTGGAGCGCCCCGGAAATCTTCGCCTCCCGCCGGCCGCTGCTGCTGGCGATCGCCGGCCTGTTCGCGGGCGCGGACGACCTCTCGCGCCTGCCCGAGGTGATGGCGCCGGTCGCCGACGCGGCGATCCTGCGCATCCCCGGCTCCGGCCCGCCGCCGCTGCGCGAGGCGTCGCTGGAGGGTTTCGCCCGCGCGGTCGGCGAGCTGATCGGCCAGCAGTTCGCCGACCGGCCGGTGGTGCTGCTCGGCGTCTCGATCGGCGCCGCCGCGGCGCTCGGCGTCCGGGCGCCCGCCGTCCGTCGCATCGTCGCCGTGGAGCCGATCCTGGCGACCGGCGAGCTCTGGCCGCTGGAGGGCCCGGTCCGCGCCCACCTGCGCGGCCTGCCCAGGGGTCATCCGTCGCACGACCTCTACTGGCGGCTGTTCGGCCTGGATGCAGAGCGCTGCGCGGCGCGCGACCATGGAGGCCTGCTGAAGGGCCTTTCCGTCCCCGTCGACGTGCTGCTCGCCGGCCAGCCGCTCGCGCCTGAGCGCAAGCTCGAAGGCTTCCCGAGCCTGGTTCCGGAGGCCCTGCACGCCCGGCTGGCGGCCCTGCCGCAGGTCCGGCTGCATCAGGCGCCCGGCGCCGGCCACAACGTCCAGGCCGCTGCCGGCAAGCAGCTTACCGAGCTGCTCTTCGAGGCCTGCCGCCGCGCGGCGGCCGATGCGCCCCACGAGGCCCGCGGCCTCGACGAGCCGCTGCTCGAGGCGACCCCGCTCGGCGCCAGCCGCATCGCCCATTGGGGTCCGGGCGGCCCTGCCTTCGCCGGCGCCTACCTAGGCTGGAACCCGACCGCCGAG
>NZ_DATELG010000333.1:0-7423 GCF_035276905.1 Phenylobacterium sp. | reverse complement strand
GTCTTGCCAGAACCGCTCGGCCCCACCAGCGCCACCCGCTCGCCCGGCGAAAGCGTCAGGTCCACGCCCTGCAACAGGATGCGGCCGCCCGGCGGGGCGACCGTCACGCCCCGCAGCGCCAGCAGCCCGCCGTTCGCAGCGTCGATCTGGCCGCGCCCTCCATCCATCACATCAATCCGAGCTCCTTGGCCGTGCGCTCGACGTCGCCGTAGGCCTTGTCGTCGGCGCGGATGAAGCGCTGTCCGCGGAGGATGTCCAGCACCTCGGCGTCGCGGGGCGCCTGCAGCCGCAGGAAGGCGGCGGCGACCGCCTGCCGGTCCTTCGCCGCAAGGTCCTTGCGCGCCACCCAGACGTAGTCGGCGAACGGGCCGAAGGTGTTGAAGACCTTCAGATCGGCCGGCAGCTTTCCGTCCGCCGCCATCGACTTCCAGACCGTCTCGTCGACCGCGCCGGCGTCGCAAACGCCTGCCGCCACCCCCTGGATCGTCGCCGGGTGGCTGCCGGTGTAGCGGAAGGACTTCAGGCCCTTGTCCGCCGAGACCCCCGCCCGCTTCATCGCCAGATAGGGATAGAGGTGGCCGCTGGTCGAGTTGATGTCGCCGAAGCAGAAGGTCTTGCTCTTCAGCTGGGCGAGGCCGGTGATCCCGCTGCTCGCGCGGGTGATGAACAGCGAGTGGAACTGCCGGTCGATGTCCCGCTGGACCAGCGGAACCACGCCGTAGCGGGCGCGCGCCTTCACGAAGGTCAGGCCGCCCAGGTAGGCGACGTCGAGCGAGCCGTTGCCGAGGCCCTCGACGGTGGCGTTGTAGTTGGTCGGGATGACCAGCTTCACCGGACGGCCGAGCTGCTGCTCGAGGTACTTCTGCAGCGGCGCCTTCTGCTCGACGGAGACCTGGGTCGCGCCGGCGTCCGGGATCATGCCGACCCGCAGCGGCTCGGCGGCGGATGCGGCGCCGGCCACGGCGGCGGCCAGGCTGGCGAGGCCGAGCAGCCGAAGCGCGCGCCCTGCCTTCTGGAAAATTCCCATGTCAGTTCTCCCCCCAAAAAAGTCATCCGCCGAGGCCGGCGAGCAATTGCGCGATCTCGGCCGCGGCGCGGTCGAGGCTGGCGGGCGTCAGGTCCGCCAGCGCGACCTGGCCCAGAGCCTTGCGCGCCTGCTTGCGACTGGAGCGGCGGTAGGCCGGATCGTAGTGCAGCGCGATCAGCTCGGCGGCGGGCTCCGCCAGCTCGCCCTGCGCCACGAGCTGCATCCAGGCCTCGATGCGGCGGCGGCCCAGGCGGCTGGGCAACCGCTCCAGGAGGGCCGCCAGCGCCGCAGGATCCGCCGCGAGATGGCGGTAGGCGTCGGCCAGGTATCGCGCCCGCGCGGCGTCCGGCGCGGCGAGTTCGATCTGCGGGGCCTCAGCCATCGCCCGCCAGACCAGCGGCGGCACCACGATCTCGCCGACCTTGCTCGACTCCGCCTCGATCACCACGGGCCGGGCGGGGTCCAGGGCGTCGAGCTGCGCGGCCAGCCGGCTCTCGAACAGCTTCTGCGGCGGTTGGGCCCGTCCCGGCAGGCGGCCGAGCAGGGAGCCGCGATGCTCGGCGAGGCCCTCGAGGTCGATCACCTGGACGCCGCGCGCGGCCAGCCGCTGCAGCACCTCGGTCTTGCCCGTCCCCGTGGCGCCGTCGAGCACGACGGCGCGGAACTTCGGCTCGGCGTCATAGAGCTGGGCCATGATCTCGCGCCGGTAGGTGCGGTAGCCGCCCGCCAGCACGGCCGTGCGCCAGCCCACCTGCGACAGGATCACCGCCATGGCGTTGGAGCGCATCCCGCCGCGCCAGCAATAGAGCAGCGGCCGGAACGAGCCGGGCCGGTCGGCCAGCGCGGTCTCCAGGTGGCGGGCGACGTTGCGGGCCACGTAGGCGGCGCCCACCTGGCGCGCCTTGAACCGCGACTCCTGGACGTAGATCGTGCCGACCTCGGCGCGCTCGGCGTCGTTCAGCACCGGCAGGTTCACCGCGCCCGGGACGTGGTCGAGGGCGAACTCGCCGGGGCTGCGCACGTCGATGACCAGGTCGAAGCGGGCCCGCGTCGCGGCGCTGGCGCTCTGGACCGTTTCCGGATTGGTCATCGAAGTTGCATGAGGCCCGCGGCGTTGAGGGGCTGCTATACATCGCCGCCCGCCGAACCAGAACCCGTCCGGCGGAAACCCAAGGAGCGCCCATGGACGACACCCCGACCGATCCCGTCCGCCTCACCGACCTGGCGCACGGCGGCGGCTGCGGCTGCAAGATCGCGCCGGCGGTGCTGCAGGAGATCCTGGCCGAGATGCCGGCGGCCGCGCCCTTCGCCAACCTGCTGGTCGGCACGGAAAGCTCCGACGACGCGGCGGTCTGGAAGCTCAACGACCAGCAGGCGCTGGTGGCGACCACCGACTTCTTCATGCCGGTGGTCGACGACCCCTACGACTTCGGCCGGATCGCCGCGACCAACGCGCTGTCGGACGTCTACGCCATGGGCGGCGCCCCGATCCTCGCCCTGGCGCTCGTCGGCATGCCGGTGAACAGGCTGCCGGTGGAGACGATCCGGGCGATCCTCGCGGGCGGCCAGGCGGTCTGCGCGGCCGCCGGCATCCCGATCGCGGGCGGCCACTCGATCGACAGCCTGGAGCCGATCTACGGCCTGGTCGCGCTGGGCCTCGTCCATCCCGACCGCGTGCTGACCAACCGCACGGCCCAGGCCGGCGACGTGCTGATCCTCGGCAAGGCGCTGGGCGTGGGCATCCTCAGCGCCGCCTTCAAGCAGCAGCGCCTCGACGCCGCAGGCTACGACGCCCTGATCGCGTCCACGACGCAGCTGAACAGCGTGGGCCCGGAGCTCGCGGCCATGGCCGGCGTCCACGCCATGACCGACGTCACCGGCTTCGGCCTCCTGGGCCATGCGCTGGAGATGGCCCGCGGCGCGGGGCTGACGGCGCAGATCGACGCGAGCGCGCCGGCGGTCCTGCCGGGCGTGGAGGCCCTGGCCCGGGCCGGCGTGCGCACCGGCGCCAGCGGCCGCAACTGGGCGAGCTATGGCGGCTCGGTGCGCGGGGCGGACGCACTGCCCGACTGGCGGCGCGACCTGCTGTGCGACCCGCAGACCAGCGGCGGCCTGCTGGTGGCCGCAGCGCCCAAGGCCGCCGGCGAGATCCTGGCGCGGCTGCGCGACCGCGGGTTCGAGGCGGCGACGGTCGGCGGCTTCAAGGCGGGACCGGCGTCCGTCGAGCTCGCCGCCGGCTGACCGGCCTCTGGTCGAAGCGGGACCGCTTCGCCGTCGGCGCTATCGCGCGGCGCGGCGCCGGGGATGGTTGATGGCGGCGAGGCCGCCGGCAGGGCGCTCCTTGGCGGCGAGCTTCTCCCACTCCGCGGCGATCCAGAGCAGATTGTCCCGCTCGGCGCCGTCGAGAGCCTGAGCCTGGCGAAGCGTCTCGTCCGCCATCCTCCTCGCGCAGCGCCCCTGCTTCACCGTCGCCCGTCCATCGACGCCCGACCGAGTCGCGGGCGGCGCCCGTTTAGACGATTATCAAAAGTTAAGCGATCGGCGGCCCGCGCCAGCCGCCTCTTGCGGCCCGGCCGTGGCGGAATTGCCACAACTGTTGGCGCAGCGGCGCCGCCGCTCAGGCGGCCTGCTTCTTCGCGGTGCGGGTGGCAGACTTCACCCTGTCGATCGCCGCGGCCGGACCGTCCACGCCGAGCGTCGTGAACTCCTTGCCCTCGAGCCGGCCTTTCTGGATCCAGAAGCTGGAAAGATTGTCGACGAAGTCCTTGGGCAGGTCGTCCGGCGTCCGCACCGCCTCATAGAGCCGGGAGATCGCGGCGACGGCCAGGATGCGGTCGTTGCGCTCGGTCTTGCCCTTCTCCTTTTCCTCGGCGTTGATCACGCCGATCAGCCGGACATCGAGAATGACGCCGACGCTCAGCGGCTCGTCGGCCAGCACCATGACGTCCAGCGGATCGCCGTCGTCGCACAGCGTCGAGGGGATGAAGCCGAAATCGAGCGGAAAGCTCAGCCCTTCCGGCAGGAGCTTCTTCAGCCGGAACGCCTTCAGGTCGACGTCGTAATCGAACTTCGAGCGCCGCCCCTTGGGCGTTTCGATGATCGCCAGACAGACGCCCGTCTTAGCGTCCAGCTCGTGTGAAAGCTTGGTCAGTTTCGTCATGATCAGGCTGTCGCTTGTGGATGGGGAAGATCGGGGCGGCCGGCGGCGGGCGGGCGCCGGGCCAGCAACGGAACCACGAACCAGAGGGCTGCGCCGGCGGCGGCGGCCAGGGCGCCGGCGGCGAACGCCGCTGCGGCGCTGCCGGTGATCATCGAGACCGCCACGTAGCAGTCGGCGGCGATCCCCAGGCCCAGGGTCGCGAGCGCGCCGACGATGCAGGCGCCTCCCACCCGACGCGTGCGTTCGCTGTCCTCCCCCCGCTCCGCGAGCCGATGGAACGGCGCAACCGTCATCAGCAGGATCATGCTGACAAGCAGCAGGGCCAGGCCCAGGCCATGGGCGACACGGGGCGCGGGATCGAGCTTCGGAAATGCCTCGGTCAGATAGGCCGCGAACTGGAAGCCGAGCAGGGCCTGCACGCCCGGCAGGACGATCCGGGTCTCGGTCATCAGCTCGGTGATGCGGTCCTTGAGCGTCGTCTTCGCCGGCTTGGCGGCCGCCGGCGGGGCCGCGGGGCGTCTCGCCATCAGTTCGATCCCATACCAGAGGAGGAGCGCGAGCCCGGCGGCGCCGAGCCCGCAGGCGACGGCCGCGACCGCGCCCAGCTCGCCGGCGCCAACGACCACGACGTTGATCCCGATCGCCAGGGCGAACGGACAGAAGCTCGACCCCAGCATCCGCTTGGAGAAGCTGAGCTGAGCCGCCGTCGCCTCGCCGCGCGCGGCGAGCTGGTGGAAGCTGGTGGGCGCGATCACCATCGCCACGGTGGCGACGAGCAGGACGAAGGCGCAAAGGGCCAGCTCCTGCCGCCAGGCCGCGAGCTTGGCGAAGCCCTGCTGGAACAGGGCCTCATACTGGAACCCCAGCAGGATCTGCGGGCCGAGCACGGTGGTCCGCAGCTCGCTCAGGGCCTCGCGGACCGCCTCCTTGGCGTTCGGGCTCCCCGCGGGATCTTCCGCCGCCTTCGCCATTCGCTGGCAACGTGAAGCGCCGGAAAAAGATCCGGGTTGGTCAAGGCGAAAAGCTGCCCGGCCTGGACCTCAGCCCCTCGGCCGCCATTCGCCGAGCGCGTCCGCCTCGGCCTCGTCGAGCATGGCCATGGTGATGGCGAGCTCCAGCCCCATCGCCAGGTCCTCGGTGCTGGTGTCCGGGAACATCCTGACCATCACGACCCGCACCGGCACCTCGTCGCACTTGCAGCCGGGGCGGTGGAGCGCGGCCAGCGCGGCGGCGCCCTCCAGGTCGAGCAGCGCCTCGGCGATCTGAACCGAAGTCATGGGCATCGCCCTTCACGCGGGCGGACGCCCGGTCGGCACGGGCGCCGCCCGATCGTCCGGATGCGGTTGAGGACAACACCGAACGCCGCAAATGTCCAACGCCGTCAGCGTGCTAGATGCAGCCTCATCCGGACGAACCGGGCGGCGAGCGGCGTGATTGCGGCGAGGTCTCGACGACCTTCGGGAGGGGGACTGGACTGGGGCTCAATGTCCGCAAGAACGCGATGACGTTTGCGCGGTCCTCCGCCCGGCGCAGGCCCGCGAAGCCCATCTTGTTGCCGGGGACGGCCTTCGCCGGATTGGTCAAATAGTGGTCGAGCCGCTGGTAGGTCCAGCTGCCCGTCTGCGCCGCGAAGGCGCTCGAATAGGTGAAGGCCTTGTCGGCGGCGACGTTGCGGCCGACGACGCCCCAGAGGCTGGGGCCGATGCGGTCCTGGCCTTGATCGAAGCTGTGACAGGACGTGCAGACCTGCGCGGTCTGCCGGCCCTTCGCCGCATCCGCTCGGGCGAGCAAGGTCGCCAGATCGACCTGCGGCTCCGGCGCGGCGACCGCCGGCGGCGTCTCGGCGCTGCGGGGAACCGAGACCTTCTCGATGTTGCTCATGAAGTCGCGAACGTTCGCGCGGCCGCCCTGCCCGCTCAGGCCGGCCGGCCAGCTCCTCTGGAGGGAGGCGAGGTCGACTTGAAGCTCGCTGACGTCGGCGACCTTGTACCCGGGCTTGACGGCGTAGGTCTCCGGAAACACCAGATCGGTGATCCAGTGAATGACAAGGAACGCGAGGGCCGTGCCCGTGACCGCGGTCCCGATCTTGAGTCGTTCCCAGGTGTCCATCATTCGCACCCGTTGTCCTCAGGCGCCGTTCGCCGTGCCGTGCGGCTGAGGCCCGTCAGGGCCCCTTCCCGAAGAAGATGATCCGTGTCCAGAACGTGTAATCGGACTCGATCGCCATGAGCAGAACGAGAGTCCCCAGGCAGAGCGGCGGGACCAGAATGGCGTAGACCAGGGCCAGACGCTCCCACGCCATGTGCATGAAGATCGAGACGATCAGGCCCGCCTTCAAAAACATGAAGGTGACGATGAGCACCGATCGCAGGGCCCCCTCGACGTGGAAATAGTCGACGAGGTAGGACATCGTGCTGAGGACGAACAGGTAACCCCAGACCTGGAGATAGATCTTGATGGGATGCTGTTGCCCTTGGACGTGAGCCGTCTTCGAGACCGTGGCGGGCGACGTTTCGTGCAACGGAGCTGGCTGGGGAACGGGTTCGGCCGCCTTGCGAGCGATGCGTTCCCCGACGTTGTCTATGTCGGCCGCCATCTTGTTCCCCTTACCAAAGGTAGAATAGCGCAAAGATGAAAACCCACACGAGATCGACGAAGTGCCAATAGAGCCCGGCGATCTCGACGACCTCGTAGTTTCCCTTCCGCTCGTAATGTCCGCGCGCGACCTTGGATGCGATGATCGAGAGGTAGATCACGCCGATCGACACATGCAGGCCGTGAAATCCGGTGATCATGAAGAAGCAGGAGCCGAATTGCGGCGCTCCCATGGGGTTGCCCCAGGGCCGCACGCCTTCCTGCAGAATCAACTTGGTCCATTCGAACGCCTGCATGCTGACGAAGGACGCGCCGAATGCGGCGGTCGCGAGCATCAGCAGCGTCGTCTTCAGCCGGTCGCGGCGATAGGCGAAGTTGACCGCCATCGCCATCGTCCCGCTGCTGCTGATCAGGATGAACGTCATGATGGCGATCAGGATGAGCGGGATCGAGCGGCCGCCGATGGTCAGGGCGAAGACCTCGCTGGGGTTCGGCCACGGGACCGTCGTCGTCGCCCGCACCGTCATGTAGGAGACCAGGAAACTGGAGAACACGAAGGTGTCGCTGAGCAGGAAGATCCACATCATGGCCTTGCCCCAGTGGACCTGCTTGAACACCTCCTGGTCCGACGACCAGTCGGC
>NZ_DATELG010000332.1:0-41847 GCF_035276905.1 Phenylobacterium sp. | reverse complement strand
CTTGAATACCGCAATCCCTTGCGGGCATGCTTTGCCCGGGTGGTATCGGTCCACATGTGTCGCTCCGTCGATGCTTCGCAACACCGACAGAATCACAAGCCTCTGATATCACCCAACTTCTTTTCGGGGCAGACACTTAGGGCGAGCCGAAAAAATTCGAGCAAGTGCGTATGATGACGAGCTTGCGTGTCCCCCAACCCGCAAGAGGCGCCGTGCGCGATCAGGCTCTACCTACCGGTGCGCCGATGCGAACGGCGCCCCCGCGCAGGACAGGCCACCCCGCCCACAGAATGAGGAACAGCTGCAGCGGCCCGCGGATGAGCAGGTACGCCGGACCCTCGCGGTGCGCGAACCTGGACTCCGTCCGGCGTGGCGCCGGCCGGCTTCGAACCCTGGGCTGGCGTCCGGATCGTGGACGCCGACGGCCAGGAACTCGCGGACTCCGCATGGATCAGCGAACCCGACCATTCGGTCGTCCGCGGCAAGCCATTCAATAATCGCTTAAGTACGCTTGCACCCGCTGCGGCGCTGAGCTACGGCTTTGACGAGCCAAAAGCAATGTGCGGGAGAAACGTTATGGCTAGGCGCCGCCGAAGCAACTGCGGCAACTACATCGCCCACGCGCGCTTAGACGCCAGCTAACCCATTGCGACCGTGCCGACCGGTTCCGGCCGTATTTTCAGCACGGAGATCCGGACACCTACTCGCTATCGCTTAGGCGCCGGTTCCAAGCCGCTACGTCCTGATTGCCGAGCCCGCCGCGCGCTTCCGCTGGCGCAATGGTTGGCGCAGCCGGCCACGAAAACTTGCCAAAAAAAACGGAGCGAAGCTTCACAATGCAATCTAGTTGGAACTTTGTCTCCCCCACGGGACCGCTCCAGTGGATTTCGAATAACGATCGGGCGTACTCGCCAGAGATATTGCAACGCTGCTGTCCTTCCCTCCTGCAGAAGGCGATCGACCATCTGGATGGCGCGCGCATCGTATCAGTGACCGTAAACAACTCCGGGCGGCATGTTGAGCCCGCAGGCGAAGCTATGCCGGCAAACATCGAGGCCATCGACGCGCATCGCCCTGGTCATGGCGACCTCGCAGAAACAGGCCTTCCGGAGTTCTGTGACGTTCGCGTGGAGCAATCGGTCGGCGGCCACGTGGTGCTCACCACCGTTTGGGTGCCCCTCGCCTGGAATGGGCGGTTTTTCGGTGTTGGCGGGCAGGGGAACCGCACATCGGCGCCGTGGATCTACCCCTCGGGAGTGCGCATCGCCACGCTGCCGCGCGCTTTGCGCAATGGGTTCGCCGCGGCTGAGACCGACGCGGGGAACAGAGATCCGCGGTTCGCGGACTGGGGCGTCGCTGAGTCAGGAGAACTCGACTGGGAGCTCATCTGCAATTGGGTGCATCGCAGCACCCACGACATGACGCTCATCGGCAAGGCCGTGACAGCCGCGATCCACGGTAAGCCGCCAACCTATTCCTACTTTCAGGGAACCTCCGGCGGCGGTCGCCAGGCCTTGATGCAGGTCCAACGCTACCCAGGCGATTATGATGGTGTCTGGGCGTCCGACCCCGCCATTAATTGGAGCCGGATGATTCCCTCTACGCTCTGGCCCGCGGTGGTTATGAAAGAGCTCGGCGTAGTCACGCCTGCGAAGCTAAGGTTGTTCAGGAGGGCCGCCGTGGTGAGCGCCGGTTCTGCCGCATGTCGCGACGGGTTCATAAGCGTACGCGAACCGGCGCTGCCGGATCCCCATGGGCTGGTCGGGGCTCAGACTGAGGACGGCGAGATCACTGCCGGCGACGCCCTCGTAATGCAGAAAATATGGGAGGGCCCGAGAGCGCCGGCCGGCGAGTTTCTCTGGTTCGGCTTGCGCCCCGGAGCAGAGAGTTGGGGAGATAACCTGTTCGGAAGTGGAGTCGCCATGTCCACAAGGATCAATGGAGACTTCGTCCCAATTCCCTTTGAGATTGGCCGCGCCTATGGTGCCTGGGTGTTCCGGGATCCCAAGTGGGACTGGAGAAAGCTTACTCTTGATAATTTCCACGAGATGGTCGCCATAAGTGTCCGCGACTTCAGCGAGCTCGACACCGACGATCCGGATCTGTCAGGTTTGCGAGAAAGTGGTGGAAAGCTGCTGCTCACGCATGGATTGGACGACGAGGTCATACCGTCGGCGGGAACCCTTCAGTATTATCGAAAGGTTTTAGATGAAATGGGCGGCCTGGCGGAGACGTCATCCTTCGTCCGCCTGTTCCAGGCTCCCGGCGAGGGCCATTCCCACGTCACGGCCGCTGGCCCTGGATTGACTCTCGCCCGGGGAATGGCCGCCCTGATGGAATGGGTGGAGCAACAACGGGCGCCCGATCAGGTCCTTGGCGAGCGATACGATGTCGCTACCGGACGGCTGACGATGAGTCGCCCGGTGTGCGCCTATCCGGGCCGCGCGCAGTACTCCGGCGCGGGAGACCCTTGCGTGGCCGATAATTTCACCTGCGCCGAGGAAACGCCCAGCAGCCTGGATTCCATCTGACGGCGATCGCAGCGCATTGTATCGAGGCGCCGGTGCACCAGAGACCATCCCGGCCGGGCGCTGCCTGCGGGTCGCCAAGTTCTACGATATCGGCGCGGGTCGGAACGGGATCCGCCGTTTCCTGATCGGCGAGCGGATCGGGTCCTGACAGGATGCGCCTCACGCCGGGAGTGGGTGGCTTCGGCATTATATAACTGATTGATGAATCTCCTTTCGGCTGCGAAGATCCTCGTGTAGGCAGGGGCCGGTAACTTGGCGGGCCGATGCGAGGAGATCTTTATGCGTGAAGCTTTCATCATCGACGCTGTCCGCACGCCTCGTGGGACCGGCAAGGTTGACAGGGGCGCTCTCGCCCACATGCATCCCCAACATCTCGCGGCCGCGGTGTTGCAAGCAGTCGCGGATCGCAACGGGCTGAACACCGCTGAAGTCGACGATGTGATCTGGAGCACGAGCATCCAGGTCGACAAACAAGGCGCGGACATCGGTCGCATGGCCGCGCTCGATGCGGGCTACGACAGAAAAGCCAGTGGCGTAACGCTCGACCGGTTCTGCGGTGGCGGCATCACCGCGGTCAATCTGGCCGCCGCCACAATCATGTCGGGCATGGAGGACCTCATCGTCGCGGGCGGCGTAGAGATGATGTCGTACACTGGCAGCCTGCCAGTCACGGGCCCGCCGATGATGGATCGTGGCAATCTGCGCCTAAGGGCGAAAACACCGCAGGCTCACCAGGGCGTTTGTGCCGACGCGATCGCCGCCATGGAGGGAATCACGCGCGCCGACGTTGACGCATTTGGCCTTGAGAGCCAGCGAAAGGCGGCGGTCGCGATCGCCGAAGGTCGTTTCGCCAAGAGCCTCATCCCGGTGCGCGATGATACCGGCGCTCTGGTGCTTGAACAGGATGAACATCCCCGGCCAGAGGCCACGCTGGATGACCTTGGAGCCTTGAAGCCAGCGTTTGCCAAGATCACGGACATTCCGCTCGACGAGCAAGGCGCTACGTACCGCAAGCTTATCCAGGCGGCTTATCCGGGCTTGGAGTGGGAAGCTGTGCATCACGCTGGCAACTCGTCGGGGGTGGTTGACGGCGCCGCCGCGCTGCTCCTGGCGTCTCCGGAGTATGCGGCCAAGCGTGGACTCAAGGCGCGTGCGCGGGTCCTGGCGTTCGCCAACGTAGGTGACTGCCCCACCTTGATGCTCAACGCGCCGGTCCCCGCCGCGAAAAAGGTGCTCGCCAAGGCGGGCCTCACCGCGGACGACATCGACCTCTGGGAGATCAATGAGGCGTTCGCCGTCGTAACCGAGAAGTTCATCCGCGACATGAAGCTCGATCGGTCGAGGGTGAACGTCAATGGCGGGTCGATTGCGCTTGGTCATCCGATCGGCGCGACAGGCGCGATCCTCATCGGGACGGTGCTCGACGAGCTTGAGCGGCGCGACCTTAAGCGTGGACTTGTGACGATGTGCGCCGCCGGCGGCATGGCCCCGGCCGTCATCATCGAGCGGTGCTGATCGCACAGGCGAGGCTTCGCTAGCCGGCGGCCGCCGGCGGCAACTACCAGAACGAGCGCGCGGCGTTGGAGCCGTCTGCGCGAGGAGTCGCCATGACTTACGAAACCATCAAGTACGCTGTCGAGGACGGTATCGCGACGGTCACGCTTGACCGCCCCGGCAAGTTGAACGCCTTCACGGCGCAGATGATGCGCGAGATGATCGACGCGTTCGACGAGGTCGATCGAGACGACAACGTACGCGCGGTCATCGTCACCGGAGCGGGGCGGGCGTTCTGCGCCGGGTCTGATCTGAGCGCGGGCGCTGGAACGTTCGACGCCACCAGCGTCCCCGACGCGCCGTTCGATGCTCAGGGGAAGCCGCTCTACAGCCGCCCGTCCGCCCGGGACGGCGGCGGACTCCTCACGCTGCGGATCTTCCAGTGCCTCAAGCCGGTGATCGGCTGCATCAACGGCGCGGCGGTCGGCATCGGCGCAACGCTGACCCTGGCCATGGACGTGCGGCTGGCGAGCGAGGACGCCCGCTTCGGGTTCGTTTTCGCCCGCCGCGGCATTGTTCCTGAAGCCGCCTCCTCATGGTTCCTGCCGCGGCTCGTCGGCATCTCCCGCGCGCTCGAGTGGTGCTTCAGCGGGCGACTGTTCCCGGCAGAAGAGGCCCGGGAGGCAGGCTTGGTGCGCCAGGTGCTTGCGCCGGATCAGCTCCTGCCGGCCGCCGTCGCCCTCGCCCGGGAGATCGCCGACAACACGGCGCCCGTCTCCGTGGCGCTCACCCGCCAGATGATGTGGCGCGGGCTCGGCATGGCGCACCCGATGGAGGCGCACCGCGTCGACAGTCGCGGGATCCTCTCCAGGGGCCGGAGTCCTGACGCCGCCGAAGGCGTCAACGCCTTCCTCGAAAAGCGCAGCCCCATCTTCCCCGATCGCGTGTCGAGCGACATGCCAGACTACTTCCCGTGGTGGGAAGAGCCTGCTTACCGCTGACCCGCGCGCCAGAGCGAACGCGCCGGGCCGCCGCCGCTATCCGCCCCTAGAACTCAACTTGATCTCAGAGGATGCCAATGAACCTTTCAGGTGTCGCCGCCGTCGTAACGGGTGGCGCTAGCGGTCTTGGAGAAGCCACGGCGCGGGCGCTGGCCGACGCGGGCGTGAAGGTCGCGATCTTCGACTTGAACGACGAGGCGGGCCAGCGGGTCGCCGGCAGTATCGGCGGTGTTTTCTGCCGCGTCGACGTCACCGACGAGGATTCTGTGGACGCCGGCTTTGCGATGGCGCGCGCCGTGCACGGGCAGGAGCGTATCCTCGTCAACTGCGCCGGCGCCGGAGTGGCCGCGAAGACGGCGTCTCGCGGCAAGGACGGCTCGATCAAGCATTTCCCACTCAACGACTTCAACCGCATCATCCAGATCAACCTGGTCGGCACCTTCCGCTGCGTCGCGAAATCCGCAGCCGGTATGCTGACGCTCGAGCCGCAAGAGGATGGCGAGCGGGGCGTGATCATCAATACGGCGTCGGTGGCCGCCGAAGACGGCCAAGTCGGCCAAGCCGCATACTCCGCTTCGAAGGGTGGCATCGTCGGCATGACCTTGCCGGTGGCCCGCGACCTGATGTCTGAGGGCATCCGGGTAAACACCATCCTGCCCGGGATCTTCAACACGCCCCTGATGAACGCCGCGCCCGATGAGGTGAAGTCTGCGCTGGCGGCCAGCGTTCCGTTCCCTAAGCGCTTTGGCGAGCCTCCCGAGTATGCGTCCCTAGCGCTCGAGATGTGCCGCAACAGCTACTTCAATGGCGAGGATGTCCGTCTGGACGGCGCCATTCGCATGCCCCCCCGCTAACCCTAACGCGTGAGCGCGGCGAGCCGCAGGCCTGGCATGGGCCCGCGGTCCTCCTCGTAAGGCGCCGGCCGCCTGCATCCAACGGCTGCGTCCCGCGGTCACCGGGCAGCCCGAGCGATCAAGCGTTTGCCGCTTGGATTAATCAGCCAATCAGAGTAGGGCGCGCGTATGTCAACCGCAGCTAAACCAACTGAGCGGAGCCCGTCGCGCGCCGTCCTGCTTCAAGCGGCCGCAGAGCTGATGATCGAACGCGGGTCGATCGAGATCTCGTTGCAAGAGATTGCGGCGCGATCGGGCCTCAACGCCGCTCTGGTGAAGTACTATTTCGGCGGCAAAAGCGGCCTTATGCTCGCGCTGGCGGAAGACGTCCTCGGGGCCAGTCTGGAACAGATGCGTGGGCTCCTCGCGATGGATTTGTCCGTCGTTGACAAGTTGAGACTTCATATCAAGGGCGTGGTTAACGTCTACTTCCGATTCCCCTTCATCAATCGCCTTATCCACTCCATGTTGCTAGACCCGGACTTGGGTAAGCGGGTCGCGGAGAAGATCTCAAAACCCTTGGCCGAGACCCAACGCTCGTTGCTTCAGGAGGGGATCGACAGCGGCGTCTTCAAGCCGATCAACCCGATGATTTTCTACTTCATCGTGCTTGGTGCGTGCGAAGAGATTTTCTTCAGTCAACATGTTCTGCGGCACGCATTTGGCGTCGACGGGTTGGATGAGCAGTTGAAGCGAGAGTATTCAGACACATTGCTTGATCTGGTGCTCAACGGCTTGCTGGCGAACCCCCCCAAGGCCCGACGTTAGCTGCGGCGGCGGACCGCCGCCCGACTGCGAGCTATTGCGCACAAGACGGTCTCACCCGTGGTTTGTGTTGGCGCACCCACTTTGACGAGACCACTCGGCGCCCACTCTAATTAAACATTCACTTGAAACCGACGACCCGCGGGTTTAGTCCCTAAGCAGGATGTCGTTCGTGACGTTCAGGATCGGTTGCGCGCCCGGGCATCCGGCGGGCCCCACCGGTCGGCTCGCGATCAGATCAGGGTAGCCCTACAGCATGTCGCCCAAAGACCGAGAGATGGCTCTTCCGCTTGCCGGCTCGACGGTCGTCATTGCGGTGGACGGGCCGCTGGGCGACCTCGGGCGCCTCTACTCAAGCCTTGGGGCTCGGGTCGTTCACCTGGATCGCGTATCGGTGCCGGCAGACGTGCATCGACGGCTCGCGCGGGAGCTCGCCCGGGTCGGAGCGGAGTCGATCGAACTTGAGGCGCCACATGCGCTCGAGAGGGCGATCTCGGCTCTGAACGAAGCCGCTCTCCTGATCGAGGATTGGTCGATCCAGCCAGATGGTTGGCCGCAAGCGCTCGCTGCCTGCCGGGAAAACAAGCCGGCCACGCTTACGGTCAGCATGTTCGGCGCAAATACGAGCTACGCGCAATGGCGGGCGACGGACCCGATCCTGAGCGCGCTCTCCGGCCAGCTTAGCCGCTCCGGCATCCGCGGACGCGAGCCGCTGCTGCCTCCGGGGGAAATCTCGCTTCGCTGCGCAATCGCACAGGCCGAATATGCCGGCATGCTCGGGCTCTACGCCGCTGAAGCCTTGCGCCGTCCAATGCGCCTCGACTTCTCGGCGCTCGACGGGAGCGTTCAGGCTCTGGACCCGGGCTACGGGATCGGCGGCAGCGCCACGCTCGGCAAGCCGGCCAAGCTGCTCTCCCGACAAAGGCCGCAAAAAGGGCTGCAGTACCCCTGCTTCCCGTGTGTCGACGGATGGGTGCGCATCTGTCTGCTCGCGTCGCGGCAGTGGCAGGGCATGTTCCGTTGGATGGGAGAGCCTGCCGAATTTGCCGACCCGAAGTTCAACAAGACGATTGTGCGCTACCAGTCGCGTGAACTCTGGCCCGTCATCGGCGCCTTTCTCGCCCCCAAGTCGCGGGCGGAGCTGGAGGACGAGGCTAAAATGTTTGGGGTGCCGCTCGCGGCACTCCTCTCACTGCCGGAATGTCTCGAACAGGACCATCTCCTTGAGCGGCGCGCCATGAGGCGGGTTGAGCTTCCGGGGTTCGGCGAAGCTCCCGTCGTGAACGGCGCTTTGGAGATCGACGGTGTTCGCGCCGAAGCCGGTACGAGCCGGGCGGGCGACAAGGTTCGGCGGCCGGTCGGCCAACCGGGCCCTTCCGCTGCGTTGCGCCCCCTCGAGGGTGTGCGCGTGTTGGACCTCGGCGTCATCGTCGTGGGCGGTGAACAGGGGCGGCTGCTGGCCGATATGGGCGCCGACGTCGTGAAGGTGGAGGCCCTGGCGTTCCCGGACGGAGGTCGCCAATCCTACCTGCCGACCGGTCTATCGGTGAGCTTTGCGGCTGGGCACCGCAATAAGCGGAGCCTTGGACTCAACCTCCGGTCTGACGAGGGTAAGGCGCTGTTCGCCCAGCTGATGGCGAAAGCGGACGTCGTTCTCTCGAATTTCAAGCCTGGCACGATGGAGTCGCTCGGCCTCGGTCACGAAGCGCTGCAGGCGATCAACCCGCGTATCATCACCGTCGAGAGCAGCGCGTTCGGCTCGCACGGCCCCTGGGCGAAGCGAATGGGGTACGGGCCGCTCGTCAGAGCGATCGCCGGCCTGACGCAGGCCTGGCGCTATGCCGATGACGAGCAAGGCTTCGCCGACTCTATCACGGTCTACCCGGACCATGTCGCCGCTCGCCTAGGCGCCAGCGCCATCCTCGCGCTGCTTCGGCGCCGCGCGCGCATCGGCCGTGGCGGCCACATCTCCGTCTCCCAGCTCGAGGTGATGCTGAGTCACTTCGAGCCGGCGATCGGGGCCGCCGCGTTGGGCCTGACCGGGATCGGCGAACACCCGGACGCGCCTTGGGGCGTGTTTCCCGCTGCGGGCGACGATGAGTGGTGCGTCGTCACCGTCAGCAGCGATGAGGAGTGGGCTGCCCTTTCGGCGGCTATCGACAGGCCCGACCTCGCTGCAGATCCGCAGTTGGCAGGTCGCGCCGGCCGCTGTGAGCGCGCGGCCGAGCTGAACGCCGTGGTTGCGGCTTGGCTAGCGTCCATGGACGCCGATCAAGCGATGCGGCGTCTTCAAGGCGCCGGCGTTCCCGCGGCGCGCATGCTGCGCGTCGCCGACCTGCCCGACTTTGGCTACTTCCGCGAACGCGAGCTCTTCAGGGTCGAGCAACACCCGAACCTCGCTGAAGAAATTATCGCTGAGTCTTTCCACGTGAAGTCCAGCGACCTGGCGGCGCCGCCGACGCGTCCGGCTCCGCTTGCTGGCGAACACACCGCAGAAATTGCGCAAGAGTGGCTGGGCCTCAGCGAGGAACAGATCGAGCAGCTGCTGGAGGCAGGCGTGCTTGAGCCCGCGGACGCGGAGATTGTGGCCATGCTCGCGCGGGGCGAGGGGCGTCAGGAGGTCATTGTGAGATGAGCGAAGGTCCAGAGGCCGTCCTGGCCGAACGCCGTGGCCATCTGTTGATCCTGACGATCAATCGTCCGGACGCCCGCAATGCCGTCAATGCAGATGTTCATGTCGGGTTGGGCGAGGGACTCGAGCTGGCAGAGGCCGACCCCGAGATCCGGGCTGTGATCATCACGGGGGCCGGTGAGGCGTTCTGCGCCGGCGCCGACCTAAAGGCTGTGGCCCGGGGCGAGCGGCTTACGCCACGCGATCGGCGTCAGGTGGCCTGGGGTTTCGCTGGAGTCGTCGCCCATCCGATCTCGAAGCCGGTGATAGCGGCCGTGAACGGGATGGCGCTCGGCGGCGGCGCCGAGATTGCCCTTGCCTGCGATCTCATCGTGGCTTCCAAGACAGCGATTTTTGGCCTGCCGGAGGTGAAGCGCGGCATCATCGCTGCAGGCGGCGGTGCGTTTCGACTGGTGCAGCAGATCCCGCCGAAGCTGGCGTTGGAATACTTGCTCACCGGGGACGCCTTTACGGCCGAGCGCGGCCATCAGCTCGGCTTGATCAACCAGGTCGTGGAGCCGGATGAGCTAAGCGCAGCCGCCTTGCAGCTTGCCGAGAAGATCGCCGCCAATGCGCCCCTCGCCGTGCAGGCCTCCAAGCGCGTGGCCTACGGCCTCGCGGAGGGTAAGGCGATCAACGATGCGGGGTGGTGGGCTTCGAGCAACGCCGAGATCCGCGCGGTCATGCGCTCCGAGGACGCACTCGAGGGGCCGCTGGCGTTTGTCGAGAAGCGCCGACCTAACTGGAAGGCGCGCTGAAATGGCGAATAGCGAAGCAGATCCGGAGCGGACGCCGGTCATCATCGGCGTCGGCCAGATCAACGATCGGCCGGCCGAAGGCGCTGTCGGCCTCGACTCTGGCGAGCTCATGCTGGAGGCCTTGCGCCGCGCCGACAAGGACGCCGGCGGGAGCGTGCTCGCCGATGTCGACATGCTGGGCGTTGTCGATCAAATCAGCTTCCCCGAGCTGGGTGAGCTGTGTGCGCCGCTGGCCGCAGCCATCGGTGCTCGGCCGTCGGTGAGTTACCAAAGCCCATCGCCCCATGGCGATACGCCCATTCGTTTACTGAACGGCGCGGCCAACCGGATCGGCGCAGGTGAGATCAAGCTGGCGGCGGTCGTCGGCGGCGAGGCGCTCCGGACGGCGGCGGCGCGAGCGAGAGCGCGCACTCAGGGCGGCGAGAGCATTGACGTGGTCCGGCGCTCGGCCACGCAACGCGAGCCTGGGTACCTGCAGAGCTTTGGACTAGTCGCTCCGGTCGACATCTATCCGCTTTACGAGAACGCGAGCCGAGCCAGCTACGGGCAATCGTTGGCCGAGGCGCAGGCCGAGACCGGCGAAATCTGGTCGCTGTTTTCCCAAGTTGCGGAACGGAATGAGGGCGCCTGGGTGCGCCGGCGCACCAGCCCCGAGGCGATCCTCACCCCGTCGGAGGACAACCGCCCGATAGCGTTTCCCTACAATAAGCTGATGGTGGCCAATAGCTCGGTCAACCAGGGCGCCGGCTTCCTGGTGGCGAGCCTTGCCGAGGCGAGACGTCGCGGCGTGCCAGACGAGCAACTCATCTACGTGGGGCAGGGCGCGGCGGCCAAAGAGCCTGCCAACCTCCTGCGTCGCGACCGCTTCGACCGCAGCGTCAGCATGGATGTCAGCATCCGCGCCACGCTCGCGGCGAATGGCGTGAGCGTGCAGGATCTCGACCTGGTCGAGCTCTACAGCTGTTTCCCGTGTGTGCCGAAGATGGCGCGGCGAACCCTTGGCTGGCCAGCAGACCGACCGGCTAGCGTTTTCGGCGGCTTGACGTTCGGCGGCGGCCCTATCGGCAATTACATGGGCCATGCTGTGGTCTCGATGGTTACCGCCCTGCGCGAGCGGGGCCGCTTCGGCTTCCTGTTCGCGAACGGCGGGTTCGCCACCGACAATCACTGCATCCTGATCGGGCGCGAGGCCATCGCGGGCGCCAGGTTCCCGCAGGACTTCGATCGCCAGGCTGAAGCCGATGCGGCCCGCGGGCCGGCGCCAGACCTCGACAAGGCGTACGTCGGCCCAGGCCGGATAGAAACTTACACGGTCTTCTATGGCCGCAACGGCTCGGCCCGCGGCGGCGTCGTCATCGCGCGAACGCCCGCGGGCGCGCGCACCTTGGCGCACATCGACGTGCGTGACCCCGTTGCGCTTAGCTACTTCACAGATGGGCTCCTAGAGCCAGTCGGCCAAGCCGGAGCCATCGTCGAACACCCGGAGCTCGGCCGTACCTGGACGCTTCCGCATTGAGCGGAAGCTGACGGCGCGCAGCTGCGTAAGAAGACGGCGCGCGGAAATGCTGAAGCAGACCAGCGCCACCAGACTTGCGCTGCTCGCGAGGTATTAGGAGGAGATACGCCATGTCGGATGAGACCTCTACTCGTCAAGTGTTCAGCTATTGCCGCGGCTGCGTTTCCTACTGCGGTCTGAAGTTTGAAGTCGCCGGCAACGAGATCCTGTCCCACGGCGGCAACCGCGATCACGTGAGCAGCGCTGGTTACAAGTGCATCAAGGCCGACATGTCGGTCGAGGTCATCCAGGGCAAGGAGCGGCGCTTCGCCTCGGCGATGAAGCGCGATGCGTCCGGTCAGTTGAGCCCGATCGATAAGCACCTGGCGCTGGACGAGATCGCTGAGAAGATCCGGCGCTCGATCGAGCAGCATGGTCCGAGCTCGGTGGCGCTCTATATCGGTACGGCCGGTTACCGTAAGTCGTTCAATCTCTCGATGGCCAAGCAGTTCATGGGAAAGATCGGCTCCCCATCTGTCTTCTCCACGATGACAATCGACCAGTCGGCCCATTGGGTGGTCGATGGCCGAATGGGAGTATTCGCGAGCGGAAAGCCGCAGCTCGGTGATATCGATCTCGTTATACTGTCCGGCACGAACCCAGTGATTTCTCGCGGCGGTCCTTATCACGTCGTACCGACTGTGAATCACATCCCGCAGCTGCAGGAATATCGGAAGCGCGGCGGCAAGATGATCATCGTCGATCCCCGGGCCACCGAGACCTCGCGGATAGCGGACCTGTACATTCAACCACGACCAGGGTTCGATACTGAAATCTTTGCGGCGCTGATCCGCCTAGTGCTTCAGAACGGCTACGAAAGCCAGGCGTTCTGCAATCGCTACGTCATGAACCTTGAGGCCCTCCGCGCGGCGGTCGAGCCATTTACCCCCGACATGGTCGCTGAGCGCGCCGGCATCACCGCCGTCGAGCTTCACGAAGCCGCCCGGATGATCGGAGCCGCACGCCGTTTGTCGATGGGCTTTGGCACCGGAACGTCCATGTCTCCAAACCCGAACACGGCGGCGCATATGATCGAAGGCCTGAACGCCATCTGCGGCGGATTTGTTCGCGCGGGTGACGTTTACAGGAACGCGGGCGTTTACTCCGCCAAGCCTAGGGTCGAGACGGTCATTCCTCCCAGCCGTTCTTGGGAGACCGGGCCGAAGATCGGCAACAACTTCGGCGCCATTTATGGCGAATTCCCATCCTCGCGGATTCCAGATGAGATTCTGACGCCTGGTCCCACGCAAATCCGGACTCTCATCGTCCTGGGCGCTAACCCGATGATGGCGTTTGGCCAGCCGGAGCGCATGCGTGAGGCGCTGGGGGCGCTGGACTGCCTGGTGGTAATCGAGCCCCGGTCGACGGAGACGACGGAGCTGGCGCATTACGTCATCGCGCCGCCGCTCCAGTATGAAGTGGCGGACATCAACCTGCTGATCGCCGAGTGGGCCTATATCCCCTACATCCAGTACACGGATCCTGTGGTGCAGCCGCCGCCTGGGTTGATGGAAGAATGGAAGATCTTCAATGGTCTGGCCAATCGACTTGGCCACACCATAACGCTCTCGCCCTACACCTTCGGCTCCGCCGGCGACGCAAGCGCTGGCACGGAGCTGACCATGGATCGTACTTGGCGAACGGAAGAGCTGATCGAAATCACTCTGGCCGGGGTCGGAACCAGCATCGCTGAATTGCGGAATCACCCGAATGGGTTGAAGCGTCACGGCGACGTGGTGCGCGTCTTCGCGCCTGAGGTCGACGATGGGGCGCGGCTCGACGCCTGCCCGGAGGATGTCCGCCAGGAACTCGCCGTGATCGCGCAGACATCGACCGATGGCTCCCCGCGCCGCTATCGTCTGGTGGGCCGTCGCATCACGGAGCTGATGAACAGCGAGTTCCGCAACTCCGAGCGGTTGATCAACCGCTTTGATGGGGCAGCGCCGCTTTATGTGAATCCGGAAGACATGGCGGCGGAAGGCTTGGAGCCCGGGCAGGCGGCGACGATCACCGGTGATCACGGCAAGATTACCGCGCGTGTGCGACCGGATCCGACGCTGCGGCGCGGTGTTGTGGCGATGCCGCACTGTTGGAACGGCGTCGCTGACGCAGGCTCGGCGGCCGACCATACGTCGTGGCTAGTGTCGCTGGCGCTGAAGGACGTCCAGCCGATCGACGGCATGCCTCAGCAGTCAAGTCTTCCGGTCGACCTGACTCCCGCCTGACGTCGGCCGCCGTCGTTGCGCGAACCACGCCGCTTGACGCCCACCTTGCGGCGGCGACGAACGGCCTGACCGACGGCTTCGGCCGCAAGGTGAGCTACCGACGCCTGTCGGTCACCGACCGCTTGAGCAGGCGGATTGGCTGGGCGCCAGCCTCTGATGATCAACAGTTGGCAGTCTTCGGAATGAAGATCGTCTTCGACTGCGTGAACTCCAGCAGGCCGGCACGACCATTCTCGACGCCGAAACCCGACTGCTTGGCGCCCGCGAACGGGATGTGCGGCGCGGTTTGAAGGTTCTGATTGATCCAAACTGTCCCGGTTTCCAGGCGGCCTGCAATCTCTACCGCACGCTGGACATCCTTACTCCAGACCGCCCCGGCGAGGCCGTAGGGGCTGTCGTTCGCGCGGGCGATTGCGTCTTCAACGTCGCTGAATTTAAGCAGCGGGAGCACAGGGCCGAAGGCTTCCTCCTCCACGACCCGCGCGGTTTCGGGCGGGTTGTCTACCAGGATGATAGGGATGAAGTAGCCGCCCTGAGGCGCCTCGGCGCCTTGCAACAGGGTCAGGCCCGCGTTGCGGGCCTCGTCGATCAAAGCGAGGACCTTGCGATACTGCGGCTCGTTCTGCACGGGCCCAAACATCACCCCTTGCTGCGCGCCGTCCCCGATCGGCGCGGCGCGGGCAATGGCATGCAGCCGGTCGCGGAGGGCGTCGTAGATGTCTTCATGAATATACAGCCGCTTGGTTGCGATGCAGATCTGGGCGCTGTTGAAGAAGGCGCCGTTGAAGATCTGCTGTGCGACCGCATCCACATCGACGTCGGGCATGACGATCGCCGCGTCATTGCCGCCGAGCTCCAAGGTAAGTCGCTTCAGGTCCCTGGCGGCCGCGGCCATGACCTTCTTTCCGGTCTCCGTCGAGCCGGTGAAGGAGATCTTCTGAATGCCCGGGTGTGCGGTCATCATCGGTCCCAGCGCGTCGTCGCCGCTCACCACGTTGAAAACGCCAGGCGGCAGGAGATCGCGCGAGAGCTCGCCCAGCTTCAAGGCGCAAAGCGGCGTGAAGGGCGAGGGCTTCAACACCATGGTGTTGCCCGCGAGAAGCGCCGGAGCGATTTTCCACATCGCAAGCAGCACCGGGAAGTTCCACGGGACGATCGCGCCCACGACGCCGATCGGCTCGTGATGCAGTTCGACCCGACGCTCGGCGGTCTCCTCCACGATCTCCGGACCGAAGTCCTGGCCAGCCACGCCTGCGAGCCAAGCTGCCGATAGCTGGATTTCGCTTCGGGCAAAGGCCAGCGGGCGGCCCTGCTCGCGCGTGAAAAGGCTGGAAAGCTCTTCGACGTGGTCACGTATGGCGTCTGCGAACGCCATCAGCCGCTGACGCCGACCCTCCACGCCCAACGTCTTCCAAGCAGGAAGCGCTCGTTGAGCCGCGGCGACGGCTGCATTCAGATTGTCTTCCCCCGCGCGTGGCGCGGAGGCGAAATCCGTTCCGGTAGCCGGGTTGCGCACCGGGACCGTCTGTGCCGCCCGCACGGCGACGCCATCGATGGTCATGCTGAAGTCGCTGAAGAAGTCCAAGGCGTCACCTCTGGCAGGGGCGCACCCTACCCTGGGCGCGCGAGCGACCAACCCTACACCAAGGCTCTTCAAGCGGACAATCAACTCCCGGCCGTGAGATTAATCGAGTAGTGAAGTCGCTGCCAGACTGTCTTGGTTTAGGCGTATGGGTTGAACTCGTCCCGTCCGAGCCGGTCGAGTTTGGGCAGGGAGTTGTTCGCCACACCGGTCGCCATCGATGCTGCCCCGGGCTTCACGCGTAGAGGCTCACTCACGGACGCAACCGCTCTGTCTTCGCTGCGCCTTTGAGCTCCGTCGGCGGGCGCGCAAGGAAAAATTCCTCCGCCCAATATAATTAAACAACCAATTATCATTGGTCCAGATGCTGCCGGATAGAAGGGTGAGCGCCAGCCCGAGCCCGCAGCTCCATCCGGTTCTGCGGGATCAAAAAAAGAGAAAGCTGAAGCGCGCGAATTACTTTTGATCGTGCGCACGGGGCGTCTCTTTTGCCATAAAGTACTGAAAAGATAACGTGAGTGGTCGGGCATGAGGCGGGGCGGCCACCCATTCTATTTTGTGGATGCCGCTTCCGCGCCGACGCCGCGGGCTTCCAGCGGTACAGGTGGACCAAACGTGTCTCTGTGCGGGCTTGGCGAAACCAAACCGAGCGTTTAAGTTCTCGATTAAGGAGGGACCCCGGAATGCGCTGCGACGCCATCATTACCGGCGCAACGGCCATTGATGCGCCGGGCTTCCGGGCCGACGATCTCGAGGAGCTCTTCTGCGACATGGAGAAGCTCGATATCGTCCACGACATGCCGACATGTGACTGGCCGCCGCGGAGGGCTTGTGCGGGCGGTTATGCGCAAATCCTGGTGAACGGCGCGACCACCTGCATTGCGGACAAGTTCACCGGCGCGACACCCGGTCGGCTGCTGCAAGTCACGTCCAACATCAGCGCCCTTGGCGCATTGGCGGCCGAATGACTCGGCGGCCGCCGTCTTTCTCCGCGAGGCGACGCCTACGGGGATGGCGGCGGCGAGCCGCGCAGGACGACAGACCGGCCGCGCCCATTCATGAGAATTCCTAAGGGAGCCTCGCTTTGATCAGCCTTGATGCCGAAATGTCGGCGCCCGGTCGGCCGCACTCGATTGGCGACCAGATCGTCTCCACCAAGCTTTATTCTACACCCGGCGCCTACCACAAGCTCTTCGACCAGGTGCGGCGGGAATCGCCTGTCGTATGGGTCGAGCCGGAAGGCTTTGCTCCGTTCTGGGTGGTCAGCAAGCACGCTGACATCCAGGAAGTGGAGCTCGCGAAAGACATCTTCATCAACGCGCCTCGCAGCATGCTGCGCAGCCGCGCCGTGGAGGACCAAGTGCGCGCCGCCACAGGCGGACGGCCCTTGCTGCTTCGCCACCTCGCCAACATGGACGGCGAAGTGCACATGAACCATCGCCTTCTGACGCAGGGCTGGTTCATGCCGAACCGGCTGAAGGCGCTCGACGGGGCGCTTCGCGGCTATGCGCGCGAATACATCGACACTGCTCTCGCCAACGGCGGGGAGTGCGATTTCGTTCGCGACGTAGCGAGCTGGTATCCGCTACGCGTGATCATGCACATCTTGGGCGTGCCGGAGAGCGACGAGCCGCTCATGCTGCGCCTCACGCAGCAGATCTTTGGACCCGACGACCCGGACGTTAAGACAGAGACGAACACGGATGTGGTCGCCACCGTCCGCAGCTTCTTTGACTACTTCCGCAATTTGACCGCTGAGCGGCGGCAGTCGCCCCGCGACGATATCGCCACCATCATTGCGCAGGCGCAGATCGATGGGCAACCAATCGGTGAGCTGGAGGCGCTCTCCTATTACATCCTGGTCGCGACGGCCGGACATGACACGACGAGCTCGACCCTGGCCGGCGGCCTGCTGGCGTTGATCCAGCATCCCGACCAGCTCGCCCGACTGCGTGACCAACCTGAGCTTTTCGGGGGCGCGATCGAAGAGATGCTGCGCTGGGTTAGCCCCGTGACGCACTTCTTTCGCACGTCGACCCAGGACTACGAACTGCGTGGGCGCCAGATCCGCGCGGGCGAGTCGCTGATGATGTGCTACCCGTCGGCCAACCGCGACGAGGACGTATTCGAGGACCCGTACCGGTTCGACATCACCCGAAGCGCCGGCCGCCAGCTCACCTTCGGCTTCGGACCACATGTCTGCCTCGGTCAGCATCTCGCCAAGCTCGAGCTTCGCGTGTTCTTCGAGGAGCTGCTGCGGCAGATCGAGTCGGTCGAGCTCATCGACGAACCGAAGTGGGTGGAATCCAACTTCGTTGGCGGGCTCAAGCGGCTACCGGTCCGCTTCAGCGTCGCCACGTGACCTTCGATCACCACGCAGGCGCCCGCATGCATCCATCAATCCACGCCCAAGAGAAGCCCGATGCTCCCGCAGTGATCATGTCGCGCACCGGGCAGGTGGTGACCTATCGCGAGCTCGACGGGCGCTCGAACCAGGTCGCCCACCTGTTTCGCGGCCGTGGCCTTCAGCGCGGCGACTCCGTCGCCGTCTTGATGGAGAACCTCTCGACCTATTTCGAGATCGCCTGGGCGGCGCAGCGATCTGGGCTTTACCTCGTCGGCGTGTCGTCCAAGCTGACCGCCGACGAGGTGGCGTATATCCTCGCCGACAGCGAAGCCAAGCTTCTGGTCACCTCTGAAAAGCTGAAGGAGGTGGCGCAAGCGGCTGCGGCTGCCCGCAGCGTGCAGGTGCTCGCCGCGGCCCCGGACGGGCTCAGCGGCGAGTTCGATCGTCTGCGAAGCACCCTTCCGGACGCGCGTATCGCCGACGAGAGTTCGGGCGCCGACATGCTTTATTCGTCGGGAACCACGGGTCGTCCCAAAGGCGTGCGGCCGCCCCTGCCCGAAGAGCCGATAGACGCGTCCACGCGGATCACCGCACAGGCCAAGCATCGCTACGGGATGACGGATCACACGGTCTATCTGTCACCCGCGCCCTTGTACCACGCCGCCCCGCTGCGCTGGTGCATGGCCGTGCAGCGGCTGGGCGGCGCCGTGGTCGTGGCTGAGCAAGCTGACTCCGAAGAGCTGCTGTCGCTGATCGAGCGCTATCGGGTCACGCACGCGCAGTTCGTGCCGACGCATTTCGTGCGCATGTTGCGGCTGCCGGAGGCGGTTCGGGAAAAGTATGACCTGAGCTCCCTTGTCGCCGTCTTCCACGCTGCAGCCCCGTGCCCTGTTCCGGTGAAGGAGCAGATGCTCGCCTGGTGGGGGCCCATCATCCACGAATACTACGCCGGCTCCGAAGGCAACGGGATCACCTGCGCCTCGCCCGATGAGTGGCTGAGCCACAAGGGCACGGTGGGGCGCGCCTTCAATTGCGACGTGAAGATCTGCGGTGATGATGGGGAGCCGCTGGCGGCCGGTGAAACCGGTCTCGTCTATTTCGCCAATGGGCCATGTTTCGCCTACCACAACGATCCGGAGAAGACCGCGGCAGCCTACAACCAGTACGGCTGGTCGACGCTCGGGGATGTTGGTCGCCTGGATGAGGATGGGTTTCTTTATCTGACCGACCGCAAGAGCTTCATGATCATCTCGGGCGGGGTGAACATCTACCCGCAGGAGATCGAGAACCTCCTGCTTGAGCATCCCGAGATCGGCGATGTCGCGGTGGTCGGCGCCCCGGATCCCGAGTTCGGAGAAAACGTCGTGGCGGTCGTCGAGCCCCTCAGATGGCCCGATGATCCTAGCGCCACCGCCGAGCAGATCCTCGCTTGGGCGAAATCACGTCTCAGCCCCATCAAGACGCCGAAGAGAGTCGATTTCATCCGCACCCTCCCGAGGACGCCGACCGGCAAGCTCCTGAAGCGGTTGGTGCGTGACGCCTACTGGCAACAGAACGACGACATCGCTCCGCAGATCATCCCTGGGTTTAAGCGAACTAAGGAGCGTACATGACGACGGACACCGCTGTTCTCGCCGCAGTAGCCCGTGAGCCGAACGGTCCGTTCAGCCTGGAGCATCTGACGCTCGCAGCCCCCGAGGCGGACGAGGTCCTCGTGCGCGTCGCCGGGGTGGGGGTCTGCCACACCGATCTCGTCGCTCGCGACCAGATTATCCCGGTCCCGTTGCCGGCGGTGCTGGGCCATGAAGGGGCTGGCGTCGTCGAGCGCGTCGGGCGCAATGTGACCGCTGTCCAGCCTGGCGATCGCGTCGTCTTGAGTTTCCTTTACTGCGAAAGCTGCCGGCCCTGCTCCGAGCATGCTTACCCCTACTGCGACCATTTCGGTGTGCTGAACTTCTCGGGCCGGCGGTCGGATGGGCGCACGGCGCTGCGCTCGGAAGCCGGTCCGGTGCACAGCCACTTCTTTGGCCAGTCGTCATTCGCGACCTTCGCGCTCGCTCATCGGCGCAACGTCGTGAAGGTTGAAAGCGAGCTGCCGATCGAACTGCTGGGGCCGCTGGGCTGCGGGGTGCAGACTGGCGCAGGCGCAGTTTTGCGCTCGCTCGATTGCCAGCCCGGCTCGTCGATCGCCATCTTCGGAGCTGGGGCGGTCGGGATGAGCGCGGTCATGGCCGCGAAGGTGCGTCGCTGTAATCCGGTGATCGTCATTGAGCCGGTCGCGGCTCGGCGGACGCTCGCACTCGAACTCGGCGCCACCCATGCGGTCGATCCCGCCGAGGGCGACGTCGGCGAGGCGATCCGGCGGATTGTGCGCGACGGCGTACGCTACAGTCTCGATCTGAGCGGTGTCCCGTCAGTCATCGAGACCGCCATCACCAGCCTGGCCAAGCGCGGCGTTTGCGCCCTGACGGGATCGCCGCAGAAGCCGGGGGAGACATTCGCCATTCGCAGCGGGCTGTTCGTCACCATGGGCGCCAAGGTGGTCGGCGTGATGGAAGGCGACAGTGATCCGCATGAGTTCATCCCTGAGCTTCTGGCGCTGCAGGCGGCTGGATCCTTCCCCTTTGAGCGGATGATCAGGACCTACCAGCTTTCCGAGATCAACGAGGCTGTCGCTGACCACAAGAGCGGCAAGGTCGTCAAACCGGTCCTGGTGATGCCATGAGTGCAAGCCCCGCCGCCGCCGCGCGGGCTGCGCCAGCGCGACTGGAGCTCGAAGCTCTAGTCGCGGCTCAAAAGTCAGCACAGCTAGCGGAGAACTCGCCGTCAGCGGAGCTGCGTATAGATCGGATCGACCGGTGCATCGCGCTGCTTAAGGAGAACTCAGCCGCCTTGGAGGCGGCGATCGACCAGGATTTCAACGGTCGCTCTCTGCACGCCTCGGCGCTCACTGACATCATGACGCCCGTCGCAGCCCTGCAGCATGCCCGCAAGCACCTGCGCGCGTGGATGAAACCCGAGCGCCGACGCGTTGATCCGCCGATTCTGGCCCTGTTCGGGGCCAAAGCGCTGGTTTGCTATCAGCCCAAGGGCAGCGTCGGGATCGTCTCCCCCTGGAATTTCCCAGTCGGTCTGATCTTCTCACCCCTGGCGGGTGTGTTTGCGTCCGGCAATCGCGCGTTGGTCAAGCCTTCGGAGTACACCCCGCGCACGGCGGACCTGGTCCAGCGCCTCATCGAGCGTCGGTTTCCGCTGGATGAACTTGCGGTCGTGACTGGCGGGCCTGAGGTCGGCGCCGCCTTCACTCGCTTACCGTTCGATCACCTGATATTCACGGGCGCGGGCGCTGTCGCCAAGCACGTGATGCGGGCCGCCGCTGAGAACCTGGTCCCCGTCACCCTGGAACTCGGGGGCAAGAGCCCGGTCGTGGTGGGCCGCGACGCTGACATGGCGCTCGCCGCGAACCGCATCATGGCCGGAAAGATTCTCAACGCGGGCCAGATCTGCCTCGCGCCCGACCACGTCTTCGTGCCGCAGGGCGTGCAGGAGGCGTTTGTCGCCGCCTCCCGTGCGGCCGTCACAAGCATGCTGCCGACGCTGCGCGAGAACGCGGACTACACGTCCATCATCAACGATCGCCACTTCGCGCGCCTGCGCGGCTACCTGGCCGATGCGGAGAGCAAAGGGGCGACGCTGGTGGAGCTCAATCCGGCGGGGGAAGATCTTACGACGAGCAATGGCCGGAAAATTGCGCCGACGCTGATCCTCAACGCAACGCGGGACATGGCCGTGATGCAGGAGGAGATCTTCGGTCCCTTGTTGCCGGTGATGCAATACGACCGTCTGGTAGACGTCGTCGAGGAGATCAACGCTTACGAGCGACCACTGGCGCTGTACTACTTTGGGCGGAACGACGCCGAGCTTCAAATGCTGACGGACCGGACGACCTCCGGCGGCGTCTGCGTGAACGACGTCATTATGCACTGCGCACAGGAGAACCTGCCCTTCGGCGGCGTTGGTCCGTCCGGAATGGGCGTCTACCACGGTCGAGACGGCTTCATCGAGTTCAGCCATCGCAAAGCTATCTACCACCAGATCAAGTCGGACGTGGGCCCTCTCAAGCTGTTGCGTCCGCCGTACAGCGACGCGGTTCGCAAACTGATCAGGCAGACGATCGGCGCCTGATCGCGGAGTTGGCCCCGCCGCCGACCCGGTGCAGCCTTTGGCATTGGCCGTTAAACGGCCAACCAGCTGGTGCAACTTGGCGCCCACGGACCGATCGTCCATGAGGCCTTACGGAAGTTCGTGCAGTTGCTCCATTCCGTCCACGAAGGCGCGCAGCCGATTGCGGACCTCGGGGTGGTCACGGAGCAGTTCGGCAAAACGAAGCACTTCCTCGTCCAGTCGCGGGTCCTCCATTGGTTCACGCGTAAGCGCCATCACCGCGGCGACGGCCGCGGGAGGGCGTGTGGCGAGTTCCGCCGCCACGCTTATCGCGCGGTCGAGCGGGGCGGATGCGATCTCGTCGATCAATCCGACGAGCCGCGCCTGATCTGCCGATACGATCTCGCCGCGCAGGATCCAGAGCCGGGCTAAGTGGGAGCCGATCAGTCGCGCCAGGCGCTGGGTGCCGCCCGATCCAGGGAAGATGCCCAGCCGAATTTCCGGAAGGCCGAGGCTGGAGTCCGGGCTGGCGATCCGCATGGCGCAAGGCAGAGCGATCTCAAGGCCGCCGCCAAAACAGACGCCGTCGATCGCCGCGATGATCGGCTTGGGAGACATGGCGATGGTGCGGCACAACGCCCGGAAAGGGGACTGGAGCCAGTCCGCAGGCTGCGTTCGCTGTTCGGCGAGAGCCTCTCCAGCCCAAGCAATCTGACCAACGTCAGCATGGCGGATGAAGACGCCGGCCTGGCCGCCGCTCAGCACGATGGAGCGGACTTCCGGATCGCCGACCAGTAAGGTGAGCGTCTCGTCGAGCTGCATCGCACCATTCGCGCTGATGAGCCCCTGCGGCGGGTTTGAGTAGGTGACGACGGCGACCTGGTCCTGCTTTGAGACCTTCATCCACCGCGGCTTGTCTCTGGACATCTGCTGATCCTGGCTGAGCGCCGCCTGACGGTGACGAGGATGGCCGATAGCCACCTTCAGCGCTTTAATTATTTGATTAAGTCGTGCTACGTGATGCGGCAAGCGAGCTCGCGCGGTTTGCCGGGCTGAAGCGCGTGCGACTTGGCGAGGCGATGATGAGCGGTGACAAAATCGGCGATGCGCAGGACATTGCCGGGCGCGTGGAAACCTTCGTTCGCCAAGTCGTAATCCCTTACGAGCGCGACGCCCGATGCACGCCGCATGGCCCGACGGAAGAGCTTGTCAACGAACTGCGCGAAAAGGCGAGGGCAGCCGGCGTGCTCACGCCGCATATCCTCCAGGACGGGCGGCACCTGACGCAACGGGATACTGCGACGGTTCTCAAAGCCTCCGGCCTGTCGATCCTAGGCCCGGTCGCGCTCAACACCGCTGCACCGGATGAGGGCAACATGTTCCTTCTCGGCAAGGTGGGCAGCGCTTTCCTGAAGGAGCGGTTCCTAAGCCCGCTTGTCGCGGGCCAGGCGCGCTCGGCCTTCTTCATGACCGAGCCCGCCAGCGAAGGCGGCGCTGGATCCGATCCGGGCATGCTGAAGACCACCTGCCGGCGAGAGGGCGACGACTGGATCATCCAGGGGCGCAAGAAGTTCATCACCGGCGCGGTCGGCGCCAAGGTCGGGATTATCCTGGCCAAAGCTGACGAGGGCGCCTGCATGTTCGTCGTCAACCTCCCGCATCCGGCGGTGCGCATCGAGCGGGTTCTGGACACGATCGACAGCTCCATGCCTGGCGGTCATGCCGAAGTCCTCATCGACGACCTCCGGGTGCCCAGCCAGCAGATGCTCGGCGAAGCCGGGGAGGGCTTCGCCTACGCTCAGGTTCGGCTCAGCCCGGCGCGTCTGTCGCACTGCATGCGGTGGCACGGGGTCGCGACCCGCGCGCAAGAGATCGCAACCGAATATGCCTGCCGGCGCAGCGCCTTCGGTAAGCTGCTGATCGACCACGAAGGCGTCGGCTTCATGCTCGCGGAGAACATGATCGACCTGCGCCAAGCCGCGCAGATGATCGATTGGTGCGCCGACGTCCTCGACGGCGGCAAACACGGCGGGGTCGAGAGCTCGATGACCAAGGTTGCGGTCTCTGAAGCGCTGAGCCGCGTGGCCGACCGCTGCGTTCAGGTCATGGGCGGCACCGGCGTCTCCGGTGAGACGATGGTCGAACAATTCTACCGAGAGATCCGCGCCTTCCGGATCTACGATGGCCCCACCGAGGTCCACAAATGGTCGCTGGCGAAAAAGCTTAAGCGCGATTTTCTCGCGAGTGCGCCGCAATGAGCGGGCTGGAGGAAGCCAACAGCGGCGTCGTGTCGGTCCGCGAGTCGCTCCGCTTCGACGAGACGGCCCTGGCGGTCTGGATGTGCGAAAACGTTCCGGACTTCCGCGGTCCGCTGGGCGTCGAGCAGTTCCGCGGCGGCCAGTCGAACCCCACCTTCAAGCTGACGACGCCTGGCCGCCAATATGTCCTGCGTCGCAAGCCGCCCGGCCTTCTGCTCAAGGGCGCCCATGCGGTCGAGCGGGAGGCGCAAGTGGTCGCGGCGCTGCACGGAGCCGGCTTCCCCGTGCCGCGCGTGTTCGGCCTCTGTAACGAACCCGAGGTGATCGGCACGGCCTTCTATGTGATGGAGCTGGTGGAGGGCCGCATCTTCTGGGACGCGCGGCTCGAGCGGCTCGCCCCCGCCGAGCGGTCAGCCTGCTACGACTCGATGAATGCGGCGATTGCGCAGCTGCATACGTTGGATCACCACGCGCTGAGGCTGGCGGACTACGGCCGACCGGGCAACTACTTCGCACGGCAGATCAGCCGCTGGTCGAAGCAGTATCTGGAAGACAACGAAGCCGGACGTGACCCCGGTATGGACCGGCTCGTCGAGTGGTTGCCGAACAACATTCCCCCCGGTGATGAAACCACCCTGGTTCATGGCGACTACCGGATCGACAACATCATCTTCCATCCAACCGAGCCACGGGTGGCCGCCGTTCTCGATTGGGAGCTTTCCACACTCGGTCATCCTCTCGCGGACTTCGCCTACAGCGCCATGTCCTACCGCGTGCCGCCGACGATTGTCCCCGGACTCGGCGGGCAGGATCCAAGGGAGCTGGGGCTCCCGACAGAGGCCGAATACGTGGCCGCCTACTGCCGTCGCACCGGTCGCAAGGAAATCCCACACTTCGACTTCTACATCGCGTTCAACTTCTTCCGGCTGGCGGCGATCTTCCACGGCATCAAGGGCCGCGTCTTGCGCGGCACCGCGGCCTCTGAGCAAGCGCACGAACGCGTCCGCGCCCTCCCGCAACTCCTCGACCTGGCGGTGCGTCAGGCCCAAGCCGCGGGAATGGGCTTCATCTGACCCGCCGGGCGGCCAAGGCCGCTCGGCGCCTTTCAGGCGGCCTCGTCGAAGCCTTCGCTTCGAACGCGGCTTCGGCGCGGCAGAGGGCCAGGGTCATTGCATCAGGCCGCCTGCGCGGCCCCGCGCGCAACCACCAGTCCGCTGAGACGGCCCGTCATGATCTCGACGGCTTCCGAAATGATCCGGTCGACGAGCTCGGCGACCGAGGGGATATCGTGGATCAAGCCCTGCGCCATCCCTGCCGTCCAGACACCGTGATCAAGCTCGCCGCTGATAAGGCCCTCCCGGCCGCGCGCGCCCTTCACCAGGTGCGCCACTTCTGCAAAGGGCTTACCCTGCGCCTCCAGCTCGCGGACCGCCTGGCTGATCGCGTTGCGCGCGACACGCGCGCTGTTGCGGTAGCTGCGCAGGATGATGTCGGTGGCGCGCTCGTCGTTCTCGACTAGAGCCGCCTTGAACGCCGGGTGGATCGGCGCTTCCTGGGTCGCGCAGAAGCGCGTCCCCATGTTGATCGCGTCGGCGCCGAGCGCCAGCGCCGCCGCCAGCCCGCGCCCGTCGGCAAAGCCCCCGCTCGCCACGATCGGAACATTGATCTGATCGGCCGCAGCCGGGATCAGAATCAAGCCTGGGATGTCATCCTCTCCGGGGTGCCCTGCGCATTCGAAGCCGTCGATCGAGATGGCGTCTGCGCCCATCCGCTCCGCCGAGACGGCGTGCCGGACCGCCGTGCACTTGTGGATGACCTTGACGCCATGAGCCTTGAAGTCGTCGATGTGCTCCTGTGGCTTGTAGCCCGCCGTCTCGACCACCTTGACGCCGCTCTCGATGATCGCGCGCCGGTACTCGGCGTACGGGGGCGGGTTGATCGACGGAAGGATGGTCAGGTTCACGCCAAACGGCTTGTCCGTCATCTCCTTGGTCCGCGCGATCTCACGCGCGAGGGCCTCTGGCGTCGGTTGCGTCAGGGCGGTGATCATACCGAGCGCCCCCGCGTTCGCCACGGCGGACACGAGCTCGGCCGTACCGACCCATTGCATACCGCCTTGTACGATAGGGTGATCAACGCCGACGAGGTCGGTGAAGCGCGTTTTCAGCATCTGCAGTCCATGTTGATGGCCGATGGGGCTCAACGTCGAGGGCCGGCGATGTCGACCATCACCTTGCCGAAGTGAGCGCCCGACGCCTGATAAACGAAAGCGTCGGCGAGGCCTTCGAGCGGGAAGTGGCGGTCCATGATCGGTCGGACGCCGTTCGCTTCGATGGCGCGGATCATGTCGAGTTGATGAGCCCGACTGCCGACTGTGATGCCTTGCAGGCGAAGGTTGTTGGCCATGATGTCGCGCGTGGCGACGTCGCCATGCAGCCCTGCAAGGGTGCCGATCAGAACGATGCAGCCGCCTGGCCGTACTGCGCGGATCGACTGGTTGAGCGTGCCTGCGCCGCCGATCTCCACCACCACGTCGGCGCCGCCACTGCTCGCCTCGCGCACGACGCGAGCCCAGTCCGGCGTGGATCGATAGTTGATGACGTGATCGACGCCGAGCTGCTTGAGCCTCTCGAGTTTAGCTTCAGACGAGGAGCTGGCGATCGTGCGAGCACCTGCGGCTTTGGCGAATTGAACGGCGAAGAGCGACACCCCGCCGGTGCCCTGTGTGACGACCCAATCGCCCGGTTTCACGCGCGCCTCGACGATGAGAGCGCGCCAGGCGGTCAGTGCTGCGCACGGCAGGGAAGCCGCCTCGGTCAGGGTGTAGCCTTTCGGAATGCGGGTGAACCAATGCGCCGGCCGGGTGACCCATTCCGCTGCGAAACCGTCACCGAGGTCTCCTGGCATGACGCGCCGGTTTGCTCCGCCAACTGGCCCGTCTCGCCATTCCGGGAAGAACAGGCTCATGACCAGGTCGCCGGATGCGAACTCCGTGACGCCGTCACCCACAGCCTCGACGACGCCGGCGCCATCCGACATCGGCGTCACCCCAGGCCTCGGCCCCAACATGCCGGTCACCACGGCATAGTCATGGAAGTTGAGCGACGAAGCGTGGACACGCACTAAGACTTCGCCCGCGCGCGGCGTGACATTTGACTCGCGCGCTATCAGGTAACGCGCCGGCCCCTCCTGCTCGGCGAGCCGTACGACCTTGCCACCTTCGAGCACTCGGCGCCTCCGCTGATCTCTGCGCTGCATTTGAGCGCCCGGGCTCAGCCGCACGAGCTCAAACCTAAGCAGCCGATTGGATTTTCATTAAACGATGAACTAGCATGGACTTGCAAGGGCGATCGTGGCAACGAGCCGTCGTCGACCCATTGGAGAAATGCATGCTCGACCTCACTGGCCGCACCGCCTTCGACGAAGGTCATGCGATGTTCCGCGAGTCCGTGCGGAAATTTTTCGCACGCGAACTCGTCCCGCACCTGGAGCGGTTCGAAGAGCAGGGCATCGTCGACCGCGACTTCTTCCGTCGCTGTGGGGCCGCAGGCCTTTTGTGCCCGACGATTGACGAGGCCTATGGCGGACCGGGCCTGGACTTCGGCTTCAACGCCGTCGTCAACGAGGAGCTTGCCTACCTAGGGTCATCGGCCGGGCTGCAGCTGCAGAACGACATCGTGCCCGAGTATCTGCTGCGTTACGGCTCGGAGGAGCAGAAGCAGCGATACCTGCCTGGGATGGTGACGGGCGAGGTGATCATGGCCATCGCCATGACCGAGCCAGGCGCAGGATCAGACCTTCAAGGCATTCGGACGTCGGCCGTCAAGGACGGCGACCGCTACATCATCAATGGTTCGAAGACCTACATAACGAGCGGTCAGAACGCCGATGTCGCGATCTTGGCGGCCAAGACCGATCCGAGCAAAGGCGCAAAGGGCATCTCCCTCATTCTGGTCGATGCAGACACGCCCGGCTACCAGAAGGGCCGGAACCTGGACAAAATCGGCCAACGCTCCGCCGACACCTCGGAACTGTTTTTCTCCGACGTGCGCGTGCCGGCGAGCAATCTCCTGGGCGAAGAGGGGATGGGCTTCGCCTACCTGATGTCCCAGCTTCCACAGGAGCGCCTGTCGATCGCAATCGCCGCTCACGCCGGGGCGCAGCGCGCGTTCGACGAAGCCGTTCGGTACGCCAAGGAACGCAAGGCCTTCGGCTCGACCGTCTTCCAATTCCAGAACAGCCGCTTCACGCTCGCCGACCTCAAGGCGCAGCTGCAGGTCGGCTGGTCGCACATCGACTGGTGCCTGGCGCGCCACAACGCCGGCGAACTGACGACGGCCGAGGCTTCGGCCGCGAAGCTCTGGCACACCGAACTGCAGGGCCGGGTGGCTGACGCCGCGCTGCAGCTGCACGGCGGCGCCGGGTACATGAATGAGTATCTTGTGGCTCAGCTCTGGCGTGACGCGCGGGTGAGCAGAATTTTCGGCGGCTCGAGTGAGATCATGAAGGAAGTGATCAGCCGCTCGATCTGACGAGTAACGTATCTATCTATTCGTCCTTCTTTAAACGCCATCATCCAAGCGCAATAACCACAGCCCAGGAGCTTCAGTGAGCGACGTCCTTTCCTTGTCCGTCGAGAACGGGATCGGTGTGATCACCGTCAACTCGCCGCCGGTCAATGCGCTCGGCGCCGCTGTCCGGCAGGGCTTGCATCAGGGCTTCAGCGAGTTCGCCGCCAATGACGCGGTGCGCGCGATTGTGCTGATCTGCGAGGGGCGAACCTTCTTCGCCGGCGCTGACATCTCGGAGTTCGGCCGTCCGCCTGCCGAGCCGGGCCTGCGTGACCTGCTGGCCCTCATCGAGAGCAGCCGCAAGCCGGTCGTCGCCGCCATCCATGGCGCCGCATTGGGCGGCGGCCTGGAGACGGCGCTCGTCTGCCACTATCGCATCGCCGCACGCTCCGCGCAGATCGGCCTCCCCGAGGTCAATCTCGGGCTGTTGCCCGGTGCGGGCGGGACGCAGCGCCTGCCTCGCCTCGTGGGCGTCGAAGCAGCGCTGGACCTGATGCTGGCAGGTCGCGCCATCGGCGCCGCTGAGGCCCTGAAGCTCGGCGTCATCGATGCGATCTCCGAAGAGGGCCGCCTACGCGAGGACGCCGTTGACCTCGCGCGCAAGCTTGTCACGGAAGGTTATCCGTTGCTGCGAGTGCGCGACCGCAACGACAAGATCGAAGCGGCGCGGGGGCGGCCTGAGATCTTTGCCGAAGTGAGACGCCATCACGCACGCGCCTTCCGCGGCTTCAAGGCGCCGGAAAACATCATCAAGGCCGTCGAGGCGGCTGTTGATCTTTCCTTCGACGAGGGGATGCAGCAGGAATACACCCTGTTCTGTGAGCTCGAGCCCAGTATCGAGTCACAGGCGCAACGCTACGCCTTCTTCGCCGAGCGGGAGACGGCGCGCATCCCGGACGTGCCCTCGAGCACGCCGACGCTTCCGGTCAAGTCGGTCGGCGTGATCGGCGCTGGCACGATGGGTGCGGGCATCGCCATGAACTTCCTGAACGTGGGGCTGCCCGTTGTCGTGGTCGAGACCAGCCAGCAGGCGCTGGACCGGGGCGTGGCGAACATCCGCAAGAATTACGAGGGCTCGGCTCGAAAAGGACGCCTCACGCCGGAGCAGGTTGAAGGGCGCATGTCGCTCATCACCCCGACGCTGTCGCTCGAGGCGCTGGCGGGGGCCGACCTCGTGATCGAGGCGGTGTTCGAGGAAATGGGCATCAAGAAGGAGATTTTCGGCAAGCTTGACGCGATCGCAAAACCCGGCGCCATCCTGGCTTCGAACACCTCCTTCCTTGATCTGAACGAAATCGCCAGCAGCACGGCCCGCCCAGCGTCTGTTGTCGGGCTGCACTTCTTCTCGCCGGCCAACGTGATGAAGCTGCTGGAGGTGGTCCGTGGCAGCGCCACCTCGAAGGAGGTGCTGGCGACCGCCATGCGTCTGGCCAAGACGATCGGCAAGGTTCCTGTTGTCAGCCGTGTCTGCCACGGCTTTATCGCCAATCGTCTGATGAACCAGCGCATGGTCCAGGCGGACGCGCTAGTGCTTGAAGGCCCAACCCCAGCCGACATCGACCGCGTAATGTACGACTACGGCTTTGCGATGGGAGCGTTTCAGATGCTCGACCTCGTCGGTCTGGACGTGATCGGGCGTGGCGAGTCGGAACGTTCCGTCCGCGGAGATCTCGTTCGGATGGGACGCCTTGGTCAGAAGCAGGGCGGCGGCTACTACGATTACGACGACCAGCGCCGCTCCGCGCCTTCCGCCGCGGCGGAAGGCGTGATCGCCGATTTCGCGCGCTTCAAAGGGATCGCCAACGCCGGCGCGCAAAGCGACGAAGAGATCCTCTGCCGCCTGCTCTATCCGGTGGTGAACGAAGGGGCGAAGTTGCTGGAGGAGGGGATCGCGCTGCGAGCTTCGGACATCGATATGGCCGCGATCCTTGGATATAACTGGCCGATCTACACCGGCGGGCCGATGTTCTGGGCTGACACCATCGGCCTCAAGGCCATCGTCGAGAAGCTCCTACAGTATCAGTCCACCTACGGGGATGCATTCCGCCCGGCAGGTCTGCTCGTGCGCAAAGCCGCGCAAGGCGAGTCCTTCACCCACGATCGCTGAACGAAGAGCGCCTCACGCAACCGCGTGAGGCGCTGTCAATTTCGCCCGCTCCAGCACCGTCGCCGGCGGGTTACGCTGGCGGCTTAAAGGCATGTCGGTCAGAGCGCCTCGACGATCGTGACGTTAGCGATGCCGCCGCCTTCGCACATGGTCTGCAGGCCATAGCGCCCGCCGCGCCGCTTAAGACCATGCACCAGCGTGGCCAGCAGCTTGGTTCCGGTCGCCCCCAATGGATGCCCCAGGGCGATAGCGCCGCCATTCATGTTCAGCTTGGTTGGATCGGCGTCGAGGTGCCTGAGCCAGGCCAAGGGAACCGGGGCGAAGGCTTCATTCACCTCATAGAGATCGATGTCGGCGAGCCGCAGCCCTGCACGCTTCAGCGCCTTCTCGGTCGCGTAGAGCGGCTCTTCCAGCATGATGACCGGGTCGCCGGCGGTCACCGTCAGGTTCACGATCCGCGCGAGCGGCGCCAGCCCATATTCCTTGAGTGCGCGCTCGGAGACGATCAGCGCTGCCGACGAACCATCGCTGATCTGGCTGGCGGTGGCTGCCGTGATGGCGCCGCCCTCCACCAGCAGCTTGACGCCGGCCATCGACTCCGGGCTGGCGTCATAGCGGATCCCTTCGTCGCTGGTGTGCAGCGCTGCCTCGCCGTTCGGCAGCGTGATCGCGACCGGGACGATCTCGTGGGCGAATTCACCGGCCTGAGTCGCGGCGGCGGCTCGGCGATGGCTTTCCAGACCATAGGCGTCGAGCGTCTCGCGATCGAATCCCCACTTCCTGGCGATCCTCTCCGCGCCCGTGAACTGGCTGAACGTCGGGACCTCGAAGCGGTCCAGCACGGACTTCGCCCACGGCTCGGCGCCTGAGCCGGGCAGCGTGGGGCTCCCCATAGGCACGCGCGACATGCTCTCCACGCCGCCGGCGATCACCACGTCCATGGTCCCGGACATCACGGCCTGAGCCGCGAAATGGACGGCCTGCTGGGAGGAGCCGCACTGGCGGTCGATGGTCACCGCTGGAACGCTCGGCGGAAGCGTTGAGGCCAAGACCACATTGCGCCCCACGTGCATGGACTGCTCGCCGGCTTGGCTCACGCACCCCCAGACCACATCTTCCACTGTTGCTGGATCGATGCCGGTGCGGTCCACGATCGCATTCAGCGCCAGGGCCCCGAGGTCATTCGGGTGGATGCCCGAAAGCCGGCCGTTGCGACGTCCGCCGGCAGTCCGCACGGCGTCCACGATATATGCTTGGCTCATGGTCTCTCTCCGCGAGGGATCTAAAGTGACTGACCGTCGTCGATCGTGAATGACGCCCCCGTGACCGCGCGGGAAGCGTCGGAGCACAGGAACAGAAGCGGGGCGTCTAGGTCGCTTTCGTCCATCAGGCGGCGTCTAGGAAACCGAGAGATCTGCTTCTGTCCGCCCGGCGCCTCAAACCAGTCCTGCGTCATCTCGGTTCTGACGTAGCCAGGGCAAAGCATGTTCACGTTCAGCCCGGTCTTGGCCCAGTCGCGCGCGAGCACCTTGCCCATCTGCTGCACGGCCGCCTTCGAGGCGCTGTAAGCGGCGATGCCAGGCTCGACGTAGTTGGCCGTGATCGAGGCGTTGATGACCACTCGACCGCGCTCAGCGCCGGCGCCTTGTTCGATCAGCCGACGCGCGCCCTCGCGGACTGTCAGGAACACGCCGCGGACGTTGATGGACATGATTTGGTCCAGACCGTCCGGCGTCAGCTCAAAGGCGCTGCCCTCAACGTTGATCCCGGCATTGGCGATGATCGTGTCGACGAGCCCGAACGCGGCTTCCGCGGCGTCGAAGGCCGCCTTGATCGAGTTCTCGTCCGCGACGTCCAAACGAACCGCGATCGCCCGCCCGCCACTCTCGCCGATTTGCCGGCTCAGCTCCTCAAGGCGCTCGATGCGGCGCGCGCCGAGCACGACCTTCGCGCCGGCCTTCGCCAGGAGCCGCGCCCATCGCTCACCCAAGCCGGAGGATGCTCCGGTGAGCAGAGCGACCCGGCCACTCAGATCAAAGATGGGCGCATGCGCCATCCGCAATTCCTTCGTTAAATGTTCAACTAAGCTCTTACCCGCGTTGCCGGAGCGGCACAACCGCCCCATCGAGGGCCAAATCAGCGTCCAGCTTAGGTGTGGAACTGGGTCGTGTGCTCGATCGCCGCGCGAGAGGTGCGCACGCTGTTGGCCGGATGATCTGCGTCTTCATACCCAAAGGCGATGCCGAAGAGGAGGCGCAGATTGGGCGGTGCGCCGATGGCCTCGCGCACGATCGGCGCATAGTGGCTGAGAGCGCCCTGAGCGCACGAGCCGATCCCATGCGCCGTCATGGCGAGCATCAACGACTGTGCAAACAGGCCGCAGTCGACGGCTTCGCGGATTTCGGCCCAGTCCGGAAGCATGATGAAGGCGGCGTGCGGCGCCTCGAAGAACCGAAAGTTTCGCTGGAACGACCGGGCGCGGGCGGCGACGTCCTCACGGGACACACCGGTAGCGGCGAACAGCGCCCTTGCGGCCTCTACCTGACGGACGCGATACGCGCCGGGGTAGGGGCCCGTCAGTGGGAAATCCGGCTGAGCCGAAAGTCCCTCGCCCGCAGCGGCGTGAAGCCGGTCCCGCAGCAGCTCGGCGGTCGCGCCGGACGTCACGTGCACGACCCACGGCTGCACATTGCAGTTCGATGGCGCACGCGCGGCCATCGTGAAGATGCGCTGCAGGACGTCAGGAGGCACTGGCTCGGGCTTAAACCCGCGAACTGACCGGCGTGTCGACAACAGGACATCTAAGCTGTCGATCAGATCACTGCGCTGCATCAGCATTCTCCGGCTCTTCGTTGCAACAGAGCGCCCGCTCCGCGTTGCGAAGCGGCGGGCGGCGCGCGACGCCTTTCCTGCAGGTGTCGAGGCCTGCCTATGCTATGGCCGCGCGCGATGGCGTGGCCAGCCAGCAGGGATCGCCAACCTCTCGCGGACGCTTGCGGCGTCCATAATTAATCGCCTATTGAAGTCCCGGCAATGGATTTGGGCGGCGGGTGCGTTATCAGCGAAGAGGGCGGAGTTATGGCGGACATAACACTCGACAGGCTGCTCGGCGAGGATCACGGGGTCAACCGTCGCTGGGTTCTGCGCCGGCGACCGGCGGCGAAAGTTCGTCAGGAGGACCTGATCTTGGTGGAGGGGCCGATTTCGCCGCCAGGATCTGGCGAGGTGCTCTTACGCAACCTCTATCTGTCGCTTGACCCGACGAACCGTTTGTGGATGAGCGACCGCGCGCAATATCTCCCGCCGGTCGGGATCGGCGAAGTGATGCGGGGCGGCACTTTGGGACTGGTCTTGGACAGCCGTTCCGACCGCTTTCAACCCGGCGACCTGGTGAGTGCAGGTGACGGCGGATGGCAGGACTACGTGACCTGTTCTGCTGAGCGGCTCGGGCGGGTTCGTCAGGCGCCGGGACTGCCGCTGACGGCGCACCTGTCCATTTTCGGGCCAACGGGGCTCACCGCCTATTTCGGGCTGACGGATGTGGGGCGCCCGAAGTCCGGCGAAACCGTGGTGATCTCGGCCGCCGCCGGTGCGGTCGGATCGATCGCCGGCCAGATCGCCAAGCACATCGGCTGCCATGTCGTGGGGATCGCCGGCGGCCCCGAGAAGTGCCGATGGATCACTGAGGACCTCGGGTTCGACGTCGCCATCGACTACAGGGCGCAGGACGTGGCGGTCGAGCTCGATCGCCTTTGTCCGCATGGTGTAGATGTCGGCTTCGAGAACGTCGGCGGCGCGGTCATGAACGCGGTGTTCGACCGCCTCAACGTCGGCGGTCGAATGGCGTTGTGCGGAATGATCTCGGCGTACAATCAGGAAGGCCCGATGCCGGGACCCGCCGACTTCGGCCGGATCCTCATGAACCGGCTGACGGTCCAAGGCTTCGTTGTCATTGATTACCTTCCGCGAGCGAAGGAGGCGCTGACCTATCTGGGCGCCATGGCGCGCGAAGGTCAGCTCAAGTGGAAGGTCGATGTGGTCCAGGGGTTGGACCAGGCGCCTGACGCCCTCGATCGGCTGTTCCGCGGCGACCACGACGGCAAGCTGCTGGTCCAACTGCCCGAGATGATCGCTTAGCCAGCGGGCTTTTATGTCTGCGCAGGCGGCGCTGACACTGAGCAAGGGCCCGCCGCCAGCCGGGCGCCTTTGCCACGCGCGGTCAGCGCGTGCCCTCGGCCGCGCACGCGCTGATCTTCTGCTTCCCGAGCTGGTTCATGTGCACCTCGTCCGGACCGTCGGCGATGCGTAGGTAACGGTTGAGGGTGAAGAACTCGGCGATCGGCGTGTCGTCGCTCACGCCCATGCCGCCATGCGCCTGAATGGCGCGATCGGCGACGGTCTGCGCCATCTGCGGGGCAATGACCTTGATCGCTGCAATCAGATCCTTGGCGACCTTCGCGCCATAGCGATCCATCTGGTCCGCCGCCTTTAGCGTCAGCAGGCGGGCCATTTCGATCTCGCAGAATGACCGCGCGACGTCTTGGCGGATGCTGCCCTGTTCGGACAACTTGCGGCCAAATGCGACGCGGCTTTCGGCGCGCTGCGCCATGAGTTCGAGGGCGCGCTGCGCCTGGCCGATCGAACGCATGCAGTGGTGAATGCGGCCTGGCCCAAGACGTCCTTGAGCGATCTCAAAACCCCGGCCTTCGCCAAGGATTAGGTTGGACTTCGGCACCCGTACGTTCTCAAAACTCAGCTCGCTTTCGCCGCCCGGCGAGTTCAGCGAGCCGAACACGGTCTGCCGCCGCTCGATTCTCACGCCGGGCGTCGAGGGAGGCACGATGATCGTCGAATGCTGCTGGTGACGGGGGTTGTCGAGCAGGGTCTTTCCCATGACCAGGAACAGCTTGCAACGCGGGTGCCGCGCTCCCGAAATCCACCATTTGCGCCCATTCAGCACGTAGTCATCTCCATCCGGCAGAATGGTGAGTTCCAGGTTCGTGGCGTCGGAGGAGGCGACCTGCGGTTCGGTCATGACATAGGCCGAGCGGATCTCACCGGCGAGGAGCGGGTTCAGCCACCGGGCCTGCTGCTCCGGCGAGCCGAACTTGGCCAGGACCTCCATGTTGCCGGTGTCCGGCGCTGAACAGTTGAAGACCTCGGAGGCCCAGAGGGTCCGCCCCATGATCTCAGCCAGGGGCGCGTATTCGAGGTTGGTGAGACCCGGACTGAAGTCGCCGTAATCCTTCGGCAGAAACAGGTTCCAGAGGCCTTGCTCGCGCGCGGCGGCCTTTAGCTCCGCCATCTTCGGCCATTCCTGCCAGAGGTTCGACGGGTCGTGTACGAACTCGTGGTAGCTGCGCTCCTGGGGATAGATGAATTCCTGCATGAACGCCTCAAGTTTGGTGAGCAGGCCTTTGACTTTCTGCGAGTGTTCGAAGTTCACGGAAGTCTCCTAAAGGGCGTCAAAGCGAGTAGCCGCCGTCCACCACCAGGGTGTGGCCGTGCACGTAGGCAGCGAGCGGTGAAGCGAGGAAGATGGCGGCCCCGGCCATGTCGGCAGGCTCGCCAAGGCGGCGGGCTGGGATACGGGCGATCGCGCCCTCGCGCCTTCTGGGGTGCTCTGTCGTGACCTTCGTAAGTTTGGTGTCGACCAGACCTGGTGCGAGGCCATTGACCCGCACCCCTTCTGGGGCCCAGGCCTGCGCCAGCGACTTGGTGAGGTTGATCGCTCCGGCCTTGGAGGCGCCGTATGCCGGATTACCGATGTTGCCCATTAGGCCGGACACCGAGCTCACGATGATGACGCAGCCTCGCGACGCGGTGAGGCTCGGCTTAAACCGCCTAGCGCAGTGCATGAGGCTGTTGAGGTTCACCGCAACCACCCGATCCCAGCCGTCCCGCTCGAACTCGGCGCGGCTGTAGAAAACCGCCCCTTGGCAAAGCACCAAGACGTCGAGGCGGTCGAAAGATGCAGGAGCGTCCGCCACTGCGTCCGCGTTCGCCACGTCAACGCAGGTGTAGCCGAGACCACCCAGGTTCGAACCCTCGTTGCCGTCGTAGTCCTCAGGTCGAGGGCGTGTGCCCCAGACATGAACTTCTGCGCCGCGCGCCCGGAAGGCTTGTGCGATGCCGTTGCCGATGCCGCTCGAGCCGCCGACGACAAGCACAGCTCGGTCGGTGAAATCCGTGTCTTCAATCATCGCTCTATGGGCCGTCAGGCGATCCAGCGCAGGGCGCGCTCGAACAGGTGGATGGCGTGGGCGTGAAGGCGCTTTCCAACCGCGTGAGTCGCCATCCCGGCGCAGGCGCGCGCGTAGGTGCCTTCAAGGATCAAGCCGAGCTTGTAGCAGGCGAGTACGGCGTACCAGTCGATGGCCGATAGATCGCGGTGGCTTCGGTGACGGTAATGATCGACCAGTTCCTGGCGAGTGGGAAAGCCGCGCCACGGCTGGATATTCAATCCTTGCTGCTGGCCCTCCGCCTCGTCCTGCCATGTGGCCAGCAGCCAGCCGAGGTCCAGCAGAGGGTCGCCGATCGTCGTCAGCTCCCAGTCCACAATGGCCGCGAGCTCTGGCCCATCGTGGCGGAACATCACATTCGTCAGCTGATAATCGCCGTGAATGATCCCGGGCTGGAACGTGCTCGGGCGATGCTGATCGAGCCATCCGGCCACCCGCTCTACGCCAGGGATCCCGCCGGGGCCCGGCCAGTCTGCGAACTGAGAATAGCTTGCGAGTTGCCCCTTCCAACGAGCCACCTGACGTTCCAGGAAGTTCTCGGCTCGGCCGAAGTGGTCGAGGCCCAACCCGCGGTAATCCAGCGCGCCCAACGACGCGATGCCTTCCACTGTCGCCAGACCCATCCGGTGGCGGATCAGCTCGGAGTTCGCGTGAAGCGGCGGCAATCCATTACCGGCGTTGAAGCCGTCGACGCCCTCCATGAGATAGAAGGCGGCGCCCAGGGCGGTCTCGTCCGGACAGGCTGCGATCAGGCGGGGGTGCGGCACGGCGGTGCCGGCAAGCGCCGCCAGCATCCTCGCCTCCCGCCGCATGGTGTCGTTCGAGTCTTTCCGCAGATGGAGCGGCGGGCGGCGCAGCACGTAGCACTGGCCCCCACGCTCGAATTGGAACAGCAGATTTTGCGTGCCTCCGGCCAGCAGCTTGGCGCGCTCGATCGCCCCCGCGCCAATGCCTTGCTCATCCATCCAGGCCATGAGCCTGCCGAGATCGATGCCCGTTTCCATACGCACGCCCGATTGAGACAACTGGATAATGCGCTTGACTAATCCTGATGGCAATGTGATTTCGCCCTATGCCCAGGCTGGAACCCAAGACGAGGAGCGAAGCGGCGGAGCACCTGAAAATGGTGGCGCAGCGCCTGTTCGCGGAGCGGGGGGTGGATGGGGTCACCGTGCGGGAAATTGCTGAAGCCGCTGGCCAGAAGAACCATGCTGCTGTCGGCTACCATTTCGGGTGCAAGGAAGGTCTCATCCGCGAGCTGGTGATCGACGGCGCGGCGCTGATCGACGCTCGCCGCAACGAGTGGCTCGACCGGCTGGAAGGGGAGGGCGGCCAGCTTACCGTTCGCGAGTTGGTGGACCTGTTGATCCAGACCGCGTTGGGGGCCCCCGGGAGAGGCGAAGAGACCTTCAACCGCTTCGTGGTCATGCTCGGCATGACGCATCGTCGCTTCTTCGAAGAGACGTTGGGCGGCCGCTGGAACTCCGGCTACCTGCGGTGTCTCGATCACCTGCGCCGGCTTATGCCGGACATGCCGCTCGCCGTCAAAAACCAGCGCTTCGTATTCTTACTTGCACTTCTGGGGGGCGTGCTGGCCGGCCGCGAAGCGGAGCTTGCGGACGCGGGCCGCCCTCACCTCACCTGGGGCTCGACGGAGGTTCTGGACAACCTCGGCGAGTCCATGGCGGCCCTGCTCGAAGCGCCGCACGCGCGCAGGTGACGCCATCGTCAGCAGTCCGTCGCTCGGCGAGGCAGAGCCGGAAGGCCGCTTGGTGGTCATGGCCACCGGCTAGAATCGAGCCTGCGACCGGCCGAGACGCTGCCAGCCGCAGCTCGCCGCAGCGTTCACTGGACGGCCGCGATCTGACCGGCAGAGCCTTGACGGTCGGCTTCAAAGTCGGCCTGCGCAGCCAAGAACATGCCGCTTTGTTGTCGCCACATGCTGCGTTGAACGGGCCAGAATTCCCGAGGCATCCGGCGCATTCCAATCGCTCCCCATGTCATGAGGCAGAACGCGCCCATGGCGCGGCCGAAGGTCCAGTCAGGCAACTCCCCGCCTGCGTCGCGATAGTATTCGGCTACGTCATCAAGGCTCGGCAGGTTCTCGATCGGCGTGCCGAGTTGGGCGATGCTGTGCATGGCGTAGAGCAGGTAAGCGACATCGGTTTCGGGCAGCCCCAAGTGCGCCAATTCCCAGTCAAGCAGCGCGACGATCGAGCCGTCGTCGCCGTACATGGTGTTGGCGATGGTCAGGTCGCCATGCACCAGGCTCGGGGTGCGATGGCGTGGCGCGTTCGCGCGCAGCCAGACAGCCGCGTCCTCGATCGTGGTGCGGATCTCGGCGTGCAATTCGGCGCGCTCGCCCCCCTCGTTCGCGGGGAACTTGGCGTGCATCTCGGCCAGGGCCCAGTTGATCTGGCGGTCAATGAAGTGCTGGCCTTCGCCGCCCCTGGTCGCAAGAGAGGGCGCCTCGAGTCCAGCGGCATCGACCTGATGAATCCTTGCGCCGAGCTCGAGTAGTCGCCGCAGCATCGTAAGCCGCCCGGCGTCGTCCGCCTCAACGAACGGGCCGGCCTGCATATACTGAATGCTTGGTGCACGGGCGCGGACGCGGCCCATGATGATCGCCGGGGCTCCGGCGATCTCTCCCGCCTCGTCAAGCCAAATGGCGTCCGGCACAGGTAAGCCGCGCCCGCGTAACGCTTGAAGTATTTCGAACTGGCTGCGCTGGCTCGTTTGCGAGAAAAAGCTTGCGTTCCCGAGTTCATATTTCAGGACAAGCCCATCAGCATATCGTGGGCTGTCCGCAGGGCTATCAAGCTGGAAGAGGACGGTTCCGCCAGAGGCGCCGGCGTTCAGCGTCTCGTTGGCGAAGCTCACTTTCACCGCGGAGCCCTCGAACTCGATTTGCTTAGCCAGAAACCGCTCAATCGCCGCCTCGGTGATCGGAGCGCTTGTGGCCGTGAATGATCGCAGCGCCTTGAGGGAATCCAGATCGTTAGCGCCCATCAGTCTGCACTCCCTTTGACGGGGGCGACCTGGTCGAGCTGGATGCGACCGTTGCTGAAGCGGTTGAGGCCGTTCTCAAGAGCTGCGCCCACGAGGAAGAAGGGGCGCGATGTGCCGTTCCGGGGATTGAAGATCGTGTCCACGATTCCGCCGCCGTGGCGATCTCCGCAGGTGATGGTGGACGGCATCGACAGCTCGAAGTGCTTGCGCTCCATTTCGAGAACGACGCTGCCGTAACCCTTGGCCACGAAGGTAAGCTCGCCGAGTTCGTCACATGACACGATTACGGTCGCCTCGCTGATTGACATGCCATCGGCGAACGCGGTCGCCACGGTGGCGTCTTGCACAGAGACCTTATACGTCAACCCATCTTTGACGATGTAGCTGAAGGGCATGTTGTCGCCCGACTGCGCGCGACCGTCGCCGAATCCGAACGAAAAATCCGGCCCGAAAGATCCGCCGAGCCACCAAGCTGCGTAGAAGTCGGCCTTGGGGTTGTGAAGCAGACGCGTGCCCCAGCTGTGGTCGCGGTAGGTGAAGCCGGAGACGTCGTGACTTTCATCGCCAATTCGAACTGTGCCTTTGAACGTCCCGCCGGCCTGGATGTGATTCGGCGTGATCGTCTTTGAGACTTCGGTGTGTCCCCCGGTCAGGGAGAAAAAGTCGTAGACCGGGTGAGCGTCCTGAACGAACAAGTCGAGCTCGCAGTCAGCATCAGACGCCGTCCATCGACTGCGCTGATCATCAAACTTTACGAAGAGGAATTCATCCGTACTGAATGTGTCCTCGGTTCGGTCCCAGGGACGGTATGGCAGGTCTTGGACGCTCCGCGTATAGCCCGGACCGTTCTTGGACACGACGCCGAAGCAACACTTGGTAAAACCGCGGTTCGGCTGGTGCCCGATGCGCATAAAACCGCCGATCTGCTTCGACGGGTCGGCCCAGCCCAGCACCACGCTTTCCTGCCACCACTCGTCCGCATTAGGCGGGTGTGGGAGGTCCGCTCCGGGCCCAAGCGCCACAGGCTTGATCAACATGCAATTTGCTCCAGCAACACCATGGCCTGCGAGGGTCAGCGCTCGCGATGCATAATTAACTGCCTATTGAATCGATTGGCAACGAGTCCTTCGCTGCGACGCGCCGGGTTTGATCGGCGGACGGGCCGACGAGGGGGCGGACGCGACGCGCCAGCATCACACGACAGCGGGCCCTCTGGCGGCGCCTCCCGCGAGCATCCGCTCGACGAGCACCTCCACGCCCAGCGCCGCCTGATCAAATGCTGCTTCACCACGCGCTTCGAGATGGCGGCGAGGAATTACCTCGCCGCCATCTCCCTGGCTGCTGGTCCCGTGCGGTCAGCCGCTCTTCGCCCGCTCTGCGCTAGGGCTAGAAGCGACGGCTAAGCTGGAGACCCCACGTCCTTGGCGGACCGTAGTTTCCTATGTAGGCGGCGACGGTGGCCAAATATCCTGAGCTCAGCTTATAGTTCTTGTCGGTAACATTATTTATGAATGCGCGGAGCATCGTTTTTTCTCCTCGATCCATCAGCACTGCTGAGAGATTCAGGAGCGTGTAGGCCTTCTGAACGTCCCCCGGCCGACCAAAGTATCGAAGAACTACATCGCTAGAGTAGCTGACGTCAGTGCGGACCGTCAGGGCGTTGAACAGGTCACC
>NZ_DATELG010000331.1:0-12559 GCF_035276905.1 Phenylobacterium sp. | reverse complement strand
GACCTGCACGGCCGGGTGCGCCGTACCGCGTGCCTGGCGGGCGGCTTCCAGAAGTTTGGTGATGCCGCCTCTATTGCCGGGATGATTGCTGCACAGGCCGCCGCCATCGGTGTTGAAGGGCAGGCGGCCGACACCGGATATCAAATTGCCATCGGCAACGAAGGCGCCGCCGCGACCTCGCTCGCAAAAGCCGATATCTTCCAGTTGGATGAGTACGGTGATCGTGAAACTGTCGTAGAGCGATGCATATTTGACGTCGCCGGGCCGGATGCCGGCTTCCTCGAAAGCCAGGGCGGCCGATCGCGTCCCGGCGGTCCGGGTGATGTCGATCCGGCCCCCGCTGGCATGCCCGATCGCGCTTCCGCTGCCTTTGACACGGACCAGAGGATGCCTGCCGTCCCTTGCGATTTCCTCGCGTGCGATGACGATGGCGCCGCCGCCGTCGGTCATGACGCAGCAGTCGAGCCGATGGAGCGGGTCGGCGACGAGTGGCGATTCCAGCACCTGTTCGACGGTGACGACGTCGCGCAACAGGGCGTGCGGGTTGTGCTGGGCGTGGTGCGAGGCGGCGACCTTCACCCACGCCAGTTGCGCGCTGGTGGTGCCGTATTCGTACATGTGGCGTTGCGCGACCATCGCGTAGAGCGGCGCCGGAACGAAGTCGGTGAACGGGCTGTCCGGCGCGCTCTGAAGGTCGACCCCCGTCAGCCCGAAGGGACGACGCTCGGCGAGCTGGTTGTCCGCCATGGTGATGAGCGCGACGCTGCACCGGCCCGCGCGGATCGCGTCCACCGCGTGCTGGACGTGGAAGAGGTAGGACGACCCGCCCGTTTCAGTGCTGTCGAGATGGCGCAGCTTGGTCAGGCCGAGGTACTCGGCCATCGCCATGCCGCCCGCACCCGGCGCATCGGCCGCGCAAAAATATCCGTCCACATCCTGAGTGGTGAGGCCGGCGTCCGCCAACGCGCCGTAGGCGACATCGGCGTGCAGCCGCGCCCGGCTCAGGCCGTCGGCGCGCCGCGTCGGATGCTCGAAGAGGCCGGCGATGAAGGCGCGCGGTTCGGTCGACAAGTCACGCTCCATGCAATTCTCGGAACCGCCGCGGACGGCGCGCCGCGCTCATCAGGAAGCAGGCTTGACGCTGGCCGCGCGCTTCGCCGCAAAGTCGTCGAGCCGCGCCTGGGACTCCTCCCCGAAGATGTAATGGGCGGACATCTGTTCGAGCATGAACCCGTCATCGTGGCCGAGGTCCATCATGCGGGGCAGGATGTTGCAGACCGCCCAGTTGGAAAGGCTCACATTTTCCGCGATGGTGGATGCGAGCTCCCGGGCTCTGGCGAGGGCTTGGCCGGGCTCGACGAGATACTGGCACATCCCCTGTTGGCGCGCCTCCTCCGCCGAGAGGACGCGCCGGGTCAGCATCATGTCCGCCATGCAGGCATAGCCGATCAGCTTCTGGATCCGAACCGAGCCGCCGCCGCCGACGAAGATCCCGCGCATGGCCTCTGGAAGGCTGAAATAGGCGCTGCGATCGGCGACCCGGATCTGGGCGGCCGCGGCGAGCTCCATGCCAAGGCCGATCACCGCCCCGTTCAGCGCCGCGACGAACGGAATGCGGCCCCTGGCAATGACGTCGAAGCCCAGGTGTTCTTGATGGCGATCCAGCTTCTCGCTGTCGCTGACGCCGCGCTTTCGCTTGTCGCCGATCTCGACCAGATCGAGGCCCGCGGAGAAGTTTTCGCCGTGCCCGAAGATGACGCCGGCCTTGGCCTCCCGGCCCGCGCGCTCCGCCGCCTCGATCAAGGCGCGGGTCGCCGCCGTGTTCAGCGCATTGCGCTTGGCGGGACGGTTGATCCCGATCAGGGCGATGGAGCCGTCAAGTTCATAGCTGATGAGGTCTTCCGCCACGTCTCTATCCTTGCGTTTCGGGTCGCGCTCGAAAGCGGTGCGCCGTCAATCCTTGGCGACGATCAGGGCGTCGAGCGCGATGACGCCCTCGCCTTCGGCGAGCGCGAGCAACGGGTTGACGTCGATTTCGACGATGTCGGGGCGGGCTCGCATCAGATCGCCGATCGCGCAGACGACCTTGGCGGCGGCTTCGAGGTCCGGCGCCGGGCGGCCGCGGAACGGCGTCAGCAACTTTGCGGACTTCAGCTGGCGCATCTCGGCGACGACCTCGGCCAGCGGCAGGTCGCAGGGAAGCAGCCTTACGTCGTGCAGCGCTTCGACCAGAATGCCGCCCAAGCCGACGAGGGTCACGGGGCCCCAGTTCGGGTCGCGCTTCGCGCCGACCACCAGTTCCAGCCCCTTCCGCGCCATGGCCTCGACAAGGACTCCATCGACGGCGACGTGGGGGAAATCGGCGGCGACCCGCTCCAGCATGGTGCGCGCGGCCGCCCGCACGCCGGCCTCGTCCTTGATGTCGAGGGCGACGCCGCCGATCTCGGTCTTGTGCGCCAGTTCCGCCGCCTGGATCTTGACCACGACCGGATAACCGATCCGCCCGGCGATCTGGGCCGCCTCCTCTGCAGACCTGGCCAGGCCGCCGGCGGGAACCGCGACGCCGATCGCTTCGAGCACCTTCTTCCCCAGCCACTCGGGCTGGGCGCCGCGCCGCAGCTCGGGCAATGGCGGGGCGCCCGGAGGCTGCGCCTGCGCCTGCGATCGGGCGAGCGATCGCCCGTAATGCGTGACGCTCGCCACCGTCCGCAAGGCGCGCTCGGGCGAGCGGTACAGCAGCATGCCGCGCTCCCGCGCCAGCGCCTCGAAATCGTCCGGCATCGGCGCATCCTCGCCGAGCACCGTCAGCAGGATCGGCGCGGACGTCTCGGCGATCGTGTCCGCCAGCGGCCGGAGCCATTCGATCGCCGCGGCCTTGCCGCCGTCGGGCACGGCGATGGTCACGCTGCCCATGGCCGGGTCCTCGGCAAGCACCCGCGCCGCATCCGCGACCAGCGGAACGTCCCACACCACCTGGGTCGTGAGGTCGAGCGGATTTTTCGGAGGCGTGAACTCGGGCATGCGCGGCCGCAACACGTCCAGGCTCGCGGCCGACAGCGGCGGCAAGATCAGTCCGAGTTCCTCGCAATAATCATGCGCGATGGCGCAGAAGGCGCCGGAGGTGGTCGCCAAGGCCGGACCGCGCACCGGAGGGTCCGGATACCGGACCAGGAATTCGGCGCAATCGATCAGCTCTTCCAGCGTATTGACCAGCATCACGCCGGCCCGCGACACCAAGGTCGCCATCACCGCATAGTCGCCCGCCATCGCCCCCGTGTGCGAGGCCGCGGCCTTCTGCGCCTGCGCCCCTCGTCCGGTGTGCATCATGACCAAGGTCTTGCCGGCGGCGCGCGCCTTGCCCACGGCCTCCAGAAAAGCGGCCGGACGCCGGATATGCTCGGCGTAGAGCGCGATCGTGCTCACCGCCTCGTCGCCCGCCATGTAGGCGACATAATCCGCCAGATCGAGGCCGGCCTCATTGCCGGTGGATATGCGGTACGCCACCGGCAGATTACGGGCGGCCAGCGCATAATACATATGCCCCATCAGCCCGCCGCTCTGCGCAAGGATGGCCAGGGTCGGAAGGCTCTCCTTGGGCAGGGCGCCGGCAGGCGGCACCGGGATGAAGCCGATGTCGACGCCGTCCACATAGTTGGTAAACCCGATGCAATTCGGGCCGACGAGGCCGAAGCCCGCGCCCACGACCAGCTGGCTGATCGCCTCTTGCGCAAGCCGCGCGTCCTCGCCCGCTTCGGCGAAGCCGGAGGCGAACACGACGCCCGACCCGACCCGTCGCGCGATGCACGCCTCGATCGTCTCGACCACGCCGGCGGCGGGCACCGCCAGCACCGCGAGATCCACGTCGAGGGGCAGATCGTTCACCCCGGCGAGGACCGGATGTCCCATGATCTGCCCGCCGCTGCGGCCGACCAGATGAACTTCACCCGCAAAGTTGTTCTGCTTCAGGTTTGACAGGACGATCTGTCCCGCCGAGCCCGCGCGCGCCGACATGCCGATGATCGCGACCGACCGCGGGTGGAGCAGCCGATGCACCGCCGCCGCGCGCAAATCCGACGGATCGCCAACCGTGGTCCCGAAAGAAACAGCCGCCATTCTTCCCCTCCCCATCGCCGCAGACCGCGTCTCAGCCACGGGTTATTTTGTCCGGTTGGATAGGTTAGTAACGTGGCGCCTGGGTCTTGGCAAGCCGGTCCGGCGCGATTTTTTGTCGGCCAGGCGCACACCGCGCCGCTTTCCCACTTGACCCGCGGATATTATCCTGTCCATTTGATCAGTAATATTGGCCATTGTCGAGCGCCTGCCCCAGCGAGGCCGGGCGCTGGTCACGGGCGGGAGACGGGATGCTGGATTTTTCCGGTAAGGTGGTGGCCGTGACCGGCGCAAGCACCGGGCTCGGCCGCAGCATTGCGGTCGGCGCAGCGAGGGCTGGCGCGCGCGCGGTGCTGGTGAACTATGCCCGCTCGCAGGACGCCGCGCGGCAGACCGCCGCGCTGGTGGAGGCCGCCGGCGCAACGGCGAGACTGGTGCAGGCGGACATCGCCGAAGATCAGGCGGCGCGCCAGCTGGCCGATGCAGCCGGCGAATACGCGCGCCTCGACGCCCTGTTCAACAACGCCGCCATTTCGATCGACGCCCGTGACTTCGCCGCAATGGACGCGCTCGATGCGGACGATTTCCTGAATGTGTACCGGACCAACGTCATCGGAACCTATCAGGCGACGCGCGTCCTCCTGCCTCTGTTGCGCGCCGCGCCCGGCGCGGCGATCGTCAACACCTCATCGGTCGGCGCGGTGACGGCGGAGGGAAGTTCGCTCCCGTACATTCTCTCCAAGTCAGCGCTGATCACCATGACCCAGGCGCTGGCGCGCGCGCTGGCGCCGGAAATTCGGGTCAACGCGATCCTGCCCGGCTACATGGATACGCCCTGGTTCGAACGTCTGGGCGCCGACGCCGACCGACTGCGGGACATGGCGCAACGGGTCACCCCGCTGAAGATGGCGTGCACGGCCGATGACGTGGCGGAAGCTGCGCTCTTTCTCGCATCGTCGGCGGCGCGGACCATCACCGGTGAAACGCTGCTGTCTGACGCCGGCCTCCATCTCGTGCGCGGCGGCGCCTCCCGGGACGCCAAGGGACGCGATGAATAGCCGCCGCGCCTCCCCGATCACCACAAGTCGAGAACGGACCCCGTCATGACACCTGCACCCGACGTGGCGGACCTCCAAGTCTATACGGCAGCGCTGGCGGACGGGCGGCTTCTGCTCCGCCGCTGCGCGCAATGCGGACAGCATCACCACTATCCGCGCTCCTATTGCCCCTTCTGCAGCAGCGGGGAGACGGATTGGACGCAGGCCGTCGGCGAGGGCGAAGTCTATTCCTTCACCGTCTGGAGGCGGCGTGACGATGTTTCCGTGCCGGCCTTCGTCACGCTCGACGAGGGGCCGAGCATCCTGGCGCTGATCGACGAGAGCGTTCCGGACCAGGTGCGGATCGGAGCCCGGGTACGGCTGGCCCCGATGCGAGCCGGACAATCCCTGCCGACCTTCAGTCTCTCCACGCCTGCCCGGAGCGCCGAATGACCGGTTCCGATCCAAAGCCTCTCGCCCACCACTCAGGCGGTTCGTCAGCCGATGCGGCCGAACATGCGATCGCCGCCGAACGGGCCGCAGCTTCGATCCGCGGCGTCGATCTTAAGGTCGCGCCGGCGGACCTGTCGCATGTCTGCGTGATCGGCGGCGGGCAGATGGGCGCCGGGATCGCCACCGCCCTGCTGCAAAGCGGGCTCGCCGTCACGCTGGTGGAGACCTCGCCGGCCAACATGGCGAACGCCACCGCCCGCATCCGCGCCAACTGGACCAACGCCATCAAGCGCGGCAAGCTGACCGAAGCGGAGGTCGAAGAACGCCTGCGGCGCTTCGACAGCGTCACGGACCTGGCCGACGTCCGGCCGACCGAGCTGCTCATCGAGGCCGTGTGGGAAGATATGGCGCTCAAGCGGCAGATCTTCCAGCAGATCTCCGCCGTCGCCCCGGAAAACGCCGTGCTGGCGACCAATACCTCCTCTCTCGACCTCAATGAGATCGCGGCCGCCACCGGCAGACCTGCGCAGGTCGTCGGCCTGCATTTCTTCAGCCCGGCGCAGGTCATGCGGCTTCTCGAAGTCGTGAGGGGACGCGACACGTCGGACCGGTGCCTGGCCACCGCCATGGCGCTCGCGCGCAGGCTCGGAAAGGTGGCCGTCGTGGTCGGCGTGTGTGACGGCTTCGTCGGCAACCGGATCTTCGCCAAGCGCGACTACCAGGCGGCGCGGATGCTCGTGGAGGGCGCGACGCCCGCGCAGATCGATCGCGCGCTCGTGCGCTTCGGCTTCCCGATGGGGACGTTCGCCCTCTTCGACATGGTTGGCGGCATCGAGCTCAACTGGCGGCTTCGCCAGCAGACCGGCGAGGAAGACCCGGTGGGCGACGCGCTCTATGCGTCCGGCCGGCTCGGTCAGCGGGTTGGCAAGGGCTATTACCGCTACGAACCGGGCGATCGCACGCCGATCCCCGATCCTGAGGTCGACGCGATCATCGCCTCTGTCCGCGAGCGCACCGGCGTCACCGCCCGGGACATCGGCGAACAGGAAATCCTGGATCGCATGATCCTGCCGATGATCAACGAAGCAGCCAAGATTCTCGACGAAGGCGTCGCCCAGCGGGCGTCGGACATCGACGTCATCTGGAACACCGGATACGGCTGGCCGCTCGATAAGGGCGGGCTGACCTACTACGGCGACATGCTCGGCCTGGCGTACGTGCGCGATCGCCTGCAGGCCTTGCAGGCGCGCCACGGCGACCACTTCGCGCCCGCGCCGCTGCTCGAAAAGCTCGTTCGTGAAGGCCGTCCCCTTTCGGAAACGCCTGGAAACGAGCCCGCCTGATCAGATCGCGCCTGGAGCGTTCGGTGGTTCATTCGAACCGCCGAACGCTAACAGCCTCTAGGACGGCGCGCCCAGGATCGCGTCACGGTGCTCGATGAGCCAGCCCCGCAGCGTCGTGGGCTTGCGCCCGAGCATGCGCTCCACGAAATCGTTGCGCGCCCACACCACTTCATTGTCCTGCTCGTACTGGAAGAAATCCCAGAGATACTGACGCCGGGGCCCCATCTGGGAATAGGTCGCGAAGAAGGCTTCCTTGGAGCTGTCGTGGCGGATCGGCTCGTTCCACACCTCGCTCATCAGCTTGGCGACGTCTTCGAAGCGCAGGATGTCCTGCCCGTTGTTGAGCGTGTGGAGCTGGCCGATATGGCGGTGGTTGTCCGAAAGGAGGAGGCGCGCGGCCGCCTCGCCCACATCCCGCGGATCGATGAACGGGATCAGCCGCTCCGGCCAGATCAATGTCCGCGACCGCCGCAACGCCTCCACCGTGGGCGGCGCGAGGAAATTGTCCATGAAGGTGGCGCCGCAGTTGAGGTAGGTGACCGGCAGGCCGCTGTCGTCCAGGATCCGCTTGGCGATGGGATGCTGGATCGGCAGGCCCAGGCCATGGTCCCGCAGCGACTGCGGAATGCGGTGCGCATTGGCTTCCGGTTGAATCCCGACGACGCGAAGCAGGTGAACGAGGCTCGAGGATTTGGCGGCCTCGACCAGGTTCGTCATCGCCGGCCGCTCGTCCGTTCCGCTCGGCGTAACCACAAAGGCCCCGCTCATGCCGTCCAGCGCGCGCCTCATGGACGAAACGTCCAGGTAGTCGGCGACCACTACCTCGGCGGACGGGAACCTCTCGCGTAGAGCGTCCGCCTTGCCCGCGCTGTGGGTGGCCAGCCGGAGCCGGACCAAGGGCGCCTCGCGCGCCAGGAACGCGGCCAGCGGCCCGCCGAGGCGCGCGCCTGCGCCAAAGATCAGGATGCTTTCGGGGATCGGCTTGCGGTTGTACGGCATGGCTAGGGATCACCTGAGAAGGATGGGCGTGGAGCTCTGACGCCGGTCGGGACGCGGCGCTCAGGCCGTCTTGTCGAGGCGCGCATGATCCGGGACGAGCAGGCGCCAGTCCGCGCCGACGGCGAGAACGCCGGAGGGCGCGCCGATCCGGCGTGTATCTGTCCTCGGCCGCAGCCCTACCGGTTCACGCCCCGCGGCCACGCTCGTTGCGATGTCGTTGACGGCCCGCCGCAGGCGCACCACGCCCAAGTCGGCCGGCGTCAGGTGCTCGCCTCGATAGTCGGAAATCGAGCCGATCGTGACCGTCATCACGGCGTCTTCCGCCGTGAGGCCGAGATTGCCTGTGAACGTCTCTCCGGACCGCATGGCGTCCCGGTCCTGGACGAAGTGGTTCCTGCGCCCCAGCGGTCCCGGCGGCGGCATCGTCGCGCGGATGCCCTGGCGGTCGAGAATCTCGTCCGTCAAGCCGTACATGGCGATCAGCCGGTCTCGCGCCTCGCCGGCGTCCAGACGCTGATCGCGGCTCCACATGACGTTGTACAATCGCGTGTGCGTGTCGTCCTGGGGCACGCTGATGTGAGCATGGTCCCCGGGCGAGATGAAACAGGCGTAGGGCGCGGCGTAGGCCGTCATTCTGACCTGGGCGGCGTCCGTGTCCGACGGCAGGTTGCGGATCGCGGCGTAGTGGAAGCCGAAATCGGTCAGTTCGAGCTCCAGATGCGGCATCGAATCCGCGTTCAAGGCCGCCCCGTCGCCCGCGCCGAACTCCCGGGACAGCCGCTTCACGGCGTCGGCGTGCAGCAGCGCCACGTGGGAGGTGTCCACCAGACCCTCCAGCGGCCGCACGAAGTTGCAGTCAAGGTCGACGGGAATGATCAGCACGTTCTCCGGCGGAAGCCCGGCCCATTGGAATTCGGGAAAGGGCGGCTTCAGCTCGGCGGGACCGAAATAGCCCCAGATCAGGCCGCCGGACTCCACGACGTCGTAAGCGTTCGCCTTCACCCGCTCGCGGAAGCCGCCGTCAGGATTGTTCGGAGTCTCCAGAAGCGCGCCATCCGTGGCGATCTTCCATTGGTGCCAGAGGCAGCGGATGCCGCCCTCCTCATTGCGCCCGAACACCAGGGACGCTTTCCGGTGCGGGCAGGCTTCGTCGATCACGCCCACCCGACCGGCCGTGTCGCGGAAGACGACATAGGATTGGCCAAGCACCCAAACCCGAATCGGATCGCAGTCCGGCTCGGCGACGTCGGAGCTCATGCACACCGGCGTCCAGTACCGGCGCAGCGCAAGACCCAGGGGCGTATCGGCGCCGACGCGGAAATCGAGGCGCTGAGTATCAAGCGTCGGCATATCCTGCTCCCTCAACTCGCGAGCCGCGTTTGACCGCGTCTTCCGCGCCCCGTTCGCCGCGCAGATTATATTTCCGAGAGGTCAGTTTACAAGATTATTCCTGTCCATTTGGATTAGGTTCCGCCTCGGCGGACGCGCGCCCGCCACCCACGCGGCGACGGGCGGGCGACAATCTGTCACGCGCAACAACCGGCCCCTTAACGCTCTTTAGACGCAGGTGTGATCTGTCGTCGGCTGGGTGAAGTGCGAGGGGGCGCATGTCAGCCGGCGAAGAGGTAGAGTATTTATCCGAATCCCTGGCGCACGCCCGACGGAACATGCGCGGCCGTTGGGCGACGGATGTGGCTATTGCAATTAGCTTTGTCCCGTTCCTGGGATGGCTGTTCGTGGTCGCATGGTTTGTGACCTTCATCGTCCTGGTCGACGTCGTGGGTCCCAGGATCGAACGGCCGCCAACAGCCGCGCAATCCCGCCGGCGCTGGGCGCGGCGAGCTACGGTCTACGTGGGCGCCAAGCACATGTTGCTCGGCGCGGTCCCCTTTGCGGCAGGTCTGGTCGGCGGGCTTTGGGGCTTGGTCGGCGGGGCGTTTCTTCTGCTTTGCATTGTCTCGTTGGCGACCTCCATCGCAAGGCGGTCCACGGCCGCCTACTATGCCGCGATCTTGCCCCTGGCGACCTACCTCGTCGTCCTTGCCGGATGGAGCTTCACGCTCAGTGACGGGCCTGCCGGGCCGATCGTGCTGTGCCTCAGCATCGCCGGCCTTCTCATGCACACCCACCAGATTTCGGCCGCCAACCGCCGCACAGCGATCGAGCTGGTGGAAGCGCGGGCAGCCGCCGAGCGTTCGACGACGGCCAAGTCGGCCTTCGTCGCCATGGTCAGTCACGAACTGCGCACGCCGCTCAGCGGCATCCTCGCCGGCGCGGCGGAGTTGGCGAACTGGGCTCCGGACGCCACGTCGCGAAACAACGCCGCCCTGATCACGGACGCGGCCCAGATGATGCGCCTTCTGTTGAACGAGCTCTTGGATCTCTCGAAGATCGAAGCCGGTCGAATGGGCGTCGAAACCGTGCCCTTCGACCTGCGCGAAACGCTCCTGGAGACCGTCCGCTTCTGGCGCCCGGAATTGCGGCGAAAGCAGCTCTATCTCAAACTCGAAGGATCGCATCGCCTTCCGCGCTGGGTCGAGGGCGACCCGACACGCCTGCGGCAGATCCTGAACAACCTTCTGTCGAACTCCACCAAGTTCACCGACGCCGGAGGCCTGACGCTCCGGTTCCGCGCACAGGAGCTCGACGGCGCCATCGTCATCTCGATTGACGCCGAGGACACGGGACCGGGCATGACGCCCGAGCAGACCGCCCTGTTGTTCAGCGCCTTCGAGCAATTGAGCGCTTCCACGGCGCGCGCGCATGGCGGCACAGGGCTCGGGCTGCACATCAGCCGCGAATTGGCCCGGTTGCTCGGCGGCGACATCACGGTGTCCAGCGAACCGGGGGTGGGCTCGACGTTCCATGTCGAGTTGAGGCTTGCGGCTTGCGAGGCCCCTGCGGCCACGGAGCCCACAGTCGCTTCAGCGGGCTCAGGATTGCGTATTCTGATTGTCGACGATCATCAGGTGAATCGCCTGGCGTTCTCCCTGATGCTGCAGTCCATCGCAGCTGTCGTCGAGTGCGCCGAAGGCGGTGAACAGGCGTTGGAATACCTTGCCGGGCAAGACTTCGACCTGGTCCTGATGGACATTCACATGCCCGGCATGAGCGGGCTGGAGGTGACGAGGCGGCTCAGATCCACCCCCGGACCGAACAGGAACAAGCCCGTCATTGCGCTGACCGGCTCGGTCTCGATGGACCAGGTCGACGCCTACCTCGCCGGCGGCATGGACGCATTCGTGATGAAACCCGTCACGCCAACAGAGCTGCTGGCGGCGATCGATCAGATCCTGGCTGAACGCCCCGGGCGACCTTCGCGCGAGCACAGCGCGGCCGCGGCTTAGCGACGCTCAGGCGTCGGCCCGCGCCGCATGGAGTTCACTGAAGAAGCGCATAGCCTCACGCACGACGTCGCCTTAGATCGCCTCCGCCGGCAATGGGGGAGGAGGCGCCATCGGTTGCCCTTGAACCGCATCCCTGACCAGTTCGATGAACATGCGCGTATCGAGGAAGTAGTTCGGATACGCACGCCGCAGCGCCGCGACAGAGTCGACTGACACGAGAACCACGTCGCTTCCGCCCTGCTCGCTCACTCGCCGCTCAGCGGCAGCATACGCGAGTTGTGCGTCGCCTAGCCGGTTGCGGGCGAAACCCTTGACGAGAACCTCACGGGCGGCGGGAATAAGTTCCAAAAGGAAGTAATCGGCCTTCATGCCGGTCGGGTTCTCGATCGTCTGCAAAGCCTGCCCAAACGCCTCCAGGCGCCCGATCACATCCAGCTCGTCGACATAAGCAGCGATCTCGTTCCGCAGCTCCCCGCGATCACTGGGGGTGTTGCGGACGGGAGCAGTATTCTCTTGGTGCGCGATCGCCGTCCCCATGAGCGCGAAGAAACGAAGCCATTCCGCCTCGCCTTGGCTCGACTTTAGAGCTTGCCGAATGAAGGTCCCGACAGTTTCGACGGCCGTAGCCCAGGCATGTTGGAACTGCGATCGGATCTGCATCTCGACCTTGAGGCCGTTATAGACCTCGCTTCGGTCTGAATTGTACGTGTAGATGAGATGCATGCCGCGGTAGCCGGACTCCTGCGGCTGCAGAAGGTAATCGTCGATCTTCGGCTTATGCTTGAGATCGCTACGCCTATAGACCTCCACGAGTTCCCTAACCTGCTCGATGCTGCTCACGACAGCGCGACAACCGCCGATGTCTTGGATCTGCGACAGCCGCATACGGGGGAAGCGGTCGAGCTTGTGGGTGATCGAGGCCAGGCGCTTGATCCGCTGCGCGACGAGACAGTTCGGATCGACGCTGCTGCCCTTCCGCTTGAGTGTGACGGTAAACGTGTTCAGCGGGAAGCTGTGGGACGCCCGCCAATTGTTTATAACGTCAAGCGCCTTATCGACTTGGTCCCAATCAGCGGAGACGTCGAGCAATGTGCGGCCGGCCGCGTCTACCTGCGCCTTGCTGTATGCCGGTGAAGTCCAGGCCATCGCTTCCGACTCGGCTCATCGCCCAACCCTCATTGGCGCAGATAGTCCCGATTGCGCAACTCGGCAGCGACTTCAGGTGCCGCGCCTTCTAACTCGCGAACCCGGTTCGCAGTGGCCAAACTCC
>NZ_DATELG010000330.1:0-11473 GCF_035276905.1 Phenylobacterium sp. | reverse complement strand
ACGCCGTGGAAGGATGGATGCGCGACGACGCCGGACGCGCCGTCCTCAAACTACGCGTCGCCGCCGCGGCGGCCGACGGGGCCGCCAACGCCGCGGTCGTCGCCCTGATCGCCAGGACTCTGGGGCGGCCGAAGTCGGCGGTGAGGATCCTGCGCGGGGAGACCGCGCGGGTGAAGCAGATCGAGATCACGGGGCTGGACGAGGCCGAGGCCTGGTCGCGGCTGGGCGCGCCGCCCGATGCAATCGGGTGAACGCCTAGGACGGCGAAAGAAATCGTCGGCGGCCGGAACTTGCCTTTCGGGGAAGGGTTCTAGGCGCGATCCGCAAGCGATCACCATTGCAGGCGGGTCAAGGATCGGCCCGGCCCACACCCCTGGCATCCCCCCCACCCTGGCCGGGCCGATCACCTCCTCCCCTTCTCGGGCCCGTTCGATCGCCCTCTGGCGCCGGCGCGCGCGAGGGGCGATGTTGAAGCCCATGTCGCGATCCGACCTCGCCCGCATGATCGACGAGGCCCGGCGCATGGTGGTCTTCACCGGCGCGGGGATCTCCACCGAGTCCGGCATCCCGGACTTCCGCAGCCCCGGCGGGGTGTGGAGCAAGATGAAGCCGATCTATTTCCAGGAGTTCGTCGGCGATGCGGCCAAGCGGCGCGAGGCCTGGACCCGCACCTTCAGCGGGACGGCGCGCTGGACGGGGGCGGCGCCCAACGCCGGCCACCATGCGGTCGCCCGGCTGGTCGCGGCCGGCAAGGCCCGGGCCGTCATCACCCAGAACGTCGACAACCTGCACCAGGACTCAGGCGTGCCGGCGGACAAGGTGATCGAGCTGCACGGCAACGCCAGCTACGCCATGTGCCTGGAGTGCGAGGAGCGCCACGAGCTGGCGGAACTGAAGGACAGCTTCCTCAAGGCCGGCGAGATCCCCTACTGCCGCCGCTGCGGCGGGCTCGTGAAGACGGCCGTCATCTCCTTCGGCCAGTCGATGCCGCAGGAGCCGATGGCCCGCGCCCAGCAGGCGTCGCTGAGCTGCGACCTGTTCCTGGTGCTGGGCTCGTCGCTGGCGGTGCACCCGGCGGCAGGCTTCCCGCTGATCGCCAAGCGCAACGGCGCCCTGCTCGCCATCGTCAACCGCGAGCCGACCGAGCTCGACCCTTACGCGGACCTCGTGCTGCACGAGGAGATCGGCGCGGTGATGACCGAGGTCGTGGCGGCGTGAGCTTACGGCGCGTCAGCGCCGGTAGTCGAATTCAACCACCAAGCTCACCAAGACCACCAAGGGGCCGAGCGAAAGGCTTCCACGCTGGAGCCGTGCAGCGCGTCTTGGTGGTCTTGGTGAGCTTGGTGGTGAACTTAAAAGCGCCTACGGCGCGTTCCGCGTGGGCGCTCAGACCCGATCCAGCTTGCGGGTCAGCTGATTGAGCACGCGCAGGCAGACGGCGAGGTCGGCGGGGTCGATCTCGGCGAACATCTCCGCCTGCAGGTCGGCGACGATCTCCTCGGCCTGGTCGAGCACCGGCTGGGCCTCGCCGGTGATCTGCACGACCTTGGCTCGGCGATCGAGGCTGTGGGCCCGGCGCTCGACCCAGCCCTGCGCCTCGAGCGCGTCCAGGAGGCGCACCACCGTCGGCTCCTCGACGCCCAGCCGCTGGGACAGCTCGCGCTGCACCACCCCATCGGCGCAGTCGGCGATCTCCGCCAGCGCCGCGCACCGCGCGTCGGTCTGGCCGATCGCCTTCAGGCGTTCGTTGAGCCGGGTGCGCCACCGCCGCGCGGCCAGCAACAGGGCCTGGGCGAGCGCCGAGCAGACGTCCTGGCCCTCTGGCTCGACCTTGGCGGTGTACACAAAAACACTCCCGAACGCGGTCACCCCGCGGAGGGTTACAAGAGAAGGCGCGTTCCGGTGAAGCTTAGACCTTCCATTCCGACGCACCTGCGACAATGTGACCAAATTCAGACGCGAAAAAGTAGTCGCCCCCCCGCCAGCCGCCGGCCGCTCCCTTACACTTGCCGGCGCATAGTGAATCTGAGCCTGTGGGACAAACACCACCTGGACCAATTATCCGGCGAACGATTCGGAAGCCCGGAGAGCCTCCCCAGCTTAGTTTCCGCCGCAGTAATCCTTTTTCAACGCGACAACCCTGAAATCAGTGCGACGGGGGGGCAGAAGCGCCCCGGGGTTTCGGGCGGAGACGTCGCAGTGTTTGAACTGAACCAGACGATCTTCCAGACGTCGGCCGCCGACGTCGGCGCGATCCCGGTCGCCTTCATCTCGCAAGCTGCGCACGCCGCCGGCGGCGGCGCGGCCGGGCGCCCCCGAGCAGGCGCCGGCGACGACATCGGAAGCGAGATCTAGCCCGCCATGCCCCGCAAACCTGCTCCCGACAGCGCGGCCGTCCTGCGGCTGGGCCAGGTGCTCGACCTGAACGCCGCCGCCCCGCTGGTGAACGAGTTCCTGGCCCTGCGCGGCCGCAACGTCGACGTCGACGCCTCCGCCGTCGAGCGGCTCGGCGCGCAATGCCTGCAGGTGCTGCTCTCCGCGCGCCGCACCTGGGACGCCGACGGCGCCGAATTCTCCGTGGTCTCGCCCTCCAGCGAGTTCACCTCGACCCTCGCCCTCCTCGGGGCGCCCATCGAACAGCACTTCAACTCTCGGGAGCTCAGCGCATGAGCAAGACCATTCTGACGGTCGACGATTCCCGCACCATGCGCGACATGCTGCGGCTGGCCCTCGTCGACGCGGGCTTCAACGTCGTGCAGGCGGAGGACGGCGTCCACGGCCTGGAGGTCCTGGCGGGCGAGACCCCGGACGTCATCGTCACCGACATCAACATGCCGCGCATGGACGGCTACGGCTTCATCGAGGGCGTCCGCTCCGACGCCCGCTGCCGGGCGATCCCGATCCTGGTGCTGACCACCGAGTCCTCGCCGGAGAAGAAGGCGCGGGCGCGTGACGCCGGGGCCACGGGCTGGATCGTGAAGCCCTTCAATCCCGAGAAGCTGGTGGAAGCCATTCGCCGCGTCGCGGCCTGAACGCGCAAGACCTTGAGGCGAGACTAAGGGACCCGGTCCATGGATCCGATGGCGGAAATCAAGGCGACTTTCTTCCAGGAGTGCGAGGAGCAGCTCGCCGAACTGGAATCCGGTCTCCTGGCCATGGAAGGCGGCGACACCGACACGGAGACCGTCAACGCCGTGTTCCGCGCGGTGCATTCGGTCAAGGGCGGCGCCGGCGCGTTCGGCCTGGACGACCTGGTGCGCTTCGCCCACGTGTTCGAGACCACCCTGGACGAGGTTCGCGCGGGGCGCCTGGCCGCCTCCGACGCGGTCGTGAAGTCGTTGCTGCGCTCGGCCGACGTGCTGGCCGACCTGGTGCGCGCCGCGCGCGACGGCGGCGAGGTCGACCAGAGCCGCTGCGACGCGATCGCCGCCGAGCTCGCCGCCGTGGCGGGCATCGAAGCGGACGCCGACGGCGGCGACGACGGCATGGGCGAGATCGCCTTCCAGCCGATGCAGATCGCTCCGCTCGAACTGGACCTCGAGGAGGCGGCCGCGCCGGTCCTCGTCGAAGACGCCCCCGAGCCGTCCGCCTGGACCCTGCGCTTCAAGCCGCGGGCCGAGCTCTACGCCAAGGCCAACGAGACCGTCCTGTTGCTGCGCGAGCTTGCGCGCCTGGGCGAGGTGGAGGTCGAGCTGGACGCCAGCGACCTGCCGCTCCTGCCGCATCTCGATCCCGAGGGCGCCTACCTCACCTGGAACGTCCGCCTGCGCGGCGACGCCAGCGAGACCGACGTGCGCGAGGTGTTCGAGTTCGTCGACGCCGACTGCGAGCTGGACATCCAGGCGATCGGCGCCGACGGCGAGCCGATCGAGGCCTCGTCCGCCGAGCTCGACATCGCCGCCCTGATCAGCATGGCCCAATCTGCAGTCGAAGAGGCCGCCGTCGAGGAGACGCTCCTCCCAAAGCCTGAGGCCCCGGTCGGGGCCGCTCCCGCAGAACCCGTCGTCGAGGCCGTCTCCGCCCCGGTCCTGGAAGCGGCCAATGCGCCGCCGGCCGAGGACCGCCGCGTCGAGGACCGCCGCAGCGGCGACGACCGCCGCGGCCAGGGCGACGCTGGAAGGGCCGAGGCCGGCAAGGCCGTCGCCGTGCAGGCCGCCCCCACCATCCGCGTCGACCTCGACCGGGTGGACCGGCTGATCGACCTGGTCGGCGAGCTGGTGATCAACCAGGCCATGCTGGCCTCGCGCGTCAACGAGCTGGGCGTCGCCCGCGCCTCGCACGTCGCCAGCGCCCTGGACGAGCTGGAACAGCTGACCCGGGAGATCCAGGACAGCGTCATGGCCATCCGCGCCCAGCCGGTGAAGTCGGTGTTCCAGCGGATGCCGCGCCTGGCGCGCGAGGTCGCCGCGATCACCGGCAAGCAGGTCCGCCTGGTCACCGAGGGCGAGGGCACCGAGGTCGACAAGACGGTCGTCGAGCGGCTGACCGATCCGCTGACGCACATGATCCGCAACGCCATCGACCACGGGCTGGAGAGCCCGGAGAAGCGCGTCGCCGCCGGCAAGAACCCGGAAGGCGTGGTCAAGCTCTCCGCCGCCCACCGCTCCGGCCGCATCGTCATCGAGGTCGCCGACGACGGCGGCGGCATCAACCGCGAGCGCGTCAAGCAGATCGCCATCGACAAGGGCCTGATCGCCGCCGACGCCAGCCTGACCGATGAAGAGACCGACAACCTGATCTTCCTGCCGGGCTTCTCGACCGCCAGCGCCATCTCCGACATTTCCGGCCGCGGCGTCGGCATGGACGTGGTGAAGCGCTCGATCCAGGACCTGGGCGGGCGGATCTCGATCACCTCGCGGCCGGGCCTGGGCTCGACCTTCTCGATGAGCCTGCCGCTGACGCTGGCGGTGCTCGACGGCATGGTGGTCACCGCCGGCCAGCAGACCCTGGTGGCCCCGCTGACCGCGATCATCGAGACCTTGCAGCCGAAGCGCACCGACGTGCACGGCCTGGGCGGGGGCGCGCGGGTGATCGCCATCCGCGGCGCCTATGTGCCGCTGGTCGACGTGGGCCTGGCGCTCGGCTACCGGGCCGAGCCGCTGGACGCCGAGCAGGGCGTGGCGCTCTTGATCGAGGGCGAAGGCGGCGCCCGCGCGGTGCTGCTGGTCGACGCGATCCAGGGCCAGCGCCAGGTGGTGATCAAGAGCCTGGAGGCCAACTACCGCCGCGTGCCGGGCATCGCCGCGGCCACCATCACCGGCGACGGCCGCGTCGCCCTGATCCTCGATATCGACGCCCTGGTGGCGGCCTCGCGGACGACCGAGGCCCCCAGGCTCCTGCAAGCGGGCTGAAGACGATGAGCGAAGTTGCGAACCAGTCGGGCGTCGGACGCGAGCTGATCTCCTTCCGCATCGGCGAGCAGGAGTTCTGCGTCGACATCATGGAAGTCCGCGAGATCCGCGGCTGGACGCCGGCGACGGCCCTGCCCCAGGCGCCGCCGTTCGTCCGTGGCGTGATCAATCTGCGCGGGGCGGTGCTGCCGATCGTCGACCTGGGCGCGCGCCTGGGCCTGGGCGCGGCCGATCCGACCGCCCGGCACGTCATCATCGTCGCCCAGGTGCAGAACCAGATCGTGGGCCTCTTGGTCGACGCAGTCTCCGACATCCTGACGGTCACCGACCAGGACATCCAGCCGACGCCCGACGTGGCCTCGGAAATGGTGCGCAACTTCGTGCGCGGCCTCCTGGCCATTGAAGGCCGCATGGTGAGCTTCATCTCGCTGGACCGGGTCCTGCCTGACCGCGAGCTCGATCACGCGGCATGAGCGTCCTGCCCCCGACAATTTTGCGGGAGGACCGCCGCGCCCAGCTGGTGGACGGGGAGTTCCTGTTCACGGCGGAGGACTTCCGCACGATCGCGGCCACCCTGCATGCGACGGCGGGGATCGCCCTGCCGGAGAGCAAGGCGACGCTGGTCTATTCGCGCCTGGCCAAGCGCCTGCGCGCGCTGGGCCTGGAGAGCTTCCGCCAGTACTGCAAGCTGGTGACCGGCGCCGAGGGGCTGGACGAGCGCCAGCAGATGATCGTGGCGCTGACCACCAACGTCACCCGCTTCTTCCGCGAGCCGCACCACTTCGACCATCTGAAGGACAAGTTGCTGCCGCCCCTGCTGGCGGGCGCGCGGCGCGGCGGCTCGGTGCGGATCTGGTCGGCGGCCTGCTCGAACGGCCAGGAGCCCTATTCGATCGCGCTGACGGTGCTGTCGCTGATGCCGGACGCAGCCGACTATGACGTTAAGATCCTGGCCACCGACATCGACACCCAGATGCTGGCCGAGGCCCGCGCCGGCGTCTACTCGGGCCAGGTCGTCGCCGCCGTCCCCGCCGACCTGCGCAGCCGCTGGTTCGAGCGCGACGGCGAAGGCTTCCGCATCGCCGAGGCGGTGCGCCGGCTGGTGACCTTCAACGAGCTCAACCTGATCGGGGACTGGCCCATGCGGCGCCAGTTCCAGGCGATCTTCTGCCGCAACGTCGTCATCTATTTTGAAGAGGAGACGCAGTCGAAGGTGTTCAGCCGCTTCCTGCCTCTGATGAGCCCGGAAGCTCGGCTCTACATCGGCCACTCCGAACGCGTGTGCGGCCCCGCTGCGGCGCGCCTGGAGACGGACGGCGTAACCACCTATCGCCTGCGGAGCGTGCGCTAATGATCCGTGTGCTGATAGTCGACGACTCCGCCACCATGCGCAGTCTCATCGCCACCGTGCTGCAGCGCGACCCGGAGATCGAGGTCGTGGGCGAAGCGGGCGACCCGCTGGAAGCGCGCGAGGCGATCAAGCAGCTGAACCCCGACGTCATCACCCTCGACGTCGAGATGCCGAACATGAACGGCATCGACTTCCTGGAGAAGATCATGCGCCTGCGGCCGATGCCGGTGGTCATGGTCTCGACGCTCACGGTGCGCGGCGCCGAGGCGACGATGGAGGCCCTGGAGCTGGGCGCCATCGACTGCGTCGCCAAGCCCTCGACCGGCGGCCTGGAAGGCTTCTCCGACCTGCCCTTCAAGGTGAAGGCCGCAGCCAAGGCCAAGGTGCGGCCGCTGCGCGACCCGGGCGCGGCCGCGCCGGCGCCGGTGGAGCACATCCCCGACGGGCGGCTGATCGCCATCGGCTCGTCGACCGGCGGCGTCGAGGCGCTGCTCACGGTCTTGACCCGCTTCCCCGCCAACTGCCCGCCGACGGTGATCACCCAGCACATGCCGGCGACCTTCACCAAGAGCTTCTCCGAGCGGCTGGACCGGCTGTGCGCCCCCAAGGTGGCCGAAGCGCATGACGGCGCGGTGCTGGACGCGGGCCGGATCTACATCGCCCCGGGCGGCGAGAAGCATCTGGAGATCGGCGGCTCGGGCACGCTGCGCTGCCGGCTTTCCGACGGGCCGGCGGTCAACGGCCACCGCCCCTCCGTCGACGTCCTGTTCCGTTCGGTCGCCAAGGCCATGGGGCCCAGGGCCGTGGGCGCCATCCTGACCGGCATGGGCCGCGACGGCGCCGAGGGCCTCTTGGCCATGCGCCGCGCCGGCGCCCGCACCTTCGGCCAGGACGAAGCCTCCTCCGTCGTCTACGGCATGCCGAAGGCGGCCTTCGAAATCGGCGCCGTCGAGCGTCAAGCGCCCCTCGACCGGATCGCCGCCGAACTCCTCAAAGCGCCCAGCTCCAAAGTGATCGAGAACGCCTGATGCCCGCAGCCGCTTCCCTGAAGGTGCTTGTCGTCGATGACCAGCAGACCATGCGCTCGCTGGTCCGCAGCGGTCTGCAGCAGCTCGGATTCAAGGACATCCGAGAATGCGCCGACGGCGAGGACGGCCTGCGCGCCATGCTGACCAGCAAGGCGCACCTGATCATCTCCGACTACAACATGCCCAAGCTGGACGGCCTGGGCCTGCTGCGCGCGGTCCGCGCCCACGAGCCGATCCGCGGCACGGCCTTCATCATGCTGACGGGCCGGGCGGACAAGGAGCTGGTGCAGCGCGCGGTGCAGTTCGGCGTCAACAACTACCTCGTCAAGCCCTTCACCGTGCAGACGCTGAAGGAAAAGATCGAAGCGGTGTTCGGTCCGCTCACATGACCCACGTCGGGACGCGACCCAGAGCTGACGGCCTGCGCCCCGTGCACATCGTACAGGGCGAGCAATACGTCACCGACGACCCGGAGGCGGTGCTCACCACCATCCTGGGAAGCTGCGTGGCCGCGTGCCTTCGTGATCCCGTCGCCGGCATCGGCGGAATGAACCACTTCCTGTTGCCCGGCGGCGACCCGCGCAAGGGCGACGCCGACTCGGTGCGCTACGGCGTGCACGCCATGGAGCTGCTGGTGAACGCGCTCCTGTCGAACGGCGCGCGCCGCGAGCGGCTGGAAGCCAAGCTCTTCGGCGGCGCCCGGCTGATCACCGGCCTGACCGACATCGGCGAGATGAACGCCACCTTCGCCGAGAACTTCCTGCGCCGCGAGGGCCTCAACCACGTCGGCGGCAGCTTGCGCGGCGACGCCGGGCGGCGCATCCAGTACTGGCCGGTCAGCGGCCGCGCGCGCCAGGTCTTCCTGCCGAAGGACACCCCCGAGGTCTTCGCCCGCGAAACCGCCCCCCTCCCGAAGCCCGCCGTCGACACCGGCGCGCTCGAGCTGTTCTGAGGGCCCGCGGTCGTGTCGCCTTCCCCCCAACCCCTCTCCCGGACGCTCGGCGCCTGCGCCGGCGAGCTGGCGGCGCTGGCCGACCGCTGCGAAGCGTTGCAGGCCGGCCTCGCGCCCGCGCTGCAGAGCGGGGCGGCGATCGAGGAGGCGCAGACGCTCGACCTTCTGACCCAGAGCCTGGCGGCGGTCGCCGACTACCTGCATGCCCTCTCCGCCAGCCTGCCGGCGGAATGGCTGGTGGATCCGGCGCCGGCGGCGGCCATCGTTCCGCTCACCGAGCTCGCGCGGCGGCTCACCGGCGCGGCGCTGCTCGCGCCGCCCGAGAGCGGGGAACTCGATCTGTTCGGAGCCTGTCCATGAGCGGGAAGGCAACGGAGGCGGCGCGCCTCAACCTGTCGAAAGCCACGGTCCTTCTGCTGCAGAACAACCAGGCCGAGCTCGACATCCTCGGTCAGGTCTTCATCGGCTTCGGCGTCAAGGCGATCCGCAAGTGCCTGACGCTGAACGAGGCCAACGACTGCATCCTCAAGGGCGTCGTCTTCGACCTGATCATCGTCGACTGCGACATGCCGGGCGGGGCGGGCTTCGACTTCGTCAAGGGCGTGCGGCGGATGGAGGACAACGACAACCGCCTGACGCCGATGATGCTGATCAGCGGCCACACCGTGCCCTCCTCGATCAGCAAGGCGCGCGACTGCGGCGCCAACTTCGTGGTCGCCAAGCCGATCACGCCGAAGATCATGCTCGACCGCGTCCTGTGGCTCGCTCGCGAGGAGCGGCAGTTCGTCGTCAGCGACAGCTACGCCGGGCCCGACCGGCGGCACAAGACCTTCGGCCCACCGGCCGGGACCAAGGGCCGGCGGCACGACGACGTCTCGGCCAAGCTCGGCAAGGCGGCCGGGCCGGACATGTCCCAGTCCGACATCGACGCCATGTTCAACCCGAAAAGGGCCTCGCTGTGAAACCAGGCGCCACCACCTTCAAATACGAGAACCGCCTGGCGAAGAGCGTGGTCCGGACCGGCGGCATGAGCGCCGCCGAGGCCCTGTCCGCCGCCCAGAAGGCGGTCGAGGAAGTCCGCGAACCGACGATCGCCGAGATCGACGCCAACCTGCAAGAGATCTACGCTTTGGGCGAGGCGCTCAAGGCAGGCCAGGCGTTCGACGAGACGGCCCTGCAGAAAATGTACATCTGCGCCAACCGGGTCGTGGCCATGGGCGGGGTCTTCGGCCTGGGCGAGCTGGGCCAGGCCGCCTACAGCCTCTGCGAGCTGGTCAGCCGCTTCCAGACGCTGGAGCGGTTCCAGTGGCAGATGATCCGGGTGCACCTCGACGGCCTCAAGCTGCTGCGCAATCCCGGCGACCACCCGGCGGCGATCCGCGACGAGGTGCTGGCCGGCCTGCGCCAGGTCGCCACCAGCGTCGGCTGACGGCTTCTAAGACGGCGGCCGGCCGATTAAGAAGCCGGCCATGACCTTGCCCCACCCGCCGCTGCGCTCCTACGGCCGGCTGAAATCGCGCCCGATCAAGCCGCGCCAGGCGGCGCTGATGGACACCCTCCTGCCGAGCCTGCGCGTCCCGCAAGCGCCGTTCGAGCCGCGCGCGCTGATGGCTGGGGCGGCCGAGGCCTGGCTGGAGATCGGCTTCGGCGGCGGCGAGCACCTGGCGGCCCAGGCGGCCAGGCGCCCAGACGTGCTGTTCATCGGCGCCGAGCCCTTCCAGAACGGCGTGGCGAGCGCGCTGCGCCACATCGAGGCGGCGAAGCTGGCCAATGTGCGGGTGCACGACGGCGACGCCCGCGAGCTCTTGGCGCGGATTCCCGACGCCAGCCTGGAGCGGATCTTCGTCCTCTTCCCCGACCCCTGGCCCAAGGCCCGCCACCACAAGCGCCGGCTGCTGCAGCGCGACACCGCCGCGGAACTGGCGCGGGTGCTGAAAGCCGGCGGACGGCTGCGCTTCGCCAGCGACTGGGCCAACTATGTCGACTGGAGCCTGGAGATCCTGAGCGGCGCGCCCGGCCTGACCTGGACCGCCGAGCAGGCGTCGGACTGGCGCACCCCGCCCGCCGACCACGTCACCACCCGCTACGAGGAAAAGCGCCTGGGCGACTGCGAGCCGGTGTTCCTGGATTTCGTGAAGGGGTGATCCCTCCCCACGAAGGGGAGGGAAGAGGCGCCTACTTCGCTTCCTGCTTGTAGGCGGCGATCGAGTTGCGGATCAGCTCGGCGGCTTCCTCGGGGTCGGCCCAGCGGACGATCTCGACCGACTTGCCCTTCTCCAGGTCCTTGTAGTGCTTGAAGAAGTGGGCGATCTGCTCGGTCAGGATCGACGGCAGGGCGCGCCAGCTGTCCACGCCGGCATAGAACGGGTGCAGCTTGTCCACCGGCACCGCCAGGATCTTCTCGTCGCCGCCGGCCTCGTCGCGCATCATCAGCGCGCCCACCGGACGGCAGCGGATCACCGCGCCCGGCACCACCGGCGTCGGGCCCACCACGATAATGTCCATCGGGTCGCCGTCGTCGGCCAGGGTGTGCGGGATGAACCCGTAGTTGCCGGGGTAGTACATCGCCGTGTGCAGGAAGCGGTCGACGAAGATCGCGCCGGACTCCTTGTCCAGCTCGTATTTCACCGGCTCGCCGCCCTGCGGGATCTCGATGATGGCGTTGACGTCGTACGGCGGGTTCTCGCCGACGGGGATCTTGGAGAGGTCCATGGGGTCCTTCGGGGGGCACACACAAGAGTGGCGCGCTTCTGGACCATCCGCTGCGCGGAGGGAAGGGGGCGCGGCTACT
>NZ_DATELG010000329.1:0-4751 GCF_035276905.1 Phenylobacterium sp. | reverse complement strand
CGCCGATGCTGGTGATCAACGTGGCGCTGAGGAATTGGAAGTTCCTCGACAAACTCGGGGTCGCCGGCGTGCGGTGGTTCGGCGGCCTCGGCTGGTGGACCAGCCTGCGCCGCAACCTGGTGATCGACGGCCACGAGCCCCAGCCGCTCGATCCGAACAAGCCCGTCGTGCTGACGCAGTATATTCCGTTTCTGCTTCCGGATACGCCGTGGCCGCAAATGTGCACCCAGGCCCGCCTGGCGTTGTTCTCGATGTCCTATGCGGACATCGAGGCCCAGGTGCGCGAGCAGTTCAACAAGATGTTCAAGCCCTACGGCTTCGACGACAAACGCGACATCGCCGGCATCATCACCAACCGGCAGGGCCACGCCTATTTTGTCGGACCGCCGGGCTTTCACTTCGGCAAGGGCGGCAAGCCGGCGGCCAAGGAGATCCTGCGCGAACCCTTCCACCGGATCGCCTTCAGCCACTCGGAGCTCTCAGGCGCGCAGATGTGGGAGACCGCTGCAACCGAGGGCGAGCGCGCGGCCAAGCAGATGCTCGCCAAGCGGCTGTGAAGCTCGCGGGCGCGGGGAAAGGGCGCCGTGCGATCGCAAGGTCGCGCGGACCCTAACTTTCGCTGCGGAACAGGGGGCCCCCGTGGTGAAGCACCCAGGCGGCGACAGCGTTCAGCGGCGCTTCCAGCGTGCGCCCATATTCCGTTAGCGCATATTCGACCTGCAGCGGCTGGCTGCAAAGGATCCCTCGCGAGACCAGGCCCAGGCGCTCGAAGGCGCGCAGATGTCGGGTGAGTTCTTTCTGAGTGACCGGTTCAAGCCGGCGGCGAAGCTCGCCGAAGCGCAGAGGCGCCTCGGCGCGGTACAGCACGTACAGGATCGGAAACGACCACTTGCCGCCGATGTGATGGAAGAACTCCACCATCGGGCATCCGCCGCCACGCCGGATCACCGCGGCCTCGATGGTTTCGGTCAACGGCGGCAGTTCGTCGGCCGCGGGGAGAGGGGGCTCGGTATCCAAAAGGTGCCTACTCGCGTCGGGACTTTCGCCGGCTTAACTCAACAGTCCGAGCCCGTGAGGGGCCGTGGCCAGATGAGCATCAGAATGTCCGAGATGTCGATGTACTTCCCCGATCCGCAACCGGACGAGACCGAACCCTACTGCCTTTTCGGCCAAGCCCGTGCGCGCCCGGGGCTGGGTGACGTTCTGGCGGAGCGGCTGGTCAGCCTCGTCGCCCCAACTCGCGCGGAAAGCGGCGTCATCGCTTACCATGTTCACCGCGACCGGGACGACGGCGATCTCTTCAGGTTCTATGAGGCCTGGGCGTCGCGGGAACATCTTCGCGATCATCTTGGCCAACCGTACATACAGAGCTTCCTTGCGGAACGCTTCGAGTACCTCGCCGAGGATCTGCAGATCCAATTCGCCCGGATGATCAGTCCTGTGGGCTGATCGGATCTGCCGTGACAGTCGCGGAGCGTGCGCAGCTACACCATCACCAGGGACGCGACCCAGATGTCGGCGGCAGTATGGCGCCGGGCGAGGCGGTCACGATAGCGTACGACACGTTCACCCGAGATCGGCGCTTATGCTCAGTTCTCAAAGAAGTTCATTTCGAGGAGGACCCCGTGCGGATCGAATAGAAAGATCTGCCTCAGTCCGACTGAAGGATAGTAATGTGTGTCGTGCTGAAGCCCGCGCCCTTTCACTCGGCTCAACATCTCATCATGGCCGGTACAGTTGAGCGCGACATGATGGAGCGCCCCGGTGGGCCGGGGGGACAAATCGCGATCATAAACCCGCGGACAATCGAGCGAGTTCAAGTGGATGATAGGGCGACCTTCGGCATCGCACATCCACGCTGCGTTATCTCGCGTCAGCGGCGGCGGCCCATCACGCCGCTCGAGTGAGAGCATTTCGGTATAAAAGCGCGCCGCAGCATCCAGATCGGCGACGATGATGTTTACATGATCAAGAGCGTTCACTCTCATTGATATCTCCCCGCACCCGAAGCGCGCCTCAGATTCAGATCGCTTCGATATCGCTCTTTCGCTGGCGCGTTCAGGAGGCGCTGCGGAATGAGCCTCGGTTTGATCCTCTCAGCGGGGAAAGGTTGTCGCTTATCAGGCCGGCGTCAATGCAAGCACCCGCGGCGCGGCGCGCCGCCAGAGCGCGGCCAGCATGTCGCAGGTCCGCCTTTCCGCGTGTCGGCGGCCGTGTGGGACGCCCGCAAAACATTTTAGGCTTGAAATTTCGTGGCGCGCGGTCCAACGTTTGGAGGATCGCGGCGGCGAGCGGACCCTCCGGAGTGCGTCCGCAGCTGCGGAGGAGCGGATTTCATGCGAATCGTGTGCATCGGCGGTGGCGCGGCGGGGCTTTATTTCGCGCTTCTGATGAAGCGCCAGCATCCCGCTCACTCTATTGCGGTCATCGAGCGCAACCGTGCGTTTGACACCTTCGGCTGGGGCGTCGTATTTTCGGACGCAACCATGCAGTCGATGCGGGAATGGGACCCGGAAACGGCGTCTAAGATCGAAGACGCGTTCAATCACTGGGACGACATCGAGCTTCTATTCAAGGGGCGCAAGCTGCGTACGACCGGGCACGGTTTCGTGGGCATTGGTCGTAAGCGTATGCTCAATATCCTACAAGAGCGCTGCATAGAGCTCGGAGTCGAGCTTGTGTTCGAGCGAGAGGTCGATGGCGATCAGGAATTCCCGGATGCGGACCTGATCATCTCTGCTGATGGCGTGAATTCGAAGATCAGGAACAAGTACGCTGATATCTTCAAGCCAGACGCGCAGGTTCGGCCAAACCGGTATATCTGGCTCGGAACCGACAAGGTGTTCGATGCCTTCACCTTCGAATTCAAGAGGACCGAATTCGGCTGGTTTCAGGCCCATATCTACCGCTTCGACGATAAGACGTCGACTTTCATCGTTGAAACGACCGAAGACGTTTTCAATGCTCACGGGCTTGACCGAGCTGACCAGAACCAGTCGATCGCCTTCTGCGAGGGCTTGTTCGCGGAGACGCTCGACGGTCATAAGCTTATGACGAACGCGAGCCACCTGCGCGGTTCGGCCTGGCTCAATTTCAATCGGCTCATCTGTGAAAAATGGAGTCACTTCAACGGTAAGAGCCATGTCGCCCTGATGGGCGACAGCGTGCATACGGCGCATTTCGCCATCGGTTCCGGCACCAAGCTGGCGATCGACGATGCGATCGAGCTCACGCGCCAGTTCGATATCTTCGGCCACGAGGCCAAGAGCATTCCGGCTGCGCTTGAGGCTTATGAGCAGATCCGCAAGGTCGATGTCGCCCGTATCCAGAATGCGGCGCGCAATGCGATGGAGTGGTTCGAGGTGGTCGGCCACCGCTACGCTGATCAACTCGAACCGGAGCAGTTTATGTATTCGATGCTGACGCGCTCGCAGCGCATCAGCCACGAGAATTTGCGGCTGCGCGACAAGGCCTGGCTCGAAGGGTATGAGCGGTGGTTCGCCGCACGCGCCGGGGTGGAGGCTGCGGCCAATGAGGCTGCGCCGCCGCCGATGTTCACGCCCTACAAGGTGCGTGGCCTGGCGCTGCAGAACCGGGTCGTCATGTCGCCCATGGCGATGTACTCGGCGCGCGATGGGGCGCCGAACGACCTTCATCTCGTCCATCTCGGCGCGCGAGCCATGGGCGGCGCGGCGCTCGTCTTTCCCGAAATGACCTGCGTCTCGCCGGACGCCCGCATCACGCCCGGATGCCTCGGCCTCTGGAACGACAGCCAGGCCGGGGCCTTCCGTCGGGTTGTCGAATTCGTGCACGGCGAGACCCCGGCGAAGATCGGCGTGCAACTCGGCCATGCCGGCCGCAAGGGGGCGACGAAGCCGCCATGGGAGGGCATCGACCAGCCGCTGGACGAGGGCGGGTGGCCGCTGATCTCGGCCTCTCCTCTGCCTTACCTACCGCATTCCGTAGTCCCTCGCCCGATGACTCGGGAAGACATGTATCGGGTCATCAGCGACTTCGTCGCAGCCACGCGACGTGCGGCCGAGGTCGGCTTCGATATTCTCGAGCTCCATGCCGCTCACGGCTATCTGCTGTCGAGCTTCCTCTCGCCCCTCACCAACCTCCGCACGGACGACTACGGCGGCAGCCACGAAAACCGGGCGCGCTTCCCGCTTGAAGTCTTCCGCGCCGTAAGGTCCGTCTGGCCGGAGGCCCGACCCGTCTCCGTGCGTCTGTCGGCCCACGACTGGTTCGAGGGCGGCAACACCCCCGACGATGCGGCCATCTTCGCGGCGATGTTCAAGGACGCCGGGGCCGATCTGATCGACTGCTCGTCCGGCCAGGTCGTGAAGGAGGAGCAACCGGTTTACGGCCGCCTCTTCCAGACCCCCTTCTCCGACAAGATCCGCAATGAGATCGGGGTGGCGACCATCGCCGTCGGCGCCATCTCCGAAGCTGACCACGCGAACTCGATCATCGCCGCCGGTCGCGCCGACCTGTGCGCGGTGGCGAGGCCGCATCTGGCGGACCCCGCCTTCGTCATCCATGAGGCCGCCAAGATCGGCTACAAAGGCCAAGCTTGGCCCAAGCAATACCTCTCGGGCCGGCTGCAATACGAGACCAATTTGGCGCGCGCCGCCGAAGCGGCGGGCGGCGCTCGATGACGGACCTGCGGCATGCGTTCGTCACTGGGGCTGGCAGCGGCATCGGTCGGGCGGTCGCTCTGCGCCTTGCCGCGGCGGGCTACGCCGTTG
>NZ_DATELG010000328.1:0-7046 GCF_035276905.1 Phenylobacterium sp. | reverse complement strand
CGGACCGGAAAGAGGGAGGAAGGTCGCGTGACACGGGCGATGTCCCTGGCCGCCGGTCCGGCCCCTGCGAGTACTCCGCAGGTCTCCCCGGGCGAGGGTCTTATAGCTTAGCTTGGGGCCGCGGGAGGCGGCGCCTTGTCTCAGCCCCGCGACAGACTTGCATCCGCCGAAGTCATCTGGCGCCGAGGAGATCCGCCACCGCGGCGGCGACCTGGGTGACGTCATAGGGCTTGCGGATGACCGGCGCCTCGAAACCGCCCGGCGCGCCGCCGGTCTCGCCGTAGCCGGTGGCGAAGACGAACGGCACGTTGCGGCGCGCCAAAGCCTCGGCCACGGGAGTCACCGAGCGGCCGTTCAGGTTGGCGTCGAGGACGGCCGCGTCGATCGGCCGGTCCAAGAGCGCCATGGCCTCCTCCAGCTCGTAGGCGGGTCCGACGACCTCGGCGCCGGCCTCGGAAAGGCCCGTCTCCAGCTCCAGCGCCAGCAGCACCGCATCCTCGACGATCAGCACCCGCGAGCCCTTCAGGCTGCGCGGCGCCCGGGCGGCGGCGACCGTCTCGACGACCCGCGACGGCGTGACCTCGGGCACCGATTCCGGTCGCGGCGCGACCGCCGCGGGCCCGGCGATCAGCCGCGCGCGGACCCCGGACGGGCGGTATTCGATCACCGCCTCGCCATTGAGCTCGCGGCCGGTGACCTGCTCCAGCAGGGTCGAGCCGAAACCGCGGCGCGTCGGGGTCGCCACCGTCGGGCCGCCGCTCTCCAGCCAGCTCAGCTCGAAGCCGCCGGCTTCCGGCCGCGTCCAGCTCACCTCCACATGCCCCGTCTCGACCGAGAGCGCCCCGAACTTCACCGCATTGGTGGTGAGCTCGTGCAGGGCGAGCGACAGGGCGTTGGCGGCCCGCGGCGTCAGGAACAGCTCCGGCCCGTGCCAGCTCGTCTGGCCGGGCGCCAGCGCGCCGAGCTCGGCGGCCGCGATGTGGTCGATCGCCGCCCCCCGCCAGCGGGCGGCGGTGAGCAGCTCGTTGGCCGAGGCGAGCGCCTTCAGCCGGCCGGAATAGTTCTGCAGGAAGCCGTCCAGCGAGGTGGTGCGCTTGGCGGTCTGGTAGGCCAGCACCTGCACCGCCGCCAGCACATTCTTCACCCGATGGTCGAGCTCGGCCATCAGGGTCTGGCGTTGCTCCTCCTCGAGCTTTTGCGACGTCAGGTCGGAAACGACGCCGACGGCGCCGGCGAGCTTGCCGTCGGGGCCGAGCCTCGGGGCGATGGAAACCCTGAGCCAGACCAGGCGGCCGTCGTCCGCCCGGGTCTGCCGAAAGTCGATCTGAAAGCTCTCGCCGCGGTGCAGACAGTCCGCGCGCACGGCTTCCACCTGCGGCAGGTCCTCAGGGTGGACCCAGCGTTGCCAGGCCAGGCCGCCCAGCCCGGGGGATGGGCCGGCGGGCATGCCGGTCAAAGCCGCCGCGGCCGGACTGATGATCAGCAGATCCTTCGCCGCATCCCACTCGAACTGACCAAGCCCAGCCGCTTCGAGCGCCAGTTCCAGCCGCTTTTCGTCCACGCGTCGTCCGCCTTGCCGCCGTGTTGCTCAAACCATAAGCCCAAGACCTGGCCCGCGCGACAGGAACTGCAACCCCGTCGTGGCGTTTCCAAGGCTTCGGCAAGCTCTGCTTTTGCGAAGACCGCGGAACTTGCCTATGTTGTCCCTCGTTCAGGCAAGCGGCCCCCGCTTCGCCCTGCCGGGGTCCTTCCTTCGGAGACATCGACATGCCCGCCAACGCCGTTGACTACGTTGATGAAAAGCTGTCCACGGCGACCGGCGCCGACAGCAAGCAGCTGACCGCCGAAGCGCAGCGCGTCTTCTCCGAGGCGCGGGGCAAGATCCAGCAGGCGGTGCAGGACGGGCTGGAGCAGATCCGCGCCCAGTCGCGCACCTACGCCGATTCCGCCGGCGAGCAGCTTGAGCATGCCCAGCACTACGTCACCGAACGCGTCCGTGAGCGTCCGCTCGCGGCGACCGGGGCTGCGCTGGGCGTCGGCATCCTGATCGGCCTCCTGCTCTCCTCCGGCCGGCGTTGATCCTCAAGAAAGCGCTTCTTTACGTCGCCGCTGTCGCCGCGATGGCGGCGGCGGCTGGCGTCTGCGTGGTCGCAGCCTCGTACGCGATCTATGCGGGGCTGCGCGAAGTCTTCAATCCGGCGGGCGCCTCGGCGATCATCGCCGTGGGCGCGGCGGTGGTCGCCGCCATCCTGGCCTTCGTGACCTTCCGCAAGGCCCAGCCGCGGCCCCTGCGCCGCGACGAGCAGAATCTGACCACCCGCCTCTTCGACCTGGCCCGGGAGAAGCCGGTGATCGCCGCCGGCGCCGTGGTGGCGGCCGCGCTGGTGCTGCTGCGCAACCCGACCGTCGTGGGCGCGGCGGTCAGCGCCGCCATGGCCAGCCGCGCGCGCGACGCCGGCCACCGCGACGGCCGTCGCCACAAGCGCTGAGGCGGCGGGCTGGCGTTCAGCCGCCATCACATCAGCTTGAGTAATCGCAACTCGGGAACGGCCGAGATTGCTGAACGTTGACTTGCGGGAGCGGGCGACATGCCCGTGACGTCAACAGAAGCGCCCGTGGGCGCGCATGGAGAACGCCAAATGCTCGGCTGGGCCCTGACCTTCCTGGTGGTCGCCTTGATCGCCGCCGTGCTTGGCTTCACCACCATCGCTGGTGCGGCGATGGGTGTCGCCAAGATCCTCTTCTATGTCTTCCTGGTTCTGTTCCTGGTTTCGATCGTCATGCACTTCGTCCGCGGCCGCGGAGTGCCGTAACAGCGCTCAGCGCCGGTCGAGCGACCAGGTCCGATGCGGCTCGAAGTGCGAGCCGGTCCAGGCCAGGGCGGCGATGCGGATCGCCGCCCTTTCTATTTCGACGATGTTGAAGCTCGCCGGCACGCCGCGTTCGCGCACCGAAAGGGTGCCCGCGCCGACGGCATAGGTGCGTCCGTCGGCGTAGGGATAGGGCCAGGCGAATGGCGCATGGATATGGCCCGAGAGCACCAGGTCGACGCCGGCCTCGGCGAAGGCCCGGGCGGCGGCGGCCCCGCGCCACACGCGGGCGGTCATGGGGCCGCCGATCATCTCGGCCAGCGGATGGTGGCAGACGACGATCCGCGCGTCGCCCGCCCGCGCCTTGCCGAACCAGCCCAGGGTCCGGGCCACCTGGCCCGGGGAGATCTGGCCCTTCGACCAGTTGAGCCTCGGCTGCACCCCGCGGGCGGTGTTGACGCCGCGCACCGCGACCCCCGGGGCGAGCCAGCTCTGCTCGCGCGCCGGGCCGACGGCCGCCTCGAAGCGGCGGAAGGGAACGAACAGCCGCTCGGCCGGCGCGAAGTAAGGCGAGTCGTGGTTGCCGGGGGTGATCAGGTGCGGCCCCTGCAGCCCCGCCAGCCACTCGGCCGCAGCGGCGAATTCGACGGGCTCGCCATAGCGCGTCAGGTCGCCTGAGATGACGGTGAGATCGATGCCGCCGGCGTTGACGTAGGCGCGGGCGGCCGTCGTCGCGGCACGGTTCTCTCCGCCGAAGTGGATGTCGGAAAGGTGCGCCAGCCGGATCATGCGCCGCGCAAAGATTTCGGCAGGCTCAGCACCCGCACCACGTCGGGCCGCCAGGCCACCACCGCCGCGCTGGCCAGGCGCACCGCCTCGCCGTCGAGGATCGCCGGGATCGGCTCGGCCGCCCAGACCCGCGCCCGCTGGCAGGCGACCGCGGCGACCACGGGCGCCTCGCGCCAGTCGCCGCGCAAGGCGTGGAAACCCAGGCTCACCAGGTCACGCACGCCGTGCAGATCCAGAGCCGCCGCCTCCAGCGCCGCCGCGTCCGCCGGCAGCGCCCTGGAGATCACCGGGCAGAGGAAGCTCAGCGCGGCGGTCTTGGCGCGCGGGGCCTCGTCGAGGGCGTAACGCAGGCGGCCGGAGAAGAAGCGCCGCAAGGCGCGTTGAGCGCGGATCCACGCCAGCCGGGCCTGGCCGTAGCGCGCGGCCTCGCGCGCCGGCGCCCACAGCGCGGGCGAGCCGAGGATGGCCGCGACCAGGAAATGACGCCCCTCGACCTCGCCGCCGCCCAGCATCCTGGGCTCGCCCTCGGCGAGGGCGACGCTCAGCGCGTCCTGCCAGGGGCGCTGGCCGTAGATCGCGTGCGGCAGCATGTTCATGGTCCCGCCCGGCAACGGAACGATCACCGGCCCCGTCGGCCCGCAGAGCTCGGCGGCGGCCCGGACCGTGCCGTCGCCCGCCAGCACCACCAGGAGATCGGGACCGGCGTCCACCGCGCCGCGCAGGCAGTTGGTCAGATCCTCCTTGGCCGGGGCGCAGATGTGGGTGTGAAGGCCGAGGTCGGCGCAGATCTGCGCAATTTCCGCCGGTGCGTCAGGACCGACGCCGCCGGACGCGATGTTGGCCACCACCTCGACGCGCCGCGGACGCGACGCCGCCCCCCGCGTCTCCACCCCGCTCAGCCGACCTTATCGGCCCGAGCCCGCGCCGCGGCTCCGGCGTCGCGCAGGCTCTGGCCGGCGGTGCTGGCCGCCTCGTTGACCGCCGGCTGGGCGCGGTCGGCGGCGACGTTCAGCTGCCGGTCGACCACGCCGCCGGCGCGCATGAACGAGCCCTGCACGGCCGCCATCGCCAGCAGGACCACGCCGACCAGGGCGAGCAGGAAGGTCACGGTCATCAACAGCGGATGGCGCCTGCGTCCGGCCCGCTCGTCCCGGCGCCCCCGCTCGTAGGCTTCGCGCAGGTCCGCCTTGTCGAGGGCGTCCGACGCTCTCTGGTCCTTGTCCACGCGTCCGCCGATCATCGCTTGAGTCCTTGCCAGAGCAATGTTCGCCGGCTGAACGGCGGGACCGCGTCGCGGTTCCGAGGAACGGTCAAGCTTGGCCGGCGTTGACCGTTGGCATGATCGGGAACTCGGGAGGCTGAAATGAGATCCTTCACGGTCGCGGCCCTGGCCGCCACGGCGGCGCTCGGAGGCTGCTCCACCATGGGCGACAGCCGCGTCGTCCGCGCCCCGAACCGCTGCGCCGACCAGACGGTGCAGGTCTATTTCGAGGCCTGGTCGTCCGACCTGACGCCCGAGGGCGCCAGCGTGATCAAGGCCGCGGCCCAGTCGGTGCAGGGCTGCCAGATCTCCGCCGTCGACGTGCTGGGCCTGGCCGACGCGGTCGGCGCGCCGGGCGCCAATCTCGAGCTCTCCCAGAAGCGCGCGCAGTCGGTCTCGAAGGCGCTCGAGGCCGCGGGCCTGCCGGCCGCGGACATGCACCTGACCGCCGCGGGCGCCGCCGGCGCCGTGACCGCGAGCGGCAAGACCAAGCCGTTGCGCCGACGGGTCGACGTCACCCTGCACGTCGCCGGCTGAGAGCGACGCACGGCCCGCATACGAAAGTGGCGGATCCTTGGACCCGCCACAGTGTGCATCATCGAGAAAAGGGGTGCGGAGACGGCAGACCGGCGTATGCGCCGGTCTCAAGTCGGGGGGGGCGTCGCCGCCTCCGCATCGCTACAACACGCCCGGCCTGCGACCGTTCCAGGGCGGCGAGAATTTTCCTCAGATTTTTCCCGCGGGAGCGGCTCGCGCCGTCCCCGAGCCGCCCGTCCGCCGCAGCGAGCGCCCGAGGCCCACTAACCCACGATAATCGCAGAAGTTATCTCCACAGTCGAGCCCCGCGCCTGGCGGGAACAGCTGCGCCGCCGCGGACGTTAGGCCTCTGGCCGGGTGGCCGGGCCGATCGACGCCCCGGACCGAAGCCGGATGCGAGCGGAGGGACAGGTGGTGCGGGAGATTTTCGCGTCTCGGAACGCCGATGTCCTGGTGAAGAGCCCGAACCTGCGCCAGCAGGCCGCCCGGCGGCGCGCGTTTGCGGTGTGCGGCGTGCTGGGGCTGGCGATCGCCAGCGGCGTGATCGGCGCGATCAGCCGCAGCGACCGCGCGACCGAGGCGGTCGGCCGGCCGCACACCGGACCGTTCAGCTATTTCCCGTCCGAGTAAGGAGCCTTTCTCATGGCGCTTTCCACGCGCTCCAACCCGCGCCAGACCATCGGCGTCACCCGCGCCCGGCAGGGCCGCCTGGGCCGCAACATCCTGTGGGTGCTCATCATCGGCACGCTGCTCGTCGTGCTGGGCTTCCTGGCCACCTACACCTGGAAGGCCGGCGACTTCGCCAGCGTCCAGCCGGGCCACGCCGCGCGCGAGACGAACGCCGGCCGCTTCGCCGCGCCGCCGCCGAAGGCCGCCGTGCGGCAGAACTATCAAGAGGGCGCGCCCTACGCCCCGCAGAACAACGGCAACCCGGGCCAGCCGAACCGATCGAACACCGCCGAGCCCTGAACCGGAGCGGCGAAGCGGGAACGCAGAACGGCCGCCCAGAGGCGGCCGTTTCGCTACAGGCTCAGCTAAAGCACCGACTGTCCGCGGAACGCGCGGACCGCGAAGCTCACCACCAGCAGCGCCAGGAACACCAGGAACAGCACCTTGGCGATGGTCGCCGCCATCCCTGCCAGGCTGAAGAAGCCCAGGAAGCCCGCGACGATAGCCAGGAGCGCGAAGACGATCGCCCATCCGAGCATAACGGTCTCCTCGAACGAAACGGGCGCCGCAGCCTGCGGCGCCCCATCATCGTCAACGTGCGCCCGGCGGCGCGCGTTCCGGCCAAGCTTCGTCAGGCGGCCTGTTTGTTGGCCCGGCGCGGGTGGAAGAACAGCGCCTGGCCGATGGCGGCCTTCACCGTCTCCGGCTGGAACGGCTTGGTGATCAGAAAGGTCGGCTCCGGCCGTTCGCCGGTCAGCAGCCGCTCGGGGAAGGCGGTGATGAAGATCACCGGCGCGTCGTAATGCGACAGGATGTCCTTGACCGCGTCGATGCCGGAGGACCCGTCGGCCAGCTGGATGTCGGCCAGCACCAGGCCCGGCGTCTTGCGGGCGACCGCGTCCACCGCCTCGGTGCGGGTCGCGGCGATGTCGACCACCGTGTGGCCGAGCTCCTTGACCAGGGCTTCGATGTCGGCGGCG
>NZ_DATELG010000327.1:0-6753 GCF_035276905.1 Phenylobacterium sp. | reverse complement strand
ACGACCGCGACCTGCTGGCCGCTCATCGCCACCACGAAGGCCGCGCGCAGCGCCACCTCGGTCTTGCCGAAGCCGACGTCGCCGCAGATCAGCCGGTCCATCGGCTTGCCCGAGCCCAGGTCTTCCAGCACGTCGGCGATGGCGTTCAGCTGGTCGTCTGTCTCCTCGTAGGGGAAGCGGGCGCAGAACTCGTCGAACACGCCGTGCGGCGGCTCCACCTCCTGGGTTTGCTTCAGCGCGCGCTCGGCGGCGATGCGGATCAAGCCGTCGGCCATCTCGCGCAAGCGCTCTTTCGCGCGAGCCTTGCGCGACTGCCAGGCCGCGCCGCCCAGCCGGTCGAGCTGAACGCCCTCCCCGTCCGAGCCGTAGCGGGTGAGAAGGTCGATGTTCTCCACCGGCAGGTAGAGCTTGGCCTCGCCGCCGTACTGCAGCTCCAAGGTGTCGTGCGGCGCGCCCTGGACGTCGAGGGTCTTCAGGCCCTCGTAGCGGCCGATGCCGTGGTCGATGTGCACCACCAGGTCGCCCGGCGTCAGCGACGAGGCCTCCGCCAGGAAGTTGGACGCCCGGCGGCGCTTCTTCGGCCGCGCCAGCCGGTCGCCGAGGATGTCGGTCTCGGAGATCACCGCCAGGCTGTCGGTCTCGAAGCCGGCGTCCAGCGGCAGCACGACCCGCTGCGGCGTCTTTGGATCGGCCGCCTTGGCCGCATCCCAATACGGCGCGAACGGAATCGACTTCAGCCCGTGATCGGCCAGCATCGAGCCCAGGCGGTCGGAGGAGCCTTCGGTCCAGGAGGCGAACAACACCCGCTTGCCGGCCGCCGCCAGCGCCTTGGCGTGGCCTGCGGTGGCCTCGAACAGGTTGACGCTGTCGAGCTTGCGTTCGCCGGAAAAGTTGCGGCCCTGGCGCGCGCCCATGTCGAGCGCGACCTCGCCCTCGGCCTCCTGAAAGGCGGAAAACCGGCGCGTCGGCCGGACGGCCAGCGCCTCGCGCCATTCGTCCTCGTCGAGGTAGAGCCGTGTCGGCTCCAACGGATGATAGTGCAGCTTGCGGTCGGCCTGGATGCGCGCTTCATAGGCGTCGCGGATCATGGCCAGCCGCTCGTCGCGGGCTTCGCGGCTCAGGTGGTCGAGCGCCACCAGGCTGTTCTTCGGCAGGTAGTCGAACAGCGTCGCCATCGACGGGTAGAACAGCGGCAGCCAGTGCTCCATCCCGGCCCTGCGGCCGCCTTCCGACACGCTGGCGTAGAGCGGATCGTCGCCCGGCGCACCGAAGGTCTCGAGATAGCCGCTGCGGAAGCGCGAGATGCTGTCCTTGTCGAGCAGGGCCTCGCTGACCGGCAGCAGGCTGACGTCCTTCAACTGGCGGGTCGAGCGCTGGGTCTCGGGATCGAAGCCGCGGATCGATTCCAGGGTGTCGCCGAACAGGTCGAGGCGCACCGGCTCCTCGGCGGTCGGCGGGAAGACGTCGATCACCCCGCCGCGGATGGCGAATTCGCCGCGCTCGGAGACCGTCGAGGCGCGCTGGTAGCCGTTGACGGCGAAATAGGCCTCGAGGGCGGCGATCTCGACGCTGTTGCCGGCCCTGGCCGAATAGCTCGCGCGCTTGACAGCGCCGAGCGGCGGCAGCCGCTGGATCAGCGCCGCCGCCGTGGTCGCGAGGAGCCGCGGCGTCTTGTCGTCGGCTGCGTTCGCCAGCGCCGAGAGCGTCGCCATCCGCTGGGCGGCCGCCCCGGCCGAGGGCCCGATCCGGTCGTAGGGCAGACAGTCCCAGCCCGGGAAGATCAGGACCTCGACGCCCTTGGCGAAGAAGCGGAAGGCGTCGGTGAAGGCCGAGAGCCTGGCCGCGTCCCGGGCGACGAAGACCGAGAGGCCTTTGCGCGCCTTGACGATGTCGGCCATGACCAGGGCGTCGAAGCCCTCCGGCGCGCCCACCAGGTCCAGGCGGCCGGGATCGTCGGCCACGCGGCGCAGCTGCGCCTGGCTCGGCGGGCGCGAGGCGTCGTCAGCCGCCATTGTCGTCCCCGCGGGAGGCGAAGGCCTCGAACCGGAACTGCTTGATCCGGGCCATCAGCTCGCCGTCCCACTCGGCCGGCGTCGGCTCCCGGTCGGTGATCCAGGCGTAGAGGTCCTGGTCCGGAACCTCGAGCATCCGCTCGAACTCGTCCAGCAGGTCGGGACTGAACCCGGCCACGTGTTGATCCGCGAACGGCCCGAGGATCAGGTCCGCTTCCCGGAAGCCCCGCCGCCAGGCGCGGAACTTCAGCTTCTTCAGCCGTGCTTCGTCGATGCTCATGAGAGGGTCGCGATATAGAGCGCGCGCGGTCTGAGCGCCAGTCAGGGTAAGCTGCAAAGAATGCGGCCCGAGATTCTGTTCCCGCTGTTTTCCCCCGCCACCACGCTGAAGGGCGTGGGGCCGCGCATTGCGCCGCTGTTGCAGAAGCTGGCCGGGCCCATCGTCCGCGACGTCCTGTTCCTGAAGCCGCACTCGGTGATCCGCCGAACCTTTGCCCGCATCGCCGAGGCGGTGGACGGCGAGGTGATGACCTTCGAGGTCGCCATTGAAAGCTACCAGCGCCCGCGCGGGCCGCAGCAGCCCTGGCGGGTGCGGGTGTTCGACGACACCGGCTTCATGACGCTGGTGTTCTTCGGCAGCTTCGGCGCCCAGCTGGAACAACGACATCCGGTCGATTCCCGGCGGATCGTCTCCGGAAAGGTCGAGGACCAGCGCGGCTACGGCTGGCAGATGGTGCATCCGGACTACATCGTCGGGCCCGACAAGGCTGGCGAGATCCCGGAGCTGGAGCCGGTCTATCCGGCCACCGCCGGCCTTCCCGCCCGCACCGTGCGCCGCTTCGTGGTCGAGGCCCTGGCGCGCGCGCCGGACCTGCCGGAGTGGCAGGATCCGGCCTGGCTGGCGCGCGAACGCTTTCCGAGCTGGCGTGAGGCGATCGGGCGGCTGCACGAGCCGCGGAACGAGGCCGACCTGTCCCCTCAGTCGGCCCATCTCAGGCGCCTCGCCTTTGACGAGCTGCTCGCCCAGCAGCTCGCCATGGCGCAGCGCAAGGCCGAACGCCGTCGCCTGCCGGCCGGGCGAATCGAGCCTAGCGCCGTGGCCGAGCGGATCCGGGCTGACCTGCCCTTCGCGCTGACCGGCGCCCAGGAACGGGCGCTGGCCGACATCCGGAGCGACTTCGCGGCGGGCGAGCGGATGAGCCGGCTGGTGCAGGGCGACGTGGGCTCCGGCAAGACCGTGGTCGCCATGCTGGCCATGGCCGACGTCGCCGCGGCCGGCGGCCAGACCGCCTTCATGGCGCCGACCGAGATCCTCGCCCGTCAGCACTACGAGACCATCGCCGGGCCGCTGTCGGCGCATGGCGTCGCGACCATCCTGCTGACCGGCCGCGACAAGGGGGCGGGGCGCCGTGAGAAGCTGGCGCAGCTGGCGTCCGGCGAGGTCAAGGTCGCGGTCGGCACCCACGCGCTTTTTCAGGATGACGCGGGGTTCCACAAACTGCAGCTGGCCGTCATCGACGAGCAGCATCGGTTCGGCGTCGCCGAGCGCCAGCGGCTGCTGGGCAAGGGCCCGGCGGTGCACGTGATCGCCATGTCGGCGACGCCGATCCCGCGCACCCTGGAGCTCACCCTCTACGGGGACCTCGACGTCTCGCGCATCGACGAGAAGCCGCCGGGCCGCACGCCGGTCGTCACCGCGGCCTCGCCCATGGCCCGGCTGCCGCAGATCGAGGCGCGGCTGCGCGAGGCGACCGCCGGCGGGGCCCAGGCCTTCTGGATCTGCCCGCTGGTCTCGGAGTCCGAGCTGGTGGACCTCAAGGCGGCCGAGACCCGCGCGGCCGAGCTGCGCCAGCGGCTCGCGGGCGCCAGCGTCGGCCTGGTGCACGGCAAGATGCCGCCGGCCGAGAAGGACGCGGTCATGGCCGAGTTCGCCGACGGCAAGCTTTCGGTGCTGGTCGCGACCACCGTCGTCGAGGTCGGCGTCAACGTGCCCAACGCCACCATCATGATCATCGAACAGGCCGAGCGCTTCGGCCTCGCCCAGTTGCATCAGTTGCGCGGCCGGGTCGGCCGTGGGCGGCGGGAGAGCTCCTGCGTCTTGCTCTACGACCCGCCGCTCTCGGAAATCGCCCAGAAGCGGCTCGACATCCTGCGGCGCACCGACGACGGCTTCGTCATCGCCGAAACCGACCTCGAGCTGCGCGGCGGCGGCGACGCGCTGGGCCTGCGCCAGTCCGGCCTGCCCGACTATGTCTTCGCCGACCCGTTCGTGCACCGCGAGCTGATCGCCGCGGCCGGCGACGACGCCCGGCTGATCGTCGCCCGCGACCCGGAGCTGACGAGCGAGCGCGGAAAGGCGCTGCACGTGCTGCAGGAGCTGTTCGACTGGAAGGCCGGGCTGGCGCTGAAGGACGCGGGGTAGAGATCCTTCCCCGTTCCTTTTGTGTCATCCCGGAAGCCGCGCAGCGGCTGTCCGGGACCCATACGCGCCATGCGATCCGAACGAGTTGCAGCGGCACAGCTGTGCGAAACAGGCGCTTCCGGTGCGTATGGGTCCCGGTCTTCGCTACGCGAAACCGGGATGACAGTTGTGGTTCAGTGGACCAGCGCGCCCGCCGCCCTCGCCCGCTCCGCCAGCAGGCTCGACACCCGCGCCTCGGCGTCCGCTTCAAGATCGGCGTAGAAGAGATTGAATCCCGGAACTCTTCGCCGATCCGCCCAGTCTCCCTGACGGGTCAGGCTCGACGACTTCGGCCGGCTGACGTACAGCACCCCGTTCTGGCAGCGGGCCGAGACCTGCCGCGCCAGGAAGCCTGGCCGCGCACCCCACTCCAGGCCGGTGGCGTTGGCCGCTCCCAAATTCAGGCGCGCCGGCGCCGGCTCGTCGGTGACGCTGCCCAGGATCGGGTTGAAGCAGAGCGCCGGGCGGCCCGCGAGCATGGCGATCTCGCCGCCGCTTCCCCAGACCACGGTGCGGTCAAGCAGGATGCCGGCGCGCTGGAACTGGCCCTCCGGCACGCTGAGCCAGGCCGCCAGGCACCCGTGCTCGCCGCGCCGGCGGCACGGGGGGATCGGCGGATAATCCGCCGGCGCGGCCGTCTCGATCAGATAGGCCGCCGCCAGCCGCTGGCGCAGGGCGGGATCGGTCGCCACCACCTCGGCCAGCAGCCGCTCGGCCAGCACCCCGCCCTGCTCGACCGCGACGATGACGATCGGCCGGCCGCCATTGTCGCGCGCAAGGAAGGTGCGGAAGGCGCGCTCGACGTCGCCATAGGCGAAGGCGCGGGCGGCGCGGGCGTCCTCCTGCAGGCTCATCTGGCTGTAGAGGCTGGCCTGCCGATAGCGCGGGGCGAACACCCGGCCGACCTGCACGAACGGTCCCGCGTAGTTGGGCGCCATGACGCGCTTGAACACCCGGTCGGAGCGCGCATCGTCGATCGGGCTGTTCCAGTCGTGGCCGCCGTCGAAGGTGGTGGGCGAGATGAAGAAGACGTCGGCGGGCGGATCGCCGGCGGCAGGGGTCCCAGGGTGCGCCGGCAGGAGCGCCCAGGCCTCGGGGCGCGCATAGTCGGGCGCCGCCGGCGGCTTGTAGGTCTGGAACGGCGTCTTGGGATCGAGCGACGTCTTCATCAGATCGTCCCAGAACACGCCGGTCGCCACCCCCAGGAGCAGCACGAAGCCCAGGAGCAGCAGCGCGAGCCAGCGGATCGGTCGTCGGCGCCCCTCGCGCATGGCTCAGCGGTAGTGATCCGGCTGGCTGAGGTAGTTCGAGACGTAGTCCTCGATCCCCTCCTCCAGCGGCGTCATCGGCTTCGGATAGCCCGCCGCCGCCAGCCGGTCCATGCGGGCCTCGGTGAAGTACTGGTACTTGTCGCGGATCATCGGCGGCATCTGGGTGTATTCGATCTGCGGCTCGCGGCCGGCGGCCTTGAACACCGCGGTCGCCATCTCGGCGAAGCTGCGCGCGGTCCCGCTGCCCAGGTTGTAGATCCCGTTCACCTGCGGGTTCTGCAGCAGCCATTCGGTCACGTCCGCGGCGTCGCGGACATAGACGAAGTCGCGCTTCTGGCCGCCGTCGGGCACGTCGGCGCGGTAGCTCTTGAACAGCTGCACCCCGTGGCCGTCGCGCACGTGCGGCCAGATCTGCGAGGCCACCGACTTCATCGCGTGCTTGTGCTCTTCGTTCGGCCCGTAGACGTTGAAGAACTTCAAGCCCACCCACTGCGGCGGCGCATAGTCCCTGAGCGCCTGGCGCGCGGCGAAGAGGTCGAACAGCGCCTTCGACCAGCCGTAGGTGTTGAGCGGCCGAAGCCTGGCCAGAGCCTCATAGCCGTTGTCGTCGTCGAAGCCCTGCTCGCCCGCGCCATAGGTCGCCGCCGAGGAGGCGTAGATCAGCCGCCGCTGCCGGTCGGCGCACCAGCGGAACAGGTCGCGGCTCAGGGTGAAGTTGGAATGGATGATCTTGTCCGCGTCCGGCTCGGTGGTCGACGAGACGGCGGCCATGTGGATCACCACCTCGACGTCGCGCCAGCGCTTCTCGAGCCAGTCGAACATCTGGTCGGGCGCCACGAAGTCGCCGATCGCGTGCTTGGCGATGTTGCGCCACTTGCCGAGCTCGACCTCGTGCAGCCGGTCGCAGACCACCAGGTCGAGGCTGCGGTCCTCGGCCAGGGCGGCCACGATGTTCGAGCCGATGAAGCCCGCCCCGCCGGTCACGAAGACGATGCGCCTATCCATGGGC
>NZ_DATELG010000326.1:0-17406 GCF_035276905.1 Phenylobacterium sp. | reverse complement strand
TCTCCGACGCCCGGATGGCCAAGCCGGTCCACGCCGCCGAGGCCGAGGTGCGCGACCAACGGCGGGCGCTGGGCGTGCGGCCGGTCTTCAAGCGCATCGACACCTGCGCCGGCGAGTTCCGCGCCGAGACGCCCTACATGTACTCCACCTACGAGACCGGCGCGCTGGGCCAGATCCCCGACTGCGAGAGCGAGCCGTCCGACGCCCGGAAAGCCATCATCCTGGGCGGCGGGCCGAACCGGATCGGCCAGGGCATCGAGTTCGACTACTGCCGCTGCCACGCGGCCTTCGCGCTCGACGAGATCGGCGTGGAGTCGATCATGGTGAACTGCAACCCCGAGACCGTCTCGACCGACTACGACACCTCCGACCGCCTCTATTTCGAGCCGCTGACCGCCGAGGACGTGCTGGAGCTGATCGAGGTCGAGCGCTCGCGCGGGACCCTCTTGGGCGTCATCGTCCAGTTCGGCGGCCAGACGCCGCTGAAGCTCGCCAAGCCGCTGGAGGACGCGGGGATTCCCATCCTCGGCACCACCCCGGACGCCATCGACCTGGCCGAGGACCGCGAGCGCTTCCAGCAGCTGCTGCACAAGCTGCACATCGCCCAGCCGGTGAACGCCATCGCCCGCTCGCGCGACGAGGCCTTCGAGGGCGCGCACAAGGTCGGCTACCCCGTCGTGATCCGCCCGTCCTACGTGCTGGGCGGACGGGCGATGGAGATCGTCCGCGACGACGAGCAGCTCGACCGCTACATCCGCACCGCCGTGCAGGTCTCCGGCGACTCGCCGGTGCTGATCGACCAGTACCTGAGCCGGGCCACCGAGGTGGACGTCGACGCCATCTGCGACGGCGAGGCCGTCTTCGTCGCCGGCGTGATGGAGCACATCGAGGAAGCCGGCGTGCACTCCGGCGACAGCGCCTGCTCGCTGCCGCCGTTCTCGCTGAAAGCCGAGACCATCGCCGAGCTGAAGCGCCAGACCGAGGCCATGGCCCGGGCGCTGAACGTCCGCGGCCTGATGAACGTGCAGTTCGCGATCGAGGAGCCGCACTCCGAGAGCCCGCGCATCTATGTGCTGGAGGTCAATCCGCGCGCCAGCCGCACCGTGCCCTTCGTCGCCAAGACGATCGGCCGTCCGCTGGCGGCGATCGCCGCCAAGGTGATGGCCGGCAAGCCGCTGGCGGACTTCGCCCTGGCCGAGGCGCCCTTCGACCACGTGGCGGTGAAGGAGGCAGTCTTCCCCTTCGCCCGCTTCGCCGGCGTCGACACGGTGCTGGGCCCGGAGATGCGCTCGACCGGCGAGGTCATGGGCCTGGACTGGGTGCGCGAGGGGGAGGACCGGGGCCCGGCCTTCGCCCGCGCCTTCGCCAAGAGCCAGCTCGGCGGCGGCACGATCCTGCCGCGCGAGGGCTGCCTCTTCGTCTCGGTGAAGGACGCCGACAAGGCGTGGATCCTGGAGCCGGTGCGCCTGCTCGTCGCCCAGGGCTTCCGCATCCTGGCCACCAGCGGCACCGGCGGCTACCTGGCCGACGAGGGGATCCCCGTCGAGGTCGTCAAGAAGGTGCTGGAAGGCCGGCCGCACATCGTCGACGCGATGAAGAACGGCGAGGTGCAGCTCGTCTTCAACACCACCGAGGGCAAGCAGTCGCTGGTCGACTCGTTCGAGATCCGCCGCACCGCGCTGATGATGAAGATCCCCTACTTCACCACCGCCGCCGGGGCGCTGGCGGCGGCCCAGGCCATCGTCGCCACCGCCGAGGGCCCGCTCGAAGTGCGGCCGCTGCAGAGCTACGCCTGATCCGCCGTCCGCCCGGCCTTACGGCGGTCGGGCGGGCCTCTTTTTGACGAATTTGCCAAATCTTGTGGTGGAGTTCGGCGGGTACGTCAAAACTCGTCGTTGACCGAGGTTCGTTACAGGCGCAACCTCCTCCTATCGTCCGGCTACGGCCGGCGTTTGTGGACGCCCCGGCGGCGTTTTTGTGAGCGTGCGGCCGAGGCGGTCCAGTAGACGCTTGTCGCAGTCCGGCGAGGGACTCTTGTCCTTTGGCAGGGGATTGTGAGGACGCCGCATGTCAACTGAACATGACGTTGAGCACCATCATCACCACAAGAATCGCCACCTCGCGCAGCGGTTCGAGAACCTGATCGGGGTCCTGATGGTCATCGCCATCGCCATCCTGGCGGTCGGCCTGATCTACGGGATCATCAACACCGGCTCGACGCCCAGCTACCTCAAGTAGCGGGCACGTCGGGCGCCCGCGCCAGCGCCGGATCCCGAGCGGGTCCGGCCCGGCGCGGAATGCGCATCACGGGCTGGGGACATGCGCTCCTCGTGGGAGCGTGGGGGCATCTTGCGCATCGACGCGGGCCGCCGTCTGAAGTAACGACCGCGCCCATGACCGCCACCCTGAACGTGATCTTCGGGCCTTCGGGCGCCGGCAAGACGACCTACGCCAACGCCTTCGCCCGGCGCGAGGCCGCGGTCGCCTTCATCCTCGACGAATGGATGGCTCGGCTCTACGGACCCGACATCCCGGCCCAGGTGGAATACCCCTGGCTGGTCGAACGCGTCGGCCGCTGCGAGGCGCAGATCTGGTCGACGGCCGCGGCGGTGATGGCGACCGGGACCTCGGTGATTCTCGACCTCGGCCTGATGCGCAAGGCCGACCGCGACCGGATCCGCGAGATCGCCGAGGCGGTCGAGCTGCCGCTGCAATGGCACTTCGTCACCGCGCCGCAGGACGCGCGCCGCGCCCGGGTGGCCGAGCGCACCCAGGTGCACGGCAAGTCCTTCGCCCTGCAGGTCACGCCCGACATGTTCGAGTTCGTCGAGGGCGTGTTCGAGGCGCCGACGCCCGAAGAACTGGCGGGGGCGATCGTCAGCGAAAGCTGAGGCGGCGAAATCGCATCGGCGCGGTTGAAGCCGCGCCGGATGATGCATAACTGGAAGCGAATACCACCGCTTCCCGGCGGCCTTGAGTTTTGCGCCGCACAATTCTAATGTCTCACCCCCCGGACGCCTGCGCCCGCGGCCGGTGCAGCCAAGCATCTCAACTAGGGCGAACTTCGAGTCATCACCTCTATGGAAAAAGTCCCGATGACCGCCGAGGGCTATCAAGCCCTCGACGAAGAGCTGAAGCGTTTGAAGACCCTCGAGCGGCCGGCGGTGATCGCGGCGATCGCCGAGGCGCGCTCGCACGGCGATCTCTCGGAGAACGCCGAGTACCATGCCGCCAAGGAACGCCAGGGCTGGATCGAGGGGCAGATCGCCGACATCGAGGACCGGATGGCGCGCGCCCAGGTGATCGACGTCTCCAAGCTCTCGGGCCACCAGGTGAAGTTCGGCGCGACGGTGTCGCTGGTCGACGAGGACACCGAGGAAGAGGCCCGCTACCAGATCGTCGGCGAGCACGAGGCCGACGTGAAGCGCGGCAAGGTCTCCGTCACCTCGCCGATCGCGCGCGCGATCATCGGCAAGGAAAGCGGCGACGTGGTCGAGGTCAACACGCCCGGCGGCGTGAAGGCCTACGAGATCGTCAAGGTCGAGTGGATCTGATTCGCCGCGGGCGAGCGCCGCGGCGCTTGCCCGCCCCATAGCCGCCGCGATTGCAGGGGATTGGGCGGGGCATGTCCGGACCGCGAATCCTTTTTGTCGTCGACGCCGGCCCGCGCGTCGGCGGGGGCCACGTCATGCGTTCCCTGACGCTGGCAGGCGCGCTCAGCGCCCAGGGCGCGGCCTGCACCTTCATGGGGCCGCCGGCGGTCAGCGTCCTGCTCGACGCCTTCGCCCCCGGCGCCGCCCGGCTGGCGGCCGCCTCCACCGAGCCGCGCGACCTCGCCGCGGCGGTCGGCGCCGAGCCGTTCGACGCCGTCGTCTTCGACCACTACGGCCTCAGCTCGCGGGACCATCGCGCCATGGGCCAGGGCCGTCCGGTGCTGGTCATCGACGACCTCGCCGACCGTCCGCTGGGCGCCGACATCGTGGTCGACTCCGGGCCGGCGCGGACGGCGGAGGACTACGAGGGCTTGCTGCCCGAGAGCGCCCGCCTGCTGCTCGGCCCGGGTTTCGCCCCCGTGCGGCCGGAGTTCGCCGCCCTGCGCGAGACGGCGCTGGCCTGGCGCGGCGAGCCGGTGCAGCGGATCCTCGTCTCCATGGGCCTGACCGACGTCGGCGGGATCACCGCGCGCATCATCGAGCGCCTGCGGCTGCGGGTCGGCGAGACCGCGCTCGACGTGGTGCTGGGCGCCGGCGCCCCCAGCCTCCCGGGGCTCGCCAAGGTCGCCCGGCGCGACGGGCGGCTGACGATCCACGTCGACAGCCCGCACATGGCCAGGCTGACGGCCGAGGCCGACATCGCCGTCGGCGGCGCCGGCTCCTCGACGTGGGAGCGCTGCACGCTCGGCCTGCCCACCTTGCAGGTGATCCTGACGGAGAACCAGCGCGCCGCGGCCGAGACGCTCGCCGCGCGCGGCGCGGCGCTTGTGGTGGACGGGGGCGCCGCCGGCTTCGAGGCCCAGTTCGACCGCGGCCTCACCCGCCTGATGGTCGACGACGACCTGCGCCGCACGCTCGCCGCGCGCAGCTCCGAGCTGTGCGACGGCCAGGGCGCGGCGCGCACGGCGACCGCGTTCCTGCAAAGGATCTCCCTCCCTTGATGGGCCGGGACTACCCCTCCAGCACCACGTTCCCGCGCAGCTGCGCCGAGCCGTCCGCGGCCAGGTCCTTGCGCGTGTCGGCCAGGCTCGCCGGTCCCGCCAGGGTGGCGTTGACCGCGTCGATGCCGGCGGCGGCGGCCTCGCCGCGGCCGATCAGGTAGCGCAGCGAGATCCGCTCGTGGTCGGCGGCGTCGGGCTGGGCGCCGTGCAGGGCGCAGGCGTGCCACATGGCCGCAAAGCCCGTCTCGCCGGTCAGCACCCGCTGGGTGAGGTACATCTCGCCGTGCCGGCCGTTGCGGTAGCGCCAGCAGTCCGGCCCGGTGCGCTTCAGGTCGTGCGGGAACACCGCCCCGCCCAGCCGGTGGCTGCCTTCCAGAAGGTAGAGCGGCGCGTCCTGCTCGGTCACCGGATGCAGGTAGACGTAGAGGGTGATGAAGTCGGCCTCCCGGTCCTTGTAGTCGATCAGGTCCTGGTGGAAGTCGATGCCGTAGAAATAGGTGATGTCGCGGTGCTCGGGGCGGACGTAGGCGCCCAGGTTGTTCACCGGGTCGCCGTGAATGCGCCGCTTCAGCCAAGCCGGAAGCGAGCGCGCCGGCACGTCGCAGACCACCTTCTTGTCGAGGATCCGGTAGTCGGGCCCCAAGAGGCTCCAGAGCGCCTCGACGATCTGCGGCGAGCGCTCGACGAAGCCCAGCTTGGCCTCCAGCCGCTCCAGCAGGTTGCGGCCGGGCCGGGGGTTCACCCCGACATGCTGCGGGTTCGCGTCGAACTCGGCTTCGCTGAGGAACAGGCTCTCGTCGAAGCGGCGGGTGGCGCGGATCTGGGCCAGCAGCTCGGCGCAGCCGTGCTCGTCCAGCCGCTCGTCGAAGATGTGCGCGCCCTTGCGGACGAAGTCCGAGACGACGGCCTCCGACAAACTCCAGGCGGCGTAGTCGGTCTTGGCCAAGGCGTTCATGTCGGTCCCCCGCTCGACCAGGGGATTCAAGCAGACTCGCGTTAAGCTCCGCTTACGCCAAATGGCCGCAGCGACAGTTGGTACACGGAGACCTCCCCTGATCCTCGCCCTGCTCCAGGCCCGGATGAGTTCCACCCGCCTGCCGGGCAAGGTGCTGAAGCCCCTCGCCGGCGCGCCAATGGTGCTGCGCCAGATCGAACGCGTGCGGCGCAGCCGCCGCATCGACCGGCTGGTGGTGGCCACCAGCGACCAGCCGAGCGACGATCCGCTGGTCGCGGTGCTGGAAACCGCGGGCGTCGAGGCGTTCCGCGGCCCCCTGGACGACGTGCTGGCCCGCTTCCTCAGGGCGCTCACCGCCTTCCCCGCCGAGCAGGTCGTGCGGCTGACCGCGGACTGTCCGCTGATCGATCCCGAGCTGATCGACGCCACCATCGCCCTGCACCTGGCGCGCGGCGCCGACTACAGCCAGAACCGGCTGGTCGCGGCGGGCTTCCCCAAGGGCCAGGACGTCGAAGTGATCACCGCCCAGGCCCTGCGCCGGGCCGGCGCCGAGGCGGCGAGCCCCGAGGAGCACGAGCACGTCACCTGGGGCGTCTGGAACCACCCGGAGCGCTACCGCATCGCCCGGCTCGAGCCTCCCGTCGACGAGGGCGACATCCGCTGGACCGTCGACCGGCCCGACGACCTGGAGTTCGTCCGCGCGGTCTACGACGCGCTCTACCCGCAGAACCCGGCGTTCACGTCGGACGACATCCGGGCGTTCGTGCGGGCGCATCCGGAATGGGCGAACTGGGGCGGCGACCGGCGGGTGTAGGGGCGCAAAGATGCTCCACCGTGAAACGGGGGAGCTGTCGCGAAGCGACTGAGGGGGCGTTCAAGCCTTTGCGGCCATCAATTCTGCCGCAAGCACGATCACGCCGTGCGCCACCGCATGCGGGTCCTGGAGCACGGTCTGGGCGGCGAGGCGTTCCACGCAAATACCGAGATCGGCAAGGTACGCGTCCCGGCGCTCGTCGCGTTCTGGCCGGTCATCTGTCCCATGTGCATAGCCGTCAATCTCGATGCAGAGCTGCGCCTGTGAACAGTAGAAATCGAGGATATACGGGCCGCAGGGATGCTGGCGGCGGAACCTCGGGCCCTGGCCAGCGCTGCGCTTTAGCTCGCGCCAAATGTGCTTGCGGCTGGCGCATAGCTTGACGCTAGCGCAGAGACGCCCCCTCCGTCTCGCCATCGGCGATCCACCTCCCCCGCTTCGCGGTGGAGGATCTGAGCGCCAAAATGCTCCCTCGCGCACGGGGGCGGTCAGCGAAGCTGGCTGAGGGCGTTCGGCTACGGCGCGTCCGGCAGCTCCTCCGGCGCCAGGCCCCTGCCCTTCAGCCGACGCAGCCGCGCCTCGATCGCGGGCCGCGCCGCATCCCAGTCGCTCTTCAGCATCCCCAGCCCCACCACGTCCTGCAGCCGGCCGTCCTTCAGCACGTGGTCGCGGAACAGGGCCTCGCGGACGAAGCCGAAGGACTGGTGCATCTTCCAGACCGCCTCGTTGCCGGCCAGCACCTCGCACCAGAGCTTGTTCAGTCCGCGGCTCTCGAAGACATGGCGCAGGACGATGTATTCGACGCCCGCGCCCAGGCCCTTGCCCCGGGTCGAGGGCTCGCCCAGGTAGTACGCCCACTCGCACTTGCGGGCGCTCAGGTCGATGCGCGCCAGGTTGGCGAGGCCGACCGGCTCGCCGTCAGCCTCGATGATCCAGTAGCGGCGGTCGGACGCGGCGATGGCGGCGGCGAACCAGCGGTCGTGCTCGGCCTGGGAGATCTGGTGGTCGGAGTACATGAAGGCCGCGACCTCGGCCGAGTTGCGCCAGCGCAGCAGGCGGGCGCTGTCGGCGGCCTCGACGAGGCGGAGCCGGACGCTCATCCGCCGACCATGTCCCAGCTGAGCGGCTCGCCGCGGACGAGGTCGCGGGCGGCGGGGCGGCCCAGCACCGTCTCCAGCTCGGCGGGTGGAAGGCCGAGGCCGGGGCGGATCGAGCGGACGTTCCCGCGGCTCAGCGGCTCGCCGGCCGCCACGTCGGCGGCGACATAGAGCGAACGGCGGAAGGCGACGTTGCCGCGCTCCGCGCCCAGCAGGTCGTAGTGCGCCCGCCCCAGCGACGCCCACGCCGCCCTGCAATCCGTCACCAGGGCGGCGAACTCGGCGGGCTCCAGGCTGAAGGCCGCGTCAGGCCCGCCGTCGGCGCGCGCCAGGGTGAAGTGCTTCTCGATCACCGAGGCTCCCAGCGCCACCGCCGCCACGGAAGCCGCCGTCCCCGGCGTGTGGTCGGAAAGCCCGATCGGGCAGCCGAAGCGCTGCGCCATGTCGGCCACGGTGCGGACGTTGGCGTCCTCCAGCGCCGCCGGATAGCTGGAGACGCAGTGCAGCAGCGCCACGCCCGACGCGCCGGCGTCCAGGGCCGCTGCCTTGGCGGCCTCGATCTCGGCCAGGTTGGCCATGCCGGTGGAGATGATCAGCGGCTTGCCCTTCGACGCCGCGTGGCGGATCAGCGGCAGGTCGACGGCCTCGAACGAGGCGATCTTGTAGGCGGGCGCGCCGAGCTCATCGAGCAGGTCGACGGCGCTCTCGTCGAACGGGCTGGAGAACAGGATGACGCCCAGCGCGCGGGCCCGCGCGAACAGCGCCGGGTGCCATTCGTAGGGCGTCTGGGCCTCCTGGTAGAGCTCGTAGAGGCTGCGCCCGTCCCACAGTCCGCCCGCGATGCGGAACTCCGGCCGGTCGACGTCCATGGTGATGGTGTCGGCGGTGTAGGTCTGGATCTTGATCGCGTCGCAGCCGGTCGCGGCCGCCGCGTCGATCATCGCGAGCGCTCGCTCCAGGCTGCCGTTGTGGTTGCCCGACAGCTCGCAGATCACGAACGGCGGATGGCGGGCCCCGATCCGGCGGCCGGCGATCTCGATTTCAGGCGCAGGTGCGGACATGGCGACTCGGAGTCTAGGTCTTCCCTGCCTTAATGGGGAGGGAAGTTCAGTGCAGCAGCGCCTGGGTCTCGCCGGCGATCCTTCGCGCCCCGCGCTCCCTCAACCCCGCCGCCGCGCCCAGCACAACCCCGGCGCCGATGCCCAGCAGCGCGCCCATGGCCACGATCCGCAAGCCCAGGCCGAGCGCCAGGCCGACGCCGAGGGCTGCGCCTGCGCCTGCGACGATGCCGAGCTGTTTCACATGGTCATCCATTCGCACTGCTCCAGAATCTTCCCTACATTACGGACATGCCTTCAGAACGTTCCGCACCCCGCTCCGTCCGCTGCCTCATCATCGGCTCGGGCCCAGCCGGTTACACCGCCGCCGTCTACGCCGCCCGCGCGCTGCTCAAGCCCGTGCTGATCCAGGGCATCCAGCCCGGCGGCCAGCTGACCATCACCACCGACGTCGAGAATTATCCGGGCTTCGCCGAGGTCATCCAGGGGCCCTGGCTGATGGAGCAGATGCAGGCCCAGGCCGAGCACGTCGGAACCGAGATCGTCACCGACATCGTCGTCGAGGCGGACCTCTCCTCGCGTCCGTTCAGGCTGACCTGCGACTCAGGACAGGTGTGGCTGGCGGAGACCCTGATCATCGCCACCGGCGCCCAGGCCAAGTGGCTGGGCCTGGACTCCGAGCAGAAGTACCAGGGCTTCGGCGTCTCGGCCTGCGCCACCTGCGACGGCTTCTTCTACCGGGGCAAGGAGGTCGTGGTGGTCGGCGGCGGCAACACCGCGGTCGAGGAGGCGCTGTTCCTCACCAACTTCGCCTCCAAGGTCACCGTCGTGCACCGCCGGGACGAGTTCCGCGCCGAGAAGATCCTGCAGGAGCGGCTCTTGAACCACGAGAAGATCCAGGTGGTCTGGGATAGCGCCGTCGACGAGGTGCTGGGCGCCCAGGACCCGATGGGCGTCACGGGCGTGCGGGTAAAGAACGTCAAGACCGGCGAGACGCGCGAGATCCCCTGCGACGGGGTCTTCATCGCCATCGGCCACGCCCCAGCCTCGCAGCTGTTCAAGGGCCAGCTGGAGATGGACGCCTCAGGCTACCTGAAGGTGAAGGCCGGCACGGCCTCCACGGCGATCAAGGGCGTCTACGCCGCCGGCGACGTCACCGACGACGTCTATCGGCAGGCGGTGACCGCCGCGGGGATGGGCTGCATGGCCGCGCTCGAGGCCGTGCGCTTCCTGGCCGAGGAAGACCACAAGAAGGCGCATCACCCCATGAGCCATGCGGAAGCCCAGAAAATAGGCGTCTGGTAGGGCGCGCCCGGCGGATCGTTCGCAAGCTTCACCAAACGCCAAACTTTGGCCCTCGGCGGACGGCAGGCAGTCACTCCTTGTCCGCACCTCTTGGAGAGAGGGGCGCAGTTGCGTGTCGGCGTCATGAGAAACAGTGAGCGTTACCTGGCCCAGGCCGAGACGGTCATGCGAATGGCCGCCCGCGCCGCCAGCCAGGCCGAGAAGGAAGTCTATCTGAGCATCGCGGAGGGCTGGCGGAAGCTGGCCGCCGAAGTGCAGCGCAACGAACCGCCGCGCGAGCCACGAACGTTCAAGCCGGCGGAGTAGGAAGAGGCTCTCGGAGGGGAAGGAATTGGCCCACGCCGAACGCCCCCTCCGTCTCGCTACGCGAGCCACCTCCCCCGCTTCGCGGGGGAGGATCTGAGCGCCAAGATGCTCCACCGTGAAACGGGGGAGCTGTCAGCGAAGCTGACTGAGGGGGCGTTCGGCGTTTGCTATCGCGCTCCCTTGCAAGGGGGGATCTTCCTCACCCCGGCGTGTCCGTCGCCGCGCTCGGCGTCGCCGGCTGGGCTGCGCCCAGGACCGGCGGTCCGGCCGGCTTCTGGGCCTCGAGCCGCGCCGACAGCTCGGCCAGGTGGTCGTTGATCCGCTGGATCTCCTCCGGCGTGGCCTGACGGCGGGTGGGCGTCAGCACGCCCTGCACCCGGCCGCGCACGCCGCCCGGCGCGGCAGGATCGGCGACCTTGTAGCTGCGCACCTCGCCGCCGACCGCCAATTTGACCTCGCGCGGCGCAGGCCTCTCGGGATCGCCGGCCTTCAGCACCGCCTGGGTCAGCACCGCCTCGCGGCCGGCGTAGCGGCCGGTGAAGGCGGCGGGCTCGCCCCACGATCCCGTCCAGCGATAGAAGATGTGCTGCCCGACCTGGACCGTCTTCACCAGGCTGGGCGCCCAGGCCGGGGCGACATAGGCGGCGTGGTAGTGGGTGGCCGAGCCCACGTCGCGGTCGACGAAGCCCGCGAGCGCCCGCCGGGCCACCGCCTGGGCGCGCTCCCAGAGCGCCGGCTCCGGGCGCCAGCGCAGGGCGCCGTCGCAGGTGAAGGTGAACTGGCAGCCGGTCGGATTGGCCGAGCCCTGGTAGACCACGCCGCAGACCGACTTCGGATAGGCCGGGTGGCGCACCCGGTTCAGCACCACCTGGGCCACCGCCTGCTGGCCCTTCAGCGGCTCGCGCGCGGCCTCGTAATAAACCGCCTGGCTGAGGCAGTCCTCGGCCCGCGCCCGATCCTCGGCGTCGCCGCTGAAGACGAACGGTCGCATCGGCCGGATCGGCCCGGTGTCGAAGGGCCGCTGCGCATTGAGCTGCTCGGCCGTCCGCGCCGCGGCCGGCGTCGATCCCGGCGGGGAGGCCGACAGCGGCCGCAGTTGCGGCGGGGCCGCGGTCTTCGGCGGCGCGAGCGCCTTCTTGTCGACGGCTACGTAGGGATGGCCGCCGGACATGCAGGAGCCGACGAGGATCATCGCCACGCCGAACGTCGCCAGGGCCGCTATGCCGGTCTTGGGGATCAGAGGAATTCTCGCGCGATTGTGAAGGCGCCGGGCGTTTGCCAGCGGCGGGCGGCGGTGTTGCGACGCAAAGTCGTTGAAATGTTGAAGAAGCTCGGCCGCAGCTCAAATGCGGCCGCCCCCTCCGGCGGAATGCGCATATGTGTTTCGTCTTGCGCCGAAGGCAACCCGCGCTATATGTGACAGGTCGGTTATGCTCGCAGTGAGCATAATAGGCGCGCCAGGGAGAGGTTCTTGGCGTCTTTTTTAGGCCGGTGAAATGCTCACTTTGAGCATAAGGAGGACGCCATGGCCGCGGACGGGTTCCAGTTCGACTTCACCCCGCAGGTCGAGGCCGAGACGGCCGTGGCCTGGGAGAAGGTGAAGCGGCACATCACGCCGATGGAATGGCGGCTGCAGGCGCCGCTGATCGCCGAGATCAACCGGCTGAAGCGCGAGAAGGACGCCGTCATCCTCGCCCACAACTACATGACGCCGGAGATCTTCCACGGCGTCGGCGACTATGTGGGCGACAGCCTGGGCCTGGCCAAGGAAGCCGCCAAGTCGCGCGCCAAGGTGATCGTCCAGGCGGGCGTCCACTTCATGGCCGAGACCTCGAAGATCCTGTCGCCGGAAAAGCGCGTCCTGATCCCGGACCTTCAGGCCGGCTGCTCGCTCGCCTCGTCGATCACCGGCGCGGACGTTAGGCTGATCAAGCAGCGCTATCCGGGCCTGCCGGTGGTCACCTACGTCAACACCACCGCCGACGTGAAGGCCGAGACCGACATCTGCTGCACCAGCGCCAACGCCGTGCAGGTGGTCGAGGAAGCCGCCCGCCAATGGGGCGTCGACCGCGTCATCCTGATCCCCGACGAGTTCCTGGCCCGCAACGTCGCGCGCCAGACCGAGGTCGGGATCATCGCCTGGAAGGGCCGCTGCGAGGTGCACGAGCGCTTCACCGCCGCCGACATCCTGGAGATCAAGGCCGCCTACCCCGGCGCCGAGGTGCTGGCCCACCCGGAATGCCCGGCCGAGGTGCTGGAGGTCTCGGACTTCGCCGGCTCGACCGCGGCGATGAACGACTACGTCATCCAGCGCAAGCCGAAGCAGGTGGTGCTGATCACCGAGTGCTCGATGGCCGACAACGTCGCCGCCGACGCGCACGACACCGAGTTCGTCCGCCCGTGCAACCTGTGCCCGCACATGAAGCGGATCAGCCTCGAGAACATCTACCAGGCGCTGGTGAACGACCGCTACGAGGTGACCGTCGATCCGGCGATCGCCGAGCGCGCGCGGCTGGCGGTGCAGCGGATGGTCGACCTGCCGCCGCCGGCGAGCCCCGCGCGCTATGACCTGGTCAAGGCGCGGCGACATGTGGACGTGGAGCTGATCTGATGAAGCGTCTTCGCCCCCATCAGCGCCACGACGGCGTCGTCGTGGTGGGCGCAGGCCTGGCCGGGCTGACCGCCGCCCTCGCCTCGTCGCCCGCCAAGGTGCTGGTGCTCACCGGCGCGCCGCTGAACCAGGGCTGCTCCTCGGCCTGGGCGCAAGGCGGCCTGGCCGCCGCGCTGGCCGACGACGACGGGCCGGAACTGCACGCCGCCGACACCGTGGCGGCCGGCGCGGGCCTGGTGGACGCCGACATGGCCCTGCTGCTCGCCAGCGAAGGCCCGGCCGCGGTGCGCGCCCTGGCCGACCTCGGCGCGCCTTTCGACCGCGCGGCCGACGGCGGCTTCGCCCAGAGCCTGGAGGCCGCCCACAGCCGCGCGCGCGTGGCCCGGGTGAAGGGCGACCAGGCCGGCCGCGAGATCATGAACGCCGTGACCGTGGCGGCGATGGCCGCCCGTCACATCGAGGTGCGGACGAACGCGCGCCTGCAGGCGCTGCTCCAGGATGCGGAAGGCCGTGTCCGCGGGGTGATCGCCGAGATCGCCGGCGAGCCGACCGAGATCGTCGCCCGCGCCGTGGTGCTGGCCACCGGCGGAATCGGCGGGCTCTACGCCGAGACCACCACCCCGGCCGAGCTGGTCGGCGACGGCCTGGGCCTGGCCGCCATGGCCGGCGCCCTGATCGGCGACCCGGAGTTCGTGCAGTTCCACCCGACGGCCATCGACATCGGCCGCGACCCGGCCCCGCTCGCCACCGAGGCGCTGCGCGGCGAGGGCGCGGTGCTGGTCAACGCCGCCGGCGAGCGCTTCATGGGCCGCTACCACGAGAAGGCCGAGCTGGCGCCGCGGGACGTCGTCGCCCGCGCCATCCACGCCGAGCGCACCGCCGGCCGCGGCGCCTTCCTCGACGCGCGCGAGGCCGTGGGCGCGCACTTTCCGGAGGAGTTCCCCGGCGTCTTCGCCGCCTGCCTGGGCGGCGGGATCGATCCGCGGACGCAAGCCATCCCGGTCGCGCCGGCCTGCCACTACCACATGGGCGGGATCGTCACCGACGCCGACGGCCGCACCAGCCTGGAGGGCCTGTTCGCCGCCGGCGAATGCGCCTCGACCGGCGTGCACGGGGCCAACCGCCTGGCGTCCAACTCGCTGCTGGAGGCGGCCGTCTTCGGCGCCCGCGCCGGCCGCGCCGCCGCCGCGCAGGCCGACGCCGGGAGCCACCCGCAGCGCGGGACTGTTCCGCCGACGCTGCCGCCGGAGGCTCTGCAGCAACTCCGCAAGCTGATGAGCCAGCACGCCGGCGTGGTCCGCGACGCCCAGGGCCTGGCCAACCTGCTGGCGGTGATTCAGGCGATGGAGGCCGCACACGGCCGCAGCGCCGCGCTGGTCGCCGCCCGCCTGGTGGTCGCCTGCGCGCTCGCCCGCACCGAAAGCCGCGGCGGCCACTTCCGCGCCGACGGCGAAGCCGGTTCGGAGCCGCGCCGGACCTTCGTGCGCCTGGCCGACGTCGACGCCCCTGCGGGCGCCCTGAGATTCGCCGCCGAATGATCGAACCGCTTCCCGACCTGCTGATCGCCCCGATCGTCCGCGCCGCCCTGGCCGAGGACCTCGGCCGCGCCGGCGACGTCACCGCCCAGGCCTGCATCCCCGCCCAGGCGCGGCTCGCCGCAGTCTTCGCCACCCGCAAGCCCGGCGTGGTCGCCGGCCTCGACTGCGCGCGCCTGGCGGTGTTGGAGCTCGACCCGAAGGCGACCTTCGTCACGATCGTCGCCGACGGCGAGACCGTCCAGCCCGGGACCCAGTTGGCCCGGGTCGAGGCCGACGCCCGCGCCCTGCTCTCGGCCGAGCGCACCGGGCTGAACCTGCTGGGCCGCCTCTCGGGCGTCGCCACCCTGACCAACGCCTACGTCCAGGCCGTCGCCGGGACCGGCGCCCGCATCGTCGACACCCGCAAGACTACGCCGGGCCTGCGCGCGCTGGAGAAATACGCCGTGCGTTGCGGCGGCGGGGTCAACCACCGCTTCGGCCTCGACGACGCCATCCTCATCAAGGACAACCACGTCGCCGCCTGCGGCTCGGTGGGCGAGGCGGTGCGCCGCGCCAAGGCCTTCGCCGGCCACCTGATGAAGGTCGAGGTCGAGATCGACGGGCTGGACCAGCTGGACGCGGCGCTGGAGCACGGCCCCGACGTGGTGCTGCTCGACAACTTCAGCCTGGGCGACCTGCGCGAGGCGGTCCGCCGCGCCCGCGGCCGCGCCGTGCTGGAGGCCTCGGGCGGGGTCAATCTTCAGACCGTCCGCGCCATCGCCGAGACCGGCGTCGACGTGATCAGCGTCGGCGCGCTCACCCACTCCGTCAGCGTGCTGGACATCGGCCTGGACGCGCTCTGAGCGGGACAGGTCCCGATCTCGGCCGTAGGAACCGCCCCACCCCGCCCGGGTTCACTCTCCTCATCCCAAGGAGGCGAACATGGGCTCCAAAGCTCCCCCGATCCCGCCGGAACAGCGGTCGCGTCCCGGCGACAAGCCGCACATCGAAGGCGCGGGCGGCGGCCGTCGCCCGGACATGAACCTCAAGGAGCAGGGCCGGCACGGGAACATCCACCAGAACACCCGCAACCAGGGCTATCAGCAGGATCGCTGACATGCCGCAGAAGCATCCCAACACCCATCGCTGGGGCGGCCCGGGCGCCAGCCACGAGGACCGCACCAAGCCGGAGCTCAAGCGCGCCGACCACCGCCTCGCCGGCGAGCCGACCAACACCCCCTACTCCCACGTCTCCGGCGGCGGCGGCGAGCGCGACCGCAAGCACGGCCACGACCCGGACGCCAAGCACATCCACCAGGAGAACAGCGCCCAGCGGCGCAAGCCGTAGCTACGCCCGCTCCAGCCGCGCCGCCGCCGCTTCCGCCTGCGCCCGTCGCCGCGTCGCGAACGGCGCCAGCCGCGCCCGGTAGGCCGCCAGCACCTCCGGCGGCGCCAGTTCCGGACGCCCGGCGTGGAACGGCGGCTCGGGGGCGTACTCCAGGCCCAGTTGCACCCCCTGGGCGGTCGTCTCTCCCGCGAGCTCCGCCAGCAGGGTGAAGGCGAAGTCGATGCCGGCGGTCACGCCGCCGCCGGTGAAGACGTTCCCGTCGCGCACCACCCGGTCCTCGTCGACGGCGGCGCCGAACAGCGGCAGCAGGTCCCGCCAGGCCCAGTGGCAGGCGGCGCGCCGGCCCTGCAGGAAACCCGCAGCGCCGAGGATCAGCGAGCCGGTGCAGACCGACGTCAGGTAGCGCGCCCCGGCGCCCAGCCGGCGGACCTGCGCCACGAAGGCCTCGTCGAGCGCCGCCTCGACGGCGGCTGCCCCGCCCGGGACCAGCAGCACGTCGCAGCGCTCGACGGCGGCGAGGTCGGCCAGCCGGGTGAACACCAGCCCCTCGGCCTCGACGTCGCGGCCGCCCATCGCCGCGACGGTGACCCGGGCGTCCGGCGCGCGGCTCAGCACCTGATGCGGCCCGGTGAAGTCGAGGTGGGTGACGCCGGGATAGAGGGCGATGACGATCTCCAGCATGGACGGCCTCCGTGAATTGACGCCGCGATCCTTCCAGGCCTAGCCTGCGGCTGAAATGACTTTGTTCCCTCGTTTCCCGCCATGAGCCGTCGCCTGGCGATGGTCGTCTTCCCGCGCTTCCAGATCCTCGACGCGACGGGGCCGCTGGCGGCGTTCGAGATCGCCAGCCGCTTCGTCGCCGGAGCCTACGACGTGCGGCTGCTCGCGCCGCGCGGCGGCCTCGTGGCCAGCTCCTCCGGCGTGGCGGTGGCGGCCGAAACGCTCGACGCCGGCCGCTACGACACGGTGATGGTCGCCGGCGGCGAAGGCGCGCGGGCGGCGGAGGGGCTGACGGGCCTCACCGTCTGGCTCAGGCGGCAGGCGAAGAGCGCCCGGCGCATCGCCAGCGTCTGCTCCGGCGCCTATGTCCTGGCGGAGGCGGGGCTGCTCGACGGCCGTCGCGCCACCACCCACTGGGGGGGGCTCGGAGCACTTCGCGCGGCTCTATCCCCAGGTGCGGCTCGAGCCGGACCGCATCTATGTGCAGGACGGGCCGGTCTGGACCTCGGCCGGGATCACCGCCGGCATCGACCTGGCGCTGGCGCTGATCGAGGAGGACCTGGGTGAAGCGGTGGCGCGCCGCACCGCCCGGCAGCTGGTGGTGCACCACCGCCGGCCCGGCGGCCAGTCGCAGTTCTCCGAGCTGCTGGAGCTGGGCGGGGCGAGCGGCCGCTTCGGCGCCTTGCTGGACTGGGCGCGGGAGCGCCTGGCCGAACCGCTGGGCGTCGAGCGCCTGGCCGAGCAGGCGGCGATGAGCCCGCGCCACTTCGCCCGGGCGTTCGCCGCCGAGACTGGGACCACGCCGGCCAAGGCGGTCGAGCGCCTGCGGCTGGAGGCCGCCCGGCTGCGCGTCGAGACCACCCGCGAGCCGATCGACCGGATCGCGGAGGCGACCGGCTTCCGCGACCCCGAACGCATGCGCCGCGCCTTCCTGCGCGCCTTCGGCCAGCCGCCGCAGGCGCTAAGGCGGGGAGTGCGGGGCTCTTAAATTACGGCGTCATCCCGGAAGCCGCGCAGCGGC
>NZ_DATELG010000325.1:0-6856 GCF_035276905.1 Phenylobacterium sp. | reverse complement strand
GGGCGGCGTCCGCCCCGATCAGCACCAGCGCGCCCCGTCGATGGGCCAGCGCGACCAGGCGCGCGGCGAGCGCCTCGGCTTCGGGCGCACCGAAGCTGCGATAGACGAGCGCCGCCCCGCGCGGCAGGGCTCGCGCCGCCGCCTCGGGGTCTGGCGTACGCTGGGGGTCGGTGAACACCAGCAGACGCGGCGCCCCCTTCCGCACCGTCGCCGGCCGCTTTATGAGCCCGGCCGTCCGCCGCAAGGTCCAGAACCCGCCCGAAATGGTCGCCACCTCCGCCAACTCCGCCCCCCAGGGTCCTCGGGCCTACCACGAGGTCGTGGCCCGGATCGGCCGCGCCGCGCAAGCCTGCGGCCGCGATCCGGCCTCCGTCGCCCTGGTCGCAGTCTCCAAGCAGCAGCCCTGGGAGGCGATCGCCCCGGTGCTCGCCGCCGGCCAGACCGCGTTCGGCGAGAACCGGGTGCAGGAGGCCATCGCCCGCTGGGAGGGCAAGGCCTTAGGCCTCACCCTGCACCTGATCGGCCCGCTGCAGAGCAACAAGGCCCGCGAGGCGGTGGCCTTCTTCGACGTCGTCGAGAGCCTCGACCGGGAGAAGCTGGCCCGCGCGCTCGCCGACGAGGTGCAGAAGCAGGGCCGCCGCCCGCGGCTTTACGTCCAGGTCAACACCGGCGAGGAGCCGCAGAAGGCCGGCGTCGTCCCCGCCGCAGCCGACGCCTTCATCGCCGCCTGCCGCGGGACCTGGGGCCTGGAGCCGGAAGGGCTGATGTGCATCCCGCCCGCGGCCGAGCCGGCCGGGCCGCATTTCGCCCTGCTGGCCAAGATCGCCGCCCGCAACGGGCTTTCAAAGCTGTCGATGGGCATGAGCGGCGACTTCGAGACCGCCATCGCCTTCGGCGCCACCAGCGTGCGGGTGGGCTCGGCGGTGTTCGGGCACAGGGGTTAGGCGCCCCCTACCCCCCGGATCTCCACCGCATCCCCCGGCTGCACCTTCGCCAGCAACGCCTCCAGGTCCTCACGCGCCACCGCCACGCAGCCGTGGGTCGGCGCGTAGTCGGGCTTGGCGAGGTGCAGGAAGATCGCCGAGCCGAGCCCCGCGGCCGGCGGGTCGTCGTTGTGGCCGAGGATCACCACCAGGTCGTAAAGGCGGTCGTCGCGCCACATCCGCTCGGCGCTGGCCGGATAGGGCAGCTTGACCGGACGGTTGTAGGCCGGATCGTCCGGCGCGTCGCACCAGCCGTCGTCCTCGGCGATCGCCGCGAGCGGCAGGGCGGTGGAGGGCGCAAGGCCCTGGTCGGGACGATAGAGCACCCGCCGCATCGGCCAGACGCCGGCCGGCGAGGCGCCGTCGCCCTCGCGCTTGTCGGCGGCCGGAACCACGCCGCCCGGCCCCACCGCGCAACGTACGCGGGTCCCGCCGATATCGAGCCAGCCGTCGGCCGTCGCCACGTAGATCATGTTGACGCTTGAAATCCTTTTGCCCCGAACGGGCGATCTCGTGCATGGTTGGGTCCATGGCTCAACGCAAGACCCTCCTCATCGTCGACGATGACGCGGAACTGCGCAGCGCGGTCGCAGAACAGCTCGAAACCGAGGGCTTCGCCACCCTCGAGGCGCCCACCGCCGGCGACGGCCTTCAGGCGGCCCAGGAGCGCAAGCCGGACCTGATCCTGCTGGACGTCGACCTTCCCGACATGGACGGCCGCGAGGCCTGTCGCGAGATGCGGCGAAGGGGCGTGGCCGCCCCGATCATCATGCTGACCGCCGCGGCGGCGGACGAGGACGCCGTCCAGGGCCTCGACGCCGGCGCCAACGACTATGTGGTCAAGCCCTACAAGTTCGCCGTGCTGCTGGCGCGTATCCGCGCCCAGCTGCGCAGCCACGAGCACTCGGAGGGCGCGGTGTTCCGGCTGGGGACCTACGAGTTCCGCCCCGCCAACAAGATCCTGGTCGACGCCCAGCAGCGCAAGATCCGCCTGACGGAGAAGGAGACCAACATCCTGAAGTACCTCTACCGCGCCGGCGAGAAGCCGGTCAGCCGCGAGGAGCTTCTGGCCGAGGTCTGGGGCTACAACGCCGGCGTCACCACCCACACCCTGGAGACCCACGTCTACCGCCTGCGCCAGAAGATCGAGGCCGATCCGGCCAATGCGCGGCTGCTGCTGACGGAAGCCGGCGGCTACCGGCTGGCGCCGTAGGGACCACAACCTTCAGAAAGGTTCTAGCAGACTGCCTGCTTCGGACCAGGAAGCGGCCATGGGATGATCCGGCCGATCGGATCATCGCGGCGACGGCTCGCGCCTACAGCTACCGCCTCGTCACGCGGGACAGGCCGCTGCTGACATTCGCGCAGGACGGCCATATGGACGCGGTGGAGTGCTGCCGGACGTCCGCCAAGCTCCTGCTACAATACCAGATCCGCGCTCACCGGCGCATGGTCGCTGGGGCGCTCCCACGCGCGAACGTCGTCGTGGATGCGGCTGGCGGCGCAGCCCAGGCGGAAGGCCGCCTCGCGCAGGCCGGGCGTGACCAGGATGTGGTCGAGCCGCAGGCCCCGGTTGGACTTGCGGAAATCCGCGGCGCGATAGCTCCACCAGGACGCCAGCTTCTCCGGCGCGGGCGTGGTCTCGCGCGGCAGGTCGATGAAGCCGATCGAGCCCATGAGCTTGCCGAAGGCGTCGATCTCCACGGGCGTGTGGCTGACGATCTTGGACATGTACTTGTGGTTCCAGACGTCGTGTTCGCCGGGCGCGACGTTGAGGTCGCCGACCACCGCCAGCGGCGCCTTCGGGTCGCGGCGCGAGAGCTCGGCGGTGAGGGTCTCGAAGAAGTGCAGCTTGTGGTCGAACTTCGGGTTCTCGGCGCGGTCGGGCACGTCGCCGCCGGCGGGGACGTAGAAGTTGTGGATCTCGACGCCGGCGACCCTCGCGCCGGTGCAGCGGGCGTGGCCTTCGCGGCAGACGTCGAGGGGCGCGGCGTCCTCCAGCGGCAGCCGCGAGGCGATGGCCACCCCGTGCCAGCCTTTCTGGCCGGCGATCTTCAGGTGCGGCAGGCCCATGTCGACGAAGGCCTGGCGGGGGAACTCGCCCTCGCGGCACTTGATCTCCTGCAGGCACAGCACGTCCGGCGCCTGATCGGCGACGAAGCGGGCGACCTGCTCATGGCGAAGGCGGACGGAGTTGACGTTCCAGGTGCAAAGGCGAAGCCGCATGCCGCTCACTTAAGGCCGCCGGCGCGCGCCGCCAAGCAGCGGGACACCGGACAAAAAAACGCCCGGGCACTGGAGAAGCCCGGGCGTTCTAGTTGTCTCTCATGCCGCCGCCGGGAGGGGATAGGTTCCGGCTCGGCCCGCCGTCGCGGAAGCGCGCCGGCGAGATGATGTATAGTGGCCACAGGCGCCCAAAAAATCAAGACCCCAACCGCTTCTCACTTGATTGTGTTCTTTGTGTCACATCTTGCCGCGGCCGACACCCTGCGGGCGTGGATCCTTGAGATAGAAAAGGTCGGAACTGAGGCCGGTCGCCGGCGCAAGATCGATCAGCTCGACGCGGGTCGTCCGGCGCTGGGCGTCGGTGACCGCCCAGCCGGCCAGCACCAGCGGGTTGTCGCGGAAGGTCAGCGTGATCTGGCCGGCGGTCTGGCGGCGGCCGTCGCGCGCGGTGATGGTGAAGCCATCGGCCGCACGGGTGACGCTCGTCACCTGCACCCCGCGGTCGAAGCGGATGGTCTTGGCCAGGAACAGCGACAGCGGCGTCGCCATCAGCGGGTATTTGTCGAAGGTCTTCAGCCGGCTGTCGGCCACCGACACCGTCCCGCCGTCGGAGACCACCAAAAGCCCCGAGGGCGGATCATAGGCGAACCGCGCCTTGCCCGGCCGCTTCAGATAGACCGTCCCCTGGCTGGTCTGGCCGCGGGCGTCGGTCTGCACGAAGCGCGCCTTGGCTTCCTTCAGCCCCTCGAGATAGGCGCTCGCGCGGGTCACCAGCTGCTGGTCCTCGGAACCGAGGCCCGCCTGCGCCAGGGCCGGGCCGGCGACCGCGGCGGCGGCGAAAGCGAAAATCAGGCTGCGGCGGCTGGTCGGCATCGGAAACTCCATTCGGGGCCCAGGTGATACCGCGCGGGCCGGACGGCAATAGGGCGGCAAGCCGGCCCGCCCGCAACGCTGAAGCTCGAGGCGCAGTTCCACCGACTCGCCGTTGACATGCAAGCTTTTACTTGCATATTAGCCCGGTGACCGACGACATGGACCTCGTTTTCAAGGCGCTGGCGGACGCAGGCCGGCGGCGCCTGCTGGACTCCCTGCATGCGACGCCCGGGCAGACGCTCGGCGCGCTGACCGAAGGCCAGCAGATGACGCGCCAGGCCGTCAGCCAACACCTCGCCGTGCTGGAGGCCGCCAACCTGGTGACCACCGTGCGGCGGGGGCGCGAGAAGCTGCACTACCTGAACCCCGTCCCGATCCATGCCGTGCAGGCCCGCTGGATCGCCAAGTTCGAGCGGCCCCGGCTGGACGCCCTGGCCGCGCTGAAGATCAAGCTCGAAGGAGACGACGATGGATAAGCCGCAGTTCGTCTATCAGATCTATATCCTAAGCACCGCCGAGAAGGTCTGGACCGCGCTCACCGACGCGGACGTGACCGCGAAGTACTGGCAGCGTTCGAACGTCTCCGACTGGAAGGTGGGTTCCGCCTGGACCCACGGCTTTCCCGGCGCGGCGCCCGACGTGGTCGGCGAGGTGCTGGAGGTCGATCCGCCACGCCGCCTGGTGACCAGCTGGTCGCCGGCCAGCAAGGCGAACGATCCGACCCGCCGCTCGCGCGTGACCTACGAGATCGAGCAGCTGGGCGAGAAGGTCCGCCTCACCGTCACCCACACCGAGCTCACCGACGAAGGCCTGCAGAGCATCTCCCGCGGCTGGCCGGCGGTGCTGTCGAACCTCAAGACCTTCCTGGAAACCGGCCGGACGATTCCCGATCCGTTTGGATGAATCCTCCCTTCCTTAATGGGGTCCCCATTAAGGGAGGGAACTACGGCGCGGCGCTGACCAGGATCTCGCGCTTGCCGGCGTGGTTGGCCGGGCCTACCACGCCCTCCTGCTCCATCCGCTCGATCAAGGAGGCGGCGCGGTTGTAGCCGATCTGCAGGCGGCGCTGGATGTAACTGGTCGAGGCCTTGCCGTCGCGGGTGACGATGGCGACCGCGCGGTCGTAGAGGTCGTTGCCCTCGCCGTCGCCCCCCAGCCCCAGGTCGCCCGGCTCGCCGTCCTCGTCGCCGCCGGCGGTCACCTCCTCCAGGTACTGCGGCTGGCCCTGCTCGCGCAGGAACTTGGCCACCGCCTCGACCTCGCCGTCGGAGACGAACGGACCGTGCAGGCGGGTCACGCGCCCGCCGCCGGCCATGTAGAGCATGTCGCCCTGGCCCAGCAGCTGCTCGGCGCCCTGCTCGCCCAGGATGGTGCGGCTGTCGATCTTCGAGGTGACCTGGAAGGAGATCCGGGTCGGGAAGTTCGCCTTGATGGTGCCGGTGATGACGTCCACCGACGGCCTCTGGGTGGCCATGATCACGTGGATGCCGGCGGCGCGCGCCATCTGCGCCAGGCGCTGGACGGCGCCTTCGATGTCCTTGCCGGCGACCATCATCAGGTCGGCCACCTCGTCGATGATCACGACGAGGTAGGGCATCGGCTCGGGCTTGATCTTCTCGCTCTCGTAGATCGGCCGGCCGCCCTCGTCGAAGCCGGTCTGCACCGTCCGCTCGAAGTGCTCGCCCTTCTCGGCCGCCTCCTTGGCGCGCTCGTTGTAGGAGGCGATGTTGCGCACGCCGATCTTGGACATGCGCCTATATCGGTCCTCCATCTCGCGCACCGCCCACTTCAGCGCGACGATGGCCTTCTTCGGGTCGGTCACCACCGGCGCCAACAGGTGCGGGATGCCGTCGTAGACCGACAGCTCGAGCATCTTCGGGTCGATCATGATCATCCGGCACTGCTCCGGCGGCAGGCGGTAGAGGATCGACAGGATCATGGCGTTGACGCCCACCGACTTGCCCGAGCCGGTGGTCCCGGCGATCAGGAGGTGGGGCATCTTGGCGAGGTCGGCGATGTAGCTCTCGCCGCCGATCGTCTCGCCCAGCGCCATCGGCAGCACCTGGCTGCCGCGCTCGTATTCCGGCGAGTTCAGGAGGTCGCGCAGGTAGACCGTCTCGCGCTTCTGGTTCGGCAGCTCGATGCCGATGGCGTTGCGGCCCTGCACCACCGAGACGCGGCAGGCGGCGACGCTCATCGAGCGGGCGATGTCGTCGGCCAGCGCCACGACGCGGGCGGACTTCACGCCGGCGGCCGGGGCCAGCTCGTAGAGGGTGACCACCGGACCGGGACGGATCTGGTCCACCTGCCCGCGCACGCCGAACTCGGCCAGCACGTTCTCCAGCAGCTGGGCGTTCTGGCGCAGAGCACCCTCGTCGAAGGCGGCCGCCCGCGGCTTGGGCTTGGCCAGCATCGACAGCTCCGGAAGCGTGAAGCCGCCGACCGTCTGCGGCGGAGCGAACTCGAAGGTGGCCTGGGCCTCGCGCTGCTCGCGGGCGCTCTCCTTCGGCGGCGCCTTGGGCGGCTTGACCTTCAGCTGCGGCGCGGGCTCCGCGGCGTCCGCCCCGGCGACGGGCGCAGGCGCCCTGGCGGGCGCCGCAGACGGAGCGCCGGCGGCCTCGCAGCCCTCGTTGGCGGCGTCGGCGGCCTTGCGGCGCGCCACGCGGGCGGCGCGGGCGGAGTTCTCCGGCGGCGGGGCCATCTGCGGCTTCGGCTGCAGGCGCAGCTGGATCCACTCGGCCAGCGCCTTCAGCTCGGCGCGCGACAGACCCAGG
>NZ_DATELG010000324.1:0-5094 GCF_035276905.1 Phenylobacterium sp. | reverse complement strand
GAAAGCAAGAAGTTCGCCGCCAAGGCCAAGGTTTCCGTCGTGCCCGGCCACGTGGGGGAGATCGACGACACGAAGCACGCGATCAAGATCGCCGCCGAGATCGGCTATCCGGTGATGATCAAGGCTTCCGCCGGTGGCGGCGGCAAGGGCATCCGCGTGGCCTGGAGCCGCCAGGACGTCGAGGAAGGCTTCCCGGCGGTGCGCGCCGAGGCCAAGGCCAGCTTCGGCGACGACCGGATCTTCATCGAGAAGTTCATCGAGAGCCCGCGCCACATCGAGATCCAGGTGCTGGGCGACAAGCACGGCAACGTGGTGCACCTGTTCGAGCGCGAGTGCTCGATCCAGCGCCGCAACCAGAAGGTCATCGAAGAGGCCCCGAGCCCGCTGCTCGACGAGGCCACCCGCAAGGCGATGGGCGAGCAGGCGGTCGCGCTCGCCAAGGCGGTCGGCTACGACAGCGCCGGCACCGTCGAGTTTGTCGCCGGCCAGGACCGCAGCTTCTTCTTCCTGGAGATGAACACCCGCCTGCAGGTCGAGCATCCGGTGACCGAGCTGATCACCGGCGTCGACCTCGTCGAGCAGATGATCCGCTCCGCCGCCGGCGAGAAGATGTCGTTCGGCCAGGGCGACCTGAAGATCAACGGCTGGGCCATCGAGAGCCGGATCTACGCCGAGGACCCCTATCGCGGCTTCCTGCCCTCGATCGGCCGTCTGGTGCGCTACAGCCCGCCGCCGGAGGGCGAGATCTCCGAGACCATCGTGCGCAACGACGCCGGCGTGCGCGAGGGCGACGAGATTTCGATGTTCTACGACCCGATGATCTCCAAGCTGTCGACCTGGGGCCCGGACCGCCTGACGGCGATCGACGCCATGGGTCGGGCGCTGGAGGACTTCCACATCGAGGGCCTGGGCCAGAACGTGCCGTTCCTGGCCGCGGTGATGGACCAGGACCGCTTCCGCGCAGGGACGCTGTCGACCAGCTACATCAAGGACGAGTTTCCCGACGGCTTCCATGGCGCGCAGGCGACCGGCTTCCAGCGCGACGTCATGGCGACGGTGGCGCTGGCCATGCACCGCACGCTGACCCGCAGAGCCGCGCCGCAACTGCTGCGCGACGAGTGGGTGGTGATCGAGAACGGCGAGCGCCGCGGCGCGCGGGTGGCCAACGGCGGTGACGCCTTCACCGTCGAGTTCCTGGCCGACGGCCGCAAGCTGCGGTTGGAGAAGGCCGACTGGCGGCCGGGCAAGCCGGTGTTCTCCGGCGTGCTCGACGGGACCGCGTTCACCGTCCAGGTGCAGACCGCGGCGGAAGGCTTCAAGATCCGCCACCGCGCCGCCACCGCCCACGTGCTGGTGCTTACCGAGCGTTCGGCCGAACTGCATGAGAAGCTGCCCCCCAAGCAGGCGGCGGACACCTCCAAGATGGTGCTCTCGCCGATGCCGGGCCTGGTGGTCAGCCTCGACGTCGCCGCCGGCCAGGAGGTCCGCTCCGGCGAGCAGGTGGCGATCATCGAGGCGATGAAGATGCAGAACATCATCCGCGCCGAGCGCGACGGGGTGGTGAAGGCCGTCAACGCCAAGGCCGGCGACAGCGTCGCCGCCGACGAGGTGCTGATCGAGTTCGCCTAAGGGGCTGCGCGTCGGAGGCGCGTCGGCCCCTCCCGAGGGCTGATCGCCCGGGGGCGGCAGGCGCTTTTTTCTGCCGCTCTTCCCCGCGAAAAGCGGGGAAGAGGGGTGTTGGTGGCGACTGCTAGGCGCTCAAGTCTGACCGTCGCGGCGCCGCACTCGCCAGGCGTTCCAGGCTCCGGCTGCGACCACCAGGTCGCCGAGCAGCGTCCAGCCGCCCTGGACGATGCCATAGGCTTGCGGGCGGGCGTGGACGAGTTGCTGCGCCGCGGCGGTCATCAGGACCGCCAGGCAGACCGAGGCGGCGGTCAGCGGCCAGGCCTTGGTCGATCTCAGGGCGAGCGGCAGGACGAGGGCGAGCAGGGCGAGGGCGATGACTACGTCGCGCACGACGGCCTGCGCCGGCGCGCCGGTCCGGACGAATTCTCCGCCGAGCGCGGCGGCCGCCTTGGCCGCGCCGAAAATCTGCTCGTCGCGGCCGCCGAGCAGGAGCGCGACGGCGAGCGCCGCCGCGCCCAGGCCGGCCAGCCCCCAGGCCACCCACATTCCTCGCCGCCCCCCAGCAATTTCCTGTCGCGAATGCAAATCTATAGCAATTCAGCGGGCGGACAACGTAGGCGAGTGTCGCGGTGCGATGCTATCACCAAACTGTCGCTGAGCCGTCGCGGGCCCTTCGCGATGCCTGCCTAACCCCCCGCCTCCAGGGCCCGTCAACCAAGGGCCGCGCAATTCGGGGCGTATCCAATGATCAGATCGAGCCGGCGGGCGATGCTCGCCGTGACGGCCGCGGCTGCGGCGTTGATGGCGGCGGCCGGGACCGCGAGGGCCGACGACGCCGCCGCCGCCGAGGCGGCGCAGACCTCGGAAGTGGTCGTCACCGCGGTGCGCAGCACCCGCTCGGCGGTCGCGATGCAGGCCGAGGAGGTGCAGAAGATCCTTCCGGGCGCCAGCCCGCTGAAGGCCATCCAGACCCTGCCGGGCGTGCTCTACGAGACCGCCGACCCGTGGGGCAACAACGAGCAGAACGAGTCGCTGTTCGTGCACGGCTTTTCGACCCAGCAACTGGGCTACACCATGGACGGCGTGCCGCTCGGCGATCAGCAGTACGGCAATTACAACGGCCTCAGCCCCTCGCGCGCAGTGACCAGCGAGAACGTCGACCGCGTGATCCTGGCCTCCGGCGCCGGCTCGCTCGGCGTGGCCTCGACCAGCAACCTGGGCGGCGCGATCGAGACCTTCTCGCGCGATCCCTCGGCCCAGCGCGTGTTCAACCTGCGCCAGACGGTCGGCAGCTATTCGACCACCCGCACCTTCCTGCGGATGGACACCGGCGAGTTCGGCGACGGCGACAGCGGCTACCTGTCGTTCCTGCACCACGATGCGCGGGCCTGGGACTTCGACGGCCACCAGAAGGGCAACCAAGTCAACGCCAAGTACGTCCACAAGGACGATCGCGGCAAGCTGACCGCCTATTTCAACTGGAACGACAAGGTCGAGCCGAACGAGGACGCCACCGCCTTCGGCAACCAGCAGTCCGCGACCTCGACCTACTTCCCCTACACCCGGCCGTTCCTTTACCCGAACCTGGCCGCCTGCGCCTCGACGCTGACCAACGGCGCGCCGCCAGCCTTCCAGGGAAACAACTTCTCGAACTGCTTCAGCGCCGCCCAGCGCACCGACCTCCTGGGCTATGTGAAGTACGACTACAGCTTCTCCAGCAACCTCACCTGGTCGAACCAGGCCTACTACCACTACAACTACGGCCGCGGCATCGTCGCCGGCCCGGTCAACCAGGCCGGCCTGCCGACCCTGTTCGCCGCCTATTTCCCGCAGCTGGTGGTCGGCTCGCCGACCAGCGCGGCGACGCTGGCGAACATCGTCGCTCGGTTCGGCGGCACAGGGAACGAGGTGCGCACGACCGAGTACCGCATCAACCGCGGCGGCCTGATCTCGACCCTGAACTACCAGGTCGGCGACCACCAGATCGAGGCCGGCGTCTGGTGGGAGCACAACGAGGACGCCCAGCACCGGGCCTGGTACCCCTTCACGGCGGCGAACAACGACCTCAGCCCCTATGACGAGCCGCAGGGGCCGGCGGCCTTCATCCAGTATTACGCCCAGTTCTTCGTGAACGACGTCCAGCTGCACCTGCAGGACGCCTGGCGCATCCGTCCGGACCTGACCCTGCAGTTCGGCTTCAAGTCGAGCCTGCAGAACGCGAACGGCAAGTTCCCGATCAATCAGGTGAACCTGCCGACCGCCAACCCGCCGACTCACTTCCCCTCGGGCCGCATCACCTCGAACAAGTGGTTCCTGCCGCAGATCGGCGTCTTGTGGGACGCGACCGAGCACGAGCAGGTGTTCGCCAACGTCCAGAAGAACATGCGCCAGTTCATCCCCTATGGCGCGGGCTCGAACTTCTACGGCTTCTCGCCCTGGAGCCTCGGCAGCCAGGCGGCCTTCGAGCTGTTCAAGAGCACGGTCGAGCCGGAGACCTCATGGACCTATGAAGCGGGCGTTCGCACCCAGCGGCAAGTCGACCTCGGGTTCCTGACCGGGATCAGCGGCCAGGCCAGCGTCTATCACGTCAACTTCAACAACCGCCTGCTGAACATCGCGGCCTTCAACTTCATCAACCCCGGCGCGGCGGTCCTGGCCAACGTCGGCGGGGTGACCACCAACGGCGCGGACATCGCCGCGACCCTGCAGTTCGGGCCGCACTACCGGTTGTACAACGCGGTCTCGTACAACAAGTCGACCTACGACTCCGACTACCGGACCGGCAGCGCCAGCAACACGATCACCACCGTCGCCACCGGCGGCAAGCAGGTGCCGCTGACGCCGAAGTGGCTGAACAAGACCATCCTCAGCACCAGCTGGGGCGGCTTCGACGCCCAGATCAGCGCCGACTACGTCGGCGAGCGCTACGTGACCTATCTGAACGACCTTTCGGTCAAGTCGACCTTCCTGATCGGCCTGCAGGCGAGCTACCAGTTCGAGCTCGACCGGAGCGGCTGGATGAAGGCGCTGCAGGTCAGCGCCAACATCACCAACCTGTTCGACCGCAAGGGCGTCTCCACCGCCACCGTCACGGGCAATTCCGGTGGCTACACCGCCTTCCCACTGGCCCCGCGGCAGGGCTTCGTGACGGTCTCGGCCGACTTCTAGGGCGGGCCTGGCCGGCTCTGTCCCGCCCGGGCGATACGGGCGGGACGGGGCTGCGGCGCACGTTGACGCCTCCGCGGGCGGCCCGCCAGACTGCCGGCTCATCCGAAAATCAGGAACAGCGGGAGCGAGACCATGAGCACGCCGAACACGACGCCGACGGCGGCGGTCCCGCGTCCCTCCACCACGGTGCTGCTGGTCCGCGACTCGGCGGGCGGGCTGGAAGTGCTGATGGTGACTCGCGCCGACGGGTCGCACTACGGCTCGGCGATGGTCTTCCCGGGCGGAATCCTCGACGCCGAA
>NZ_DATELG010000323.1:0-6520 GCF_035276905.1 Phenylobacterium sp. | reverse complement strand
TCAGCCTCGCCGCGCGGGCCTGCGACCGGCTGGTGGTGCTGCACGCCGGCCGGGTCGTGGCCGACGGGCCGCCGCGGGCGGCGCTCACGCCGCAGGTCCTGGCCCGGGCGTTCGCGCTGGACGGCCGGCTGGAGGAGACCAGTGCGGGGCTGGTCGTGGCGGCGCGGCGTTCGGCCTAAGGCCGCTGCGGCGCTTCCGGGACCAGGGAACCGGCGGCGGCCGGTGCGGCCGAGGCCAGGGACGCATAGCTGTACGAGCCGCGCTTCAGGTCCGCCGTCAGCGTCAGCGGCGCGGAGCCGCCGTTCAGCTTGGCGCGATAGACCTGCACCCCCTCCAGCACGCGCATCACGTAGTTGCGGGTCTCGGAGAAGGGGATGCACTCGATGTAGTCGATCGGGTCGGTCGTGCCGCCGCGCGGGTCGCCGCAATAGCTGGTCCAGGCGGTCGGTCGGCCGGGGCCGGCGTTGTAGCCCGCCGCCGCCATGACGTAGGAGCCGGAGAACTGGCTGACCAGCTGGCCGAGGAAGGCCGAGCCCAGGCGCATGTTGTAGTCCGGCTCGTCGAGCATCGACGGCGAATAGTCCATGCCGTTGCGCCGGGCGATGATCGAGGCGGTCTGCGGCATCAGCTGCATCATCCCGCGCGCGCCCACGTTGGAGCGGACCAGCGGGTCGAAGCCGCTCTCCTGGCGGGTGATGGCCAGGACGAAGGCGGGCTCCGGCGCGCCCAACGCCTGCGGCGGGGTGCGGTAGGGATAGGCCCGGTTCGGCAGGACGAAGCCGCGCTGGGCCGCACCGCGGGCGATCTTCATCGAGACGTCTTGCTCGCCGTAGCTGCGCACCAGGTCGATCAGCATCGCCTGGTCGGCGGCCGTGGGCAGGATGTCGTCGAGCGCCAGCACGAAGGAGCGGAAGACGTCGCGGCCGCCCTCGTCGTGCAGCAGGCGCGCGCCCTGGACCACGTCGCTCGCCTCGAAGCGGGCGCGGTCGCCCGCACTGATCTGCGGGTCGTCGCCGAGCACCAGGCGCTGACCGAGCTTCTCGGCCGCCAGCTGGCCGTAGAAGGTCGTGATGTGCTGGGCGCCGGCCTGGTAGAAGCCCTGCGCGGCGGCCTTTTCGCCCCGCGCTTCCGCCGCGCGTCCCTGCCAGTAGAGCGCCCGGGCCCGGGTGATCGGCGAGGTGCCGACCCGGTCGATCACGGCGAAGTGCTTCGCCGCCTTCGCCGGGTCCTTCAGCCGGGTCAGCGCGATCCAGCCGGCGTAGAACTCGGCCTCCGCCGCCTCTGTGCTGTTGGAAAAGCCGCAGTCGGCGGCCGCGGCGTAGGCGCTGCGATAGTCGCCGATCTTCAGCTCGGCCATGACGATCTGCTTGCGCTCGGCCCAGACGCGCTCGGCCTGGTCGGGCGTGTAGGTGGCCTTCGGGAAGTAGGGCAGCTGGGCGGCCGCCATCTCGGTCAGGTTGTGCCGGCGCAGGTAGGCGGCGCGCTCGAAGGCCACGCCTGGGCTCTGGGCCAGGCTGGCGGGCAGGGCGTTCACGAGCGAGTTGGCGTTCGAGGAATCGCCGCGCAGCGCCAGGCGCGCGTAGGCCGCCTGCTGCTGGTCGGGCGGCAGCAGCGGGATCATCTCCCGCGCCGCCGGGCCTTGCGCCCCATAGAGCAGGACGTCGGCCCGTGCGACATGGTCGTCGACCGTCAGCACGTCGCCGAAGCGCGCCAGCATGGTGCGCTGGACGTCGGCCTCGAAGCTTTTGGTGCGCCACCACCGGCGGATCAGGTCGGCGCCCGCGGCCGGCTGGCCGAGGTTGCGGTAGGCCTGGGCCAACGCCATCGCCCCCTGGGGCGTGGTCGGCTCCAGCCCGTCGAACCAGTCGACGATCTGCCGCGGCGAATAGCCGGAGCTTTCGATCAGCTTTTCGGCGGCGGCCTGGCGACGCGAGGCCCGGGGCCAGGCGCGGAGCTCGCGGCGGGCCTGGTCGGCCTCGTAGAAGCTCAGCGAATCGCCGGCGGAATCGACCAGCACCCAGGTGGCGGCCTTCTTCGCCGCGCGGTCGCTGATCATGCCGAGCGCGGCGCGGGCGCCGTTGACGTCGCCGCGATGGCCGGCCTCCACCGCCATGCGGAAATTTGCGAAGTCCGACGACGACAGCGGCTGGCGCACGGTCTGGCGGCTGGAATCCACCGGCGCATCGGTGACGCCCTGGGCGTCGGACCGCTGCAGCAGGGCGCCGATCGCGTCCATCTGCTGCGCGCGCGCGACCGCGGTCGAGACCAGGGCCAAGCTGGCCAGCAGCAACGCTTTACGGGCCTTGGCGTGCAACTCTCGCCCCCCTTTTGACGCGAAACGCATACGGGCGTTGCGGCGACGACTCACGATCCATATTGTCGCGCCGAATCTGAACGCCGCTTCAACAAGCGCCTATTCACGGCATTTTGCGATCATGTCCCAGCCTTTGTTCAAGGGCCTGCTCCCGGCGCTCGTGACGCCCTTCCGCGACGGCGCGGTCGACGAGGAGGCCTTCATTCGCCTCGTCGAGCGCCAGATCGCCGGCGGCGTACACGGCCTGGTGCCCGTCGGCACGACCGGCGAGACGGCCACGCTGTCCCACGACGAGCACCGCCGCGTCGTCGAGCTCTGCGTCAAGACGGCGGCCGGCCGCGTGCCGGTGATCGCCGGCGCCGGCTCCAACTCCACCGAGGAGGCGATCGAACTCGTGCGCCACGCCAAGGCGATCGGCGCGCACGCGGCCCTGGTGGTCGCGCCCTACTACGTGCGTCCGAGCCAGGAGGGCCATTACGCCCACTATGCGGCGATCAACGCGGCCGTGCAGATGCCGGTGCTGGTCTACAACGTGCCTTCGCGCACCGGGACCGACATCTCCAACGAGGTGCTGGCCAAGCTCGCCAAGCTGCCGAACATCGTGGGCGTCAAGGACGCCACCGGCGACCTTTCGCGCGCCAGCATGCAGCGGCTGATGTGCGGCGAGGACTGGGTGATGCTCTCCGGCGACGATCCGACCGGCCTGGGCTACATGGCCCACGGCGGCCACGGCTGCATCTCGGTGACCTCCAACGTCGCCCCGGAGCAGACCTCGGCCTTCTACAACGCCGCCATGGCGGGCGACTGGGCCGGGGCGCTGCAGCACCAGGACCGGCTGATCCGCCTGCATCGGGCGCTGTTCAGCGACGCCTCGCCGGCGCCGACCAAGTTCGCGCTCGCCCACCTCGGCCTCTGCACCGAGGACGTGCGCCTGCCGCTGGTCCCGGCCTCCGAGGCTTCCCGCAAGGAGGTCTTGGACGCGATGCGCGACGCGGGCGTGGTGTAGGAATTTTGTCCACGAACCACACGAACGGGGTTCGACAGGAACCACGGAAGACACGGAACACACGGAAAGGGGGGCTTGGTCCGTCCCTCGACGTTATGGCTCGACCGGCCCTGGGCCGGTCCGTTTGGGCTCCAGCGGCCGTGCAGAGGAGGCGACGTGCGGCAGCAGCGCCTTTCCGTGTCTTCCGTGGTTCCAGACTCAGATCTGCAGCCTCGCCGGCCTCCCGCCCGTTCGTGTGGTTTGTGGACAAACCTTATATGTCCGCCCTGAGCGGGCGGGGATGAGATGGCCGGCAAGACGATCGCGGAGAACCGCAGGGCGCGGTTCGACTATTTCCTGGAACAGACCTTCGAGGCGGGGCTCGCGCTGACCGGCTCGGAGGTGAAGTCGTTGCGCAACGGCCGCGCCAACATCGCCGAGAGCTATGCGGCGGTGGAGGGCGACGAGATCGTGCTGGTGAACGCCGACATCCCGCCCTACGCCCAGGCCAACCGCTTCAACCACGAGCCGCGCCGGCCGCGGAAGCTGCTGCTCCACCGCAAGGAGATCAGCCGCCTGATCGGCGCGGTGCAGCGTGAAGGCCGCACCATCGTGCCCACCAGGCTCTACTGGAACGACAAGGGCATGGCCAAGCTCGAGCTGGCGGTCGCCAAGGGCAAGAAGGCCCACGACAAGCGCGAGACCGTGGCCGAGCGGGACTGGCAGCGCGACAAGGCCAGGCTCCTGAAAGACCACGGCTAAGGGAACCTCCGCCCCCGTCCTACGGTTCGCGACCGCATGGCGCAGCGTCTGCGGAGAGCCGGGCGATGAAAGCGGTCAGAATCCATCAGTTCGGCGGGCCGGAGACCCTGCAGGTCGAAGACCTTCCCATGCCGCAGCCCGGACAAGGCGAAGTCCGCATCCGGGTGATGGCCGCCAGCGTCAATCCGGTGGACTACAAGGTGCGCAACGGCGGCTATCTGCCGCGCGAGGCCCTGCCGCTGACGCTGGGCCGCGACGTGGCCGGCGTGATCGACGCCGAGGGGCCCGGTGTCGAGGGCCTGCTGGTCGGCGAGGCGGTCTACGCCATGCTCGACCGGGACCACGGCGGCTATGTCGAGTACGTGACCCAGCCCGCGGCCTGCTGCGCGCCCAAGCCCGCCAAGCTGGACTTCGTGCAGGCCGCGGCCGTGCCGCTGGCCGGGCTGACCGCCTGGCAGGGGCTGTTCGATCACGGCGGCCTGGAATCCGGCCAGCGGGTGCTGATCCACGGCGCGGCGGGGGGCGTCGGCCACTTCGCCGTCCAGTTCGCCCGCGTGCGCGGCGCCACCGTCATCGCCACCTGCTCGGGTCGCGACGCCGATTTCGTCGAGAGCCTCGGCGCCTCGGAGGTCATCGACTACCACGAGGAGCGGTTCGAGGACCGCGTGCAGGACGTCGACCTCGTCTTCGACCTGATCGGCGGCGAGACCCAGGAGCGGTCCTGGGCGGTGCTGAAGACCGGCGGGATCATGGTCTCGACGCTGAAGGAGCCGGACCAGAAGAAGGCCGAGGCCAGATACGCCCGCGGCGTCCACTACATGGCCCACCCCGATGGCCAGGAGTTGGCCGAGATCGCGCGGCTGATCGACGCAGGCCAGATGGTTCCCCGGATCGACCGCGTCTATCCGCTGGACGCGGCGGCGGAGGCGGAAGCCGCGCTCGAGAACGACCACGTCCGCGGCAAGATCGTGCTGGAGGTGGCCGCGCCGCTGTGAGGGCTCAGCCGATCAGCGCCTTGGCGCGCTCGAAGACCGCCTCGAACATCGGCGCGGTCAGCCGGCCGGTGTTCGTGTTGAGCCGCGAGCAATGGTAGCTGTTCAGCACTGTGTAGGGGCCGGCCTGGAACTCCGAGCCGTGGCCGGCGACGCCCGCCGAGGCCTTGAGGCCCAGCGCGCGGAGCGCGTTGCGGCGCGAGACGTCGCCCAGGGTGACGATCACCTTCAGCCGGGGCAGGGCGGCAATCCGGGCGCTGAGGAAGGGGCGGCAGTTGGCCTCCTCCGACGGCTCCGGCTTGTTCCCCGGCGGGGCGCAGCGCACGGCGTTGCTGACCATGCAGTCGACCAGCTTGAGGCCGTCGTCGGGGCGGGCCTCGTAGCGGCCGCGGGCGAAGCCGAACTTGAGCAGGGTCTCGTAGAGCAGGACGCCGGCGTAGTCGCCGGTGAACGGCCGGCCGGTGCGATTGGCGCCCTGGCGGCCGGGCGCCAGGCCCAGCACCAGCAGCCGCGCCTCCGGATCCCCGAACGAAGGGGCGGGGCCGTTGAACCAGTCCGGATGCGCCGCGCGGTTGGCCTGGCGATAGGCCACCAGCCTGGGGCAGATCGGGCAGTCGCGCGCGGGCTCTGGGCCGCATGCGGCGGCTGTCGGCGTCGTCACCAGCGTCATCTTCCTCAATCCAGCGGGAGCCCTTAGGAGTCGCCGCGCACGAATAGCCACCGTCGCCGTTCCTGAATAGGGCGGCGCCGTCGCAAGGACCTCGCCGATCGCCCCGCCGCCCCCGCAGTCCCCAGCGCTCGACCTCGACGCGGCCGTGGTGGTCGCGCTCGGCGGCAACCTCGCGGGCGGCTACGGCTCGTCGGAGGCCCTGCTGGAGGCGGCGCTGGCCGCCCTGCCGGCCGCCGGGCTCGCGGTGCTCGCCCGCTCCGGCTGGTGGCGCTCGGCGGCCTGGCCCGATCCCACGGGACCGGAATACCGCAACGGCGTGGCGATCGTCGCCGCGCCCGCGGGACCGGAGGCGACGCTGCAGGCGTTGTTGACGGTGGAGGCAAGCTTCAATCGCCGCCGGGGCGAGCGCAACGCGCCGCGGACCCTGGATCTCGATCTGATCGCCTACGGGCGGGTGGTGATGGACACGCCGGACCTGACCCTGCCCCACCCGCGCGCCCACGAGCGGCTGTTCGTCATGGGCCCGCTGGCGCAGATCGCCCCGGACTGGATCCATCCGGTTCTGGGGCGAACTGCGGTCGAGCTGGCGGCGACGGCGAGCATAGGGCGCGATGCGCGTCCGGCCACGCGTTAGTTCGACTGCGGCGCCTGCGGCGTGTCGATAGCGCGTGAAGATGTCCGGTTTTCGTAGCACATCAAATGTCCGCTTCTCAGTTGTGGTTGGCCCTGTGGATAAGTGGTCAAGGCGGAGCCTTGTCCACTTATCCACAGGGTGGCCGCCGAGCGGGCTTAAGCGG
>NZ_DATELG010000322.1:0-19774 GCF_035276905.1 Phenylobacterium sp. | reverse complement strand
CGGTAGATCTCGGTCTGGCCCTTCTGCCGGCCGTAGCCCTTGACCTCCGAGACCGTCAGGCCTTCGACGCCGGCCGCCACGAGCGCTTCGCGCACGTCGTCCAGCTTGAAGGGTTTGACGACCGCCATGATCAGTTTCATCGCTCGTTCCCGCGCGACCCCCGCGGAGGCCCGCCCCTTGTTGTTGCGTTGCGCCGTGCGGCGACGCTGGAGGGCGAGACGCGACGGCGATGCGACGCTAGCGGTGCGCCGCGCGAACCCGCGCTCCAAGGGGGCTGCACAGCCTTAAGAATGTGCAGTCTGATGAAACGGTGGGCAAGGTAAATCGGGCGAGCATTATTATTGGGCAGATTGTGACCACGGGGCGGTCATCTCGGGCCTCAAGCGGCGCTTCGCGTTCACGACGGCGTGAGGCCGGAACCCCCAAGCTTCGCAGGCGTAGAGAGCGCAACGACCGCGGCGCCATTCCACGTCGCGGCCGAGGCCGATCGAGGACCCCATGTCACGGAAGCTGCTTCCGATCGCCGCCGCCGCATCTTGCGCGGCTGGCCTGCGGCGGGCGGTGCGCGGCGAGGAGTCGATGGGGGCGGGGGGCGGCAGAAGCCAATCCAAACCAAGGAGCTCCAGATGAAACTCAACTATCTCTTTGGCGCCGTCGCGGCCTGCGGACTGATCGCCGGTGCGGCCTACGCCCAGGCCACCTCCAGCCCGCCGACCTCCGACACGACCTCGGGCGCCGCGGGCAGCGTGACGTCGCCGAACACGCCGAGCTCGGGCGCGGGCGCGCCGGGCGACACCGGCTCGATGAGCGGCCCGTCCTCATCCGCCGCTCCGGCGACGAGCGAGCAGGCGGCCCCGTCCAGCGCCACCGCCCCGAGCGACACCGGCTCGACGGGCGTCGGCGCCACCTCGGCCACCACCTACGGCCAGGGCGCCAGCGTGACCACCACCACGATGGCCATGAACCCGGTGCCGGACACGCGGGAGAACCGTGAAAAGTTCGGCGGCCCGAATTCCAACGCCGGCCGTCGCACCGCGCCGAAGGGCAATTGAGCCGGTAAAGCTCAAGAACCAGGCGTCGGCGTCTGCAGCGCGGCTTGAAGCGAAGGTCGGCGGGCCCTATGGTCCGCCGACTTTTTTTGCGCCCGCGAAACCACCCCATTTCATGTCTGAAAAGCCGCTTTCGTTTCAGGGTCTGTTCCTGAAATTGCACGACTATTGGAGCCGCCAGGGCTGCACCATTGTGCAGGCCTACGACGTCGAGGTGGGCGCCGGCACGCTCAATCCGATGACGGTGCTGCGGGCGCTGGGCCCGAAGCCGTGGAAGGTGGCCTACGTCCAGCCGTCGCGTCGCCCGGCCGATGGCCGCTATGGCGAGAACCCCAACCGGCTGCACCAGCACCACCAGTACCAGGTGATCCTGAAGCCCAACCCGCCGAATCTGCAGGACCTCTACCTGGGCTCTCTGGAGGCGATCGGCATCGATCCGATGGTCCACGACATCCGCTTCGTCGAGGACGACTGGGAGAACCCGACCGTCGGCGCCTGGGGCCTTGGCTGGGAGGTCTGGTGCGACGGCATGGAGATCACCCAGTACACCTACTTCCAGCAGGTGGGCGGGCTCGACGTCTTCCCGGTGGCCGGCGAACTGACCTACGGCCTGGAGCGCCTGGCGCTCTATCTGCAGAACAAGGACAGCGTCTACGAGCTCGCCTACAACGACGAGTTCACCTACGGCGACATCTTCCTGGCCAACGAGCAGCAGTTCTCGGCCTTCGAGCTCGAGGTGGCGGACGTGGCGACCTTCCAGCGCCAGTTCCAGGACATGGAGCGGATGGTCCCGGAGATCCTGAACTCGCGCGGCCGCCAGGGGCAGAACCTGGTGCTGCCGGCCTATGACCACGTGCTGAAGGCCAGCCACCTGTTCAACATCATGGACGCCCGCGGCGCGATCGCCGTCGCCGAGCGCCAGAGCTACATCGGCCGCATCCGGGACCTCTGCAAACAGTGCGCCGAAGCCTGGGTGGGCCAGCAGGGCGGGAACGGGTGATGTTCGCCCATGGCGGTCATGCGCCGGGCGCAGTGCGGCGGGCGAGGGGGCTGCGCGCCCGGATGAACTATCCGGAGCAGAAGCTCTGGAAGGAGCTGCGCAGGCTCGACGTCCACATCCGTCGGCAGGCTCCGATTGGCCGTTACGTCGCCGACTTCGCCTGCCACTCGAAGAAGGTGGTGATTGAGGTCGAAGGCGGCGTCCACGAGCGGCTGCCCGAGGTAGCGCTGCGCGATATCGAGCGGACAGCCTGGCTGGAAACCCAGGGCTACACGGTCCTGCGCTTCACCGACGTCCAGGTGCTCAACGACCTCTACGGGGTCGTCGATGCGGTTCGAACAGCCCTAGCCCTCCCCCTCGATGGGGGAGGGTTGGGTGGGGGTGAGGCCGGTGCGCTGGCTGGCGAGTTCGCTCTGGGCTCGGAGCCGACCGTTGCGCGTCCATCCGGCGCCGTGCACACACCCCCATCCCCGCCCCTTCCCCCATCGAGGGGGAAGGGAGATGAAGATTACAAAGTTTCCTGATGCCCCAGCTCCTTCTCGAACTGCTCTCCGAAGAGATCCCCGCGCGCATGCAGGCGCAAGGCGCGCGCGACCTTGAGCGGATGTTCCGTGAGGCCCTGGCCAAGGAGGGCTTCCTGCCCGAGGCGCTGAAGACCTTCGCCGGGCCTCGTCGCCTGACCCTGGTCGCCGAGGGCCTGCCGAGCGCCCAGGCCGAGCGCCACGAGGAGCGCAAGGGGCCCCGCGTCGGCGCGCCGGACCAGGCGATCGAGGGTTTTCTGCGCTCGACGGGCCTTTCGCGCGAGCAGCTGATCGAGCGCGACGGCGTCTATTTCGCCCACCTGCACAAGCCCGGCCGGCCGACGCCCGAAATCGTCGCCGAGACGGTCGAAGCGATCGTCCGCGCCTTCCCCTGGCCGAAGTCGATGGTCTCCGGGACCAGCAGGCTGCGCTGGGTGCGGCCGCTGAAGCGCATCCTCTGCGTCTTCGACGGCGAGGTCGTGCCGTTCGAGATCGATGGGATCGAAAGCGGCGACCTGACCGAGGGCCACCGTTTCATGGGCTCGAAGGAGCCGATCCGCGCGCGCGACTTCGACCAGTACCAGGATGGGCTGGCCCGCAACTTCGTGGTCCTCGATCCGGAGGAGCGCAAGGAGCGGATCATGGACGCCGCGCGCACGCTCTGCTTCGCACGCAACTTCCAGCTTGTGGAGGACGAGGGGCTGCTGGACGAGGTCGCGGGCCTCGCCGAATGGCCGACGCCGGTGATGGGCGAGATGGATCCGGCCTTCCTCGACCTGCCGCCGGAGGTGATCCGCACCTCGATGCGGGTGCACCAGCGCTATTTCGCCGTCCGCGACCCGGCGACCGGCTTCCTGGTCCCGCACTTCGTCACCGTCGCCAACATCGCGGCGACCGATGGCGGGACGACCATCGCCAAGGGCAACGCCAAGGTGCTCTCGGCGCGCCTCTCCGACGCGCGGTTCTTCTGGAACGAGGACCTGAAGGTCCATCTGGAGGACCGGCTGGAGAAGCTGAAGGGCGTCACCTTCCACGCCAAGCTCGGCACGATGTACGAGCGGGTGGAGCGGATCGCGGCCCTGGCCGGCGAGCTCGCGCCCTATGTCCGCGACGACGCCGAGACCCGCGCCAAGGCGGTGCTGGCCGCGCGCCTAGCCAAGGCCGACCTCGTCAGCGGCATGGTCGGCGAGTTCCCCGAGCTGCAGGGGATCATGGGCGCCTACTACGCCGACAAGGAGGGGCTCGATCCGGAGATCGTCGACGCCATCCGCCAGCACTACCGTCCGCAGGGGCCGAACGACGACGTGCCGGTGCAGGCCGTCGCCGCGACCGTGGCCTTGGCCGACAAGCTCGACACCCTGGTCAGCTTCTTCGGCATCGACGAGAAGCCCACCGGCTCGAAAGACCCGTTCGCGCTTCGCCGCGCCGCGCTGGGCGTGATCCGCATCGTCCTGCAGACCCGCACGCGGCTGCCGCTGAAAACGGTGGCGTCGGCCGACCTGCTCGGCTTCTTCGCCGACCGCCTGAAAGTCCTCCTACGCGAGCAGGGTCAGCGGCACGACCTGGTCGACGCGGTCTTCGCGCTCGGCGACGACGACCTGGTGCGGATCGTCAGCCGGGTCGACCACCTGGACCGTTTCCTCGGGACGGAGGATGGCAAGAACCTGCTGGCCGGGTACAAGCGTGCGGTGAACATCCTGCGCGCCGAGGAGAAGAAGGGGCCGCTGCCCGTGGGCGAGCCGGTCGACATGCCGGACGCGCCGCCGGAAGAGGCAGGCCTGATCAACATGGCCGGCCACGTGCAGATCGAGGTCGAAAAAAGCCTTGGCCGTGAGGATTTCGAGGGCGCCATGCGCGAGCTCGCCAATTTGCGCGCGCCCGTCGACGCCTTTTTCGACAAGGTTCTGGTGAACTCCGACGTGCCAGAGGAACGCGACAACCGTCTGCGCCTTCTGGCCAAGGTCCGCGACGCCATGGGACGCGTGGCGGACTTCTCACAAGTGACGGGCTGAAGAGGGACCACGCACATGGTGGCCGACACGATGGTGAAGACGCGCTGGGTCTATGCCTTCGGCGGCGGCGGCGCCGACGGCGACGCCTCGATGAAGAACCTGCTGGGCGGCAAGGGGGCCAACCTCGCCGAGATGTCGGCGCTGGGCCTGCCGGTGCCGCCCGGCTTCACCATCACGACCGAGTGCTGCACCCACTACTACGCCCGCGGCAGCACCTATCCGGCCGAGCTGAAGGACCAGGTGGCCGCCGGCCTCGCCCGCGTCGAGGAGCTGACCGGCAAGACCTTCGGCGACCCGGCCAATCCGCTGCTGGTCTCGGTGCGCTCCGGCGCGCGGGCCTCGATGCCGGGCATGATGGACACGGTCCTGAACCTGGGCCTCAACGACCAGACGGTGGAGGGGCTGGCCAGGCTCTCGGGCGACCGCCGCTTCGCCTTCGATTCCTACCGCCGCTTCATCCAGATGTACTCGAACGTGGTGCTGGGCCTGGACCATCACATGTTCGAGGAAATCCTCGACGAGCATAAGGACCGGCTCGACATCCACGTCGACACCGGCCTCTCCGCCGACGACTGGGAGGCGGTGGTCGCCGCCTACAAGGACGCGGTCGCCGCCGAGATCCGCAAGCCCTTCCCGCAGGACGCCCACGACCAGCTGTGGGGTGCGATCGGCGCGGTGTTCGCCAGCTGGATGAACGACCGGGCGAAGTTCTACCGCCGCATGCACGACATCCCGGAGAGCTGGGGCACGGCGGTGAACGTCCAGTCGATGGTGTTCGGCAACATGGGCGACACCTCGGCGACGGGCGTGGCCTTCACCCGCAACCCCTCGACCGGCGAGAACCGGCTCTACGGCGAGTTCCTGATCAACGCCCAGGGCGAGGACGTGGTCGCCGGCATCCGCACGCCGCAGGCGCTGACCAAGGCCGCGCGCGAGGAGATGGGCGACCGCCAGCCGTCGATGGAAGAGGCGCTGCCGGAGGTCTTCGTCCAGTTCAAGGCCGTCGTCGAGAAGCTCGAGACGCACTACCGCGACATGCAGGACATCGAGTTCACCGTCGAGCAGGGGCGGCTTTACATGCTCCAGACTCGCAACGGCAAGCGCACCGCCAAGGCCGCGCTGAAGGTCGCCGTCGACCTCGCCTCCGAGGGGCTGATCACGCAAGGCGAGGCGGTGATGCGCGTCGAGCCCGCCTCGCTCGACCAGCTGCTGCACCCGACGATCGACCCGGCGAGCCCCCGGGACGTGGTGGCCGTCGGCCTGCCGGCCTCGCCTGGCGCGGCCACCGGCAAGGTGGTCTTCACCGCCGAGGAGGCCGAGCGCCTGGGCGGCGCGGGCGAGGCGGTGATCCTGGTGCGTGAGGAGACCAGCCCGGAGGACATCCGCGGCATGGACGCCGCCCGCGGCGTCGTCACCGCCCGCGGCGGCATGACCAGCCACGCCGCCGTAGTCGCCCGCGGCATGGGCCGGCCTTGCGTCTCCGGCGCCGGCGAGATTCACATCGACGGCAAGGCTCAGGAGTTCCACGCCCGCGGCAAGACCATCAGGGCCGGTGAAGTCGTCACCATCGACGGCTCGACCGGCGAGGTGCTGATCGGGGCGGTGAAGATGATCGAGCCGGAGCTCTCCGGCGACTTCGCCACCCTGATGGGCTGGGCCGACGCCGTGCGCCGGCTGAAGGTTAGGGCCAACGCCGAGACCGCGATCGACGCCAAGACCGCGCGTCAGTTCGGCGCCGAGGGCATCGGGCTCTGCCGCACCGAGCACATGTTCTTCGATCCCGACCGGATCGCGGCGGTGCGCGAGATGATCCTGGCCGACGACGAGGCCGGCCGCCGGGCGGCGCTGGCCAAGATCCTGCCGATGCAGCGCCAGGACTTCGTCGAGCTGTTTGGCATCATGGAAGGCCTGCCGGTCACCATCCGCCTGCTCGACCCGCCGCTGCACGAGTTCCTGCCGCACACCGAAGAGGACGTGGCCGCGGTGGCGGCGGCCACCGGCCTCGACGCCGCCAAGCTGCTGCGTCGGGCCCAGGAGCTGCACGAGGTGAACCCGATGCTGGGCCACCGCGGCTGCCGCCTGGGCGTGTCCTATCCCGAGATCTATGAGATGCAGGTCCGCGCCATCATCGAGGCGGCCTGCGAGATCGTGGCCCAGGGCAAGCCTGCGCCGATCCCGGAGATCATGCACCCGCTGGTCGCCAAGGGCGAGGAGATGAAGTTCCTGCGCGAACTCACCGACCGCACGGCCAAGGCGGTGGTCGCCGAGAAGGGCTGCGCGATCGACTACAAGGTCGGCACCATGATCGAGCTGCCCCGGGCGGCGATCCGCGCCGGCGACCTGGCCGAGAACGCCGAGTTCTTCTCCTTCGGCACCAACGACCTGACCCAGACCACCTTCGGCATCAGCCGCGACGACTCGGGCCGGTTCCTCAACGCCTATATCGAGAAGGGGATCTTCGAGAAGGACCCCTTCGTCAGTCTCGACCAGGACGGAGTCGGCGACCTCGTCCGGCTGGCGGCCGAGCGGGGCCGGGCGGTGCGGCCCGACGTCAAGCTCGGCATCTGCGGCGAGCACGGGGGCGATCCGGCCTCGATCCAGTTCTGCGAGACCGTGGGGCTGGATTACGTCTCCTGCTCGGCCTACCGCGTGCCGATCGCCCGCCTCGCCGCCGCCCAGGCGGCGATCGGCGAGCGCGAGAAGGATCGGTAGGTTCTGATCTCATTGTCATCCCGGTTTCGGCGCGCAGCGTCGAAGACCGGGACCCATACGCACCGGTCTCGCCGCGTCGGGCGCGGTGCCTGGCGCGGCAAACTCCGTGTTCATGGGTTCTGGACAGCCGCTTGGCGGCTTCCGGGATGACGCCGAAGTTCGCCCGCCACGCCGTGGGATATCCCATCCCTTGATGTGCTCTGCGCGCCACCCATAGGTGTGGCGTTCCTGCCACACATGCGTCTCTGTCACCGGCCGGTCGCCGAACCGACCCGAGCTCGCCGCGTTTGACGCCGAACTGAGACCCAGTCGAGGGACGCAGGCTCAGTTCGAGTGTGGAGTAAAATTAATGAAGTTTCTCATCGCTGCGGCTTCCATCGCTGTCGCCGCCGTCTCAGCGCCGGCTTTCGCGCAAGTTCAGCCCACCGCCAATACCGGCGTATACGGAAACCTGGGTTATTCGAACTTCGGAATCGGCGACGCCAACATCAATGCAATCCAGGGCCGGCTCGGCTATCGCTTCAACGACTATGTCGGCGTGGAAGGCGAGGTCGCCGGCGGCCTCGACAAGGACAAGGTGGCCGTCGCTCCCGGCGTCGACGCCAAGGTGAAGCTGGACCACGAAGAAGCGATCTACGGCGTGGGCTTCGTGCCGCTGTCGCCGCAGTTCGACCTCCTGGGCCGGGTGGGCTACGGCCACACCAAGACGACCACCTCGCTGGGCGGCGTCAGCGCCTCCGACGGCCAGGATTCCTGGAACTTCGGCGGCGGCGCCCAGTACAAGCTGGACGCCCACAACGGCGTCCGCGCCGAGTACACCCGCCAGGAGTTCCAGGGCCACGACGCCGGCCACGCCGACGTCTGGTCGGTGGGCTACAACCGGAAGTTCTAAGGCGCAGGATGCCCCCTCAGTCGCTTCGCGACAGCTCCCCCGCACGCAGGGGAGGCGGCTCGCGAAGCGAAACGGAGGGGGCGTTCGGCATTACGATCGCCCCGCCCTATGGGGGAGCATCCTCCACCCGCAGCAGCGGCGTCGTCAGCCCCGTGGCCGGTCGCGCGCGGAGCGCCTCGCGGCGGAAGCGGAAGAGCTCGGCGGGGCGTCCGCCGGTGTCGGTCTCCAGGCGGCCCAGGCCCTCCACCATCTCGGCCCGCTCCAGCGCCCGGCGGAAGTTCTGCTTGTGCATCGGCGCACCCAGGATCGCCTCCACCGCCCGCTGCAGGGCCGACAGGGTGAAGGACTCGGGCAAGAGCTCGAACACCACCGGCCGGTAGCGGATCTTGCCGCGCAGGCGCGAGAGCGCCGTGGCCAGGATCCGGCGGTGGTCGGAGATCATCGGCTCGCCCAACGCTCGCCGCAACCGCTCCGGCGGGTCCAGCGGCCGTTCGCCGCGGTCGCGGGCGGCCTCGGGCGCGAGCCCCGCCTCGTAGAGCAGCTCATAGCGCTCCAGCACCCGCTCCTCGTTCCACATCGCCCCTTCCATGGCGAACAGCAGGCGGGCGCGGGAGAGGCGCTGGGGATCGCCGCCCGCCCAGCGGCGCAGCGCCTCCTCGATGGGCGCGAGCGCGCTCGGCCGGCCTTCGCGCCAGTCCTCCCAGGGGAAAAAGCGCACCCAGGGCCGCCAGTCGGATTCAGCGGAGTGGCGGTCCAGCGCCGCCGGCGCCAGCGCCAGATAGCCCACCGAGATCACCCGCGCGGCGCCCTCCGAACCGGCGCCGCCCAAGCCGGCGCCCAGGTCGGCCAGCGGCGCGTCGCGGCCCTTGTCGCCGAAGGTGTAGAGCTGCTCGACATAGCCCAGGTTGAAGCGGGTCTGCTCGGTCACGAAGGCGCGCAGCGCCAGTTCGAAGGTGCGGTCGCCGGCCGGGTCGAACGGGCCGAAGGGCAGGCCCTGCAACTCCTGGCCGCGCGGCTGGACGGTCAGCACCACGGCTTCGCCGTCGCGGATCGCCACCACCACCGCCGACAGCCCGATCACCACCGAATGCGGCACGACTACTCCGTCTCGAAGGCCGCGGGCGCGGGCGAATAGCCCGCCGCCTCCGACAGCAGATGGAAGCGCTGCACATAACGGGTCTGGGCGAGGCTCGCCGGCCAGGGCTCGATGGCGAGCGCGTAGCCTTCCGGCGGGGCGCCGAACAGGCTGAGCGCCTCGGCGTGGGCGAAGCCGGCCAGCTGGGTCGCCTCGAAGAAGGCGCAAGCGCGGTCGGCCTGCTTGATCAGCTTCTTGATCGGCGCCGGGGCCTTGGCCGGCAGGCCGAAGCGGATGTGGATCGCGCCCTCCAGCCGGTCCTCGAACGTGCGATAATCGACGCCGAGCGCGGACTTGAAGGGCGAGATCATGTCGCCGATCACATATTCGGACGCGTCGTGCAGCAGCGCCGCCAGACGCCAGCGCGGCTCGATGTCGGGCTGCACGTGGGCGACGATCTCCTCCACCACCACCGAGTGCTGGGCGACCGAGAAGGCGTGCTCGCCGAGCGTCTGGCCGTTCCAGCGGGCGACCCGGGCGAGGCCGTGGGCGATGTCCTCGATCTCGATGTCCATCGGCGAGGGATCGAGCAGGTCCAGGCGGCGCCCCGACAACATGCGCTGCCAGGCTCTCGGCGCGTTGGACGCTCGACGCAGCCCTTTCGTCACCAATGCATTCCTCTCAATAGCTAAGGCGTCACTGAAGGAACGTCTGACAAAGATCAATGCAGGCGTGAGGCCAATGGTCCAACCGAAAGATAGGGAAGGGGCCTTGCAATGAGTTGGGCGAGGATCATGGCGCCGCTTTCGGGCGGCCAGGAGGACGCGGATGCATTGGCCGCGGGCGTCTCGCTGGCCGAGCCGTTCGGCGCGGAGCTGCTGGGCGTCTACACGCCGGCCGATGTCGCCGACGTCATGCCCTGGATGGGCGACAGCTTCATGGGCGGGGTGCAGGCGACCGCGCTGGAATCGCTGAAGGAGGCGGCCGAGATCGGCGAGGCCCACGCCCGCGAGGCGGCCGGGCGCTGCACCTACGGCAAGCTGCGGTTCCTCAGCCTGCAGACCCCGGTCTGGGCCGGGCTGTCCGCGGAAAGCCGGCTGTCGGACGTGGTGGTGTTCACCGACGGGCCGCCGCGCGGGCGCGGCGCGCTGGCGGAGTCGTTCCAGCAGATGGTCGCCGACGAGCAGCGTCCGGTGCTGGTGGCGCGGCGAAACCTGCGGATCGACGGCTGCATCATGGTCGCCTGGGAGGGCGGCAAGGAGGCCTCGCGCGCCGCGCGCCTGGCCCTGCCGCTGCTGGAGAAGGCCGCCCGGGTGGTGATCGTCTCGGCGCCCAAGTCCGGCGCCCGCAACATCGATCCGGCGCGTCTGCAGGACTACTACCGCCAGCGCGGCGTGGCGGCCGAGATCGAGCTCCTGACCGGCGGCGGGGACGTGGGCCATGCGCTGCTGGACGCGGCGAGCCGGGCCGGGGCCTCGATCCTGGTGGCCGGCGCCTTCGGCCATACGCGCCTGCAGGAGTTCATCTTCGGAGGCACGACGCGAACGCTGTTGAACTCCGAGGGGCCGTCGCTGTTTCTCTCTCATTAGTCGGCCGGCCGAGACGCTGCCTGAGCGGCCTTTCGCGCGTTAAGCATTTGGAATCGAGACCTTCTCGTCGGTCTGGGCGACGACGCCTGGGGGAAGGGGCTCTGGCGAGGAAGAGGTGCGAAGATGACCCTGTCGCGGATCGTCATGCGGCTTGCCCGCAACCCTGGCACGGAATTCGCCGGCGGCGACGACCATCGCGGCTATGCGCTGACGGCGCCCCTGACGGGTGACGGACACCTGGACGAAAGCGCCTTCGCCAAGTCGCGCGCCAACTGCACGGTGCGCCGCTTCGCGCCCGACGAGGACCCGGTCGACGGCCGCCTGAACCGGCGCGGCCAGCGGTGGTTCTTCGACTATGACGAGGATGAGACCACCGACGATGAGCCCGTCCACCGGCTGGGCCAGCACCGGTTCGCCGTCGGCGAATACGTCACCGTGACCGACGAGGACGGCCGGCCGCTGACCTACAAGGTGGTCGAGGTGATGCCCACGGCCTGACCCCTCAGATGCCGCCGTTGCTCCGGACGAGGCGGGTGACGTCGCGGTGCACGACACCGCCGTCGCGGGTCTTCATCTTCAGCACCGCAACGGTGAGCGGCCCGGTCTTCGGGCCGCCGGCGATGTAGCCCAGCGTCGTCAGCCCGTCGGGCAGGCCGCTTCCGGCGACGATGAAGGCCGCCCGGTAGCCGCGCCGCTCGGGCGACAGCTGCTCGCCCCTGAGCCGGGTGTCGCGGGCCTCGCGGATCACCGCGCCGCCGCCTCCGGCGTCGACGTGCAGGGAGCCCACCCGCACGTTCGCCCGGTCGCCGGCCGCCTGGATGCTGACGCCCGGCAGATGGATGTCGGCGCGCTCGTCGGCATGATCGCCGCCGTCCCATTCCACCGGCTTGGGCGGACTGGCCATGGCCTGCAGGCGCCGCTCGATCGGCGCCAGCGTCGCCGCCGGCGAGCCCGTAACCGGGATCAGGCGCAGCGAGACCTCGTCACCCTCGTCGTCCGTGTAGGCGCAGGCGCGGCCGTCCGTCGAGACGCTGGCGCGCGTCAGCGCGCCCTGTTTCTGAGGACAGTCGAGAGCGGTGCGGCGGAGCGCCGGGCTGGGCCCGCAAGCAGAAAGGCTGGCTGCGATCGCCGCCCAGAGCGCGACGGCGAGGGCGGATGGCGGAGGCTTCATGACCGGGAAGTCTGGTCGCGCGCCTCGCGCGACGCGAGTGAATTCGCCGTAAGACGTCTATCGGCCGGGGCGCAGGACGTTGTCGCGTCGGGCGAGGAACGCCAGCCGCTCGAAGAGATGGACGTCCTGTTCGTTCTTCAGGAGCGCGCCGTGCAGCGGCGGGATCAGCTTGGCCGGATCGCTCTGGCTCAGCACCTCGGCGTCGATGTCCTCGACCATCAAGAGCTTCAGCCAGTCGAGCAGCTCGGACGTCGACGGCTTCTTCTTCAGGCCGGGGACCTTGCGCATATCGTAGAAGATGCGCAGCGCCTCGGCGACCAGCTTCTGCTTGATGCCCGGATAGTGCACCTCGACGATCTCGTTCATCGTTCCGGCGTCGGGGAAGCTGATGTAGTGGAAGAAGCAGCGGCGCAGGAAGGCGTCCGGCAGCTCCTTCTCGTTGTTCGAAGTGATCACCACCACGGGCCGCACCGCCGCCTTGATGGTCTCGTTGGTCTCGTAGACGTAGAACTCCATCCGATCGAGCTCCTGCAGGAGATCGTTCGGGAACTCGATGTCGGCCTTGTCGATCTCGTCGATCAGCAGCACCGGGCGCCGTTCGCGGTCGAAGGCCTCCCAGAGCTTGCCCTTGCGGATGTAGTTGCGGACCTCCTTGACCCGCTCGTCGCCGAGCTGGCTGTCGCGCAGGCGCGAGACGGCGTCGTATTCGTAGAGGCCCTGGACGGCCTTGGTCGTCGACTTGATGTGCCAGGTGATCAGCGGCGCATCGAGCGCGCGGGCGATCTCCTCGGCCAGCACCGTCTTGCCGGTGCCCGGTTCGCCCTTGATCAGCAGCGGCCGCTCCAGCGCGATCGCCGCGTTGACGGCGACCTTGAGGTCCTCGGTGGCGACGTAGTTGTCGGTGCCCTCGAAACGCTGACTCATCACGGCTCCCGCAGGCTCCGCGGCCCGCCTTCGAACGACTGTTTCAGACGGTTCAAACTAAAGGCCGGATCGTCTGTTGCAAGCCGGTTGGCGGCGCGGCGGCGGACGGCCAGACGCCGCTATTTGTCCCGCCGCGCCCGGGTCTGGCCGTCGCGGGTCTCCGAATAGCCCATCCGGCGTAGGTCCTCGTCGCTGACGTTGCGGGCCGAGAAGTTGGTGAAGTCGTCCTCGCCGCCCGACACCTCGTTGCGGTCGCGCACCTGGTCCAGGCCCTCGATGTCGCTGGCCGTGAGCTGATCGTCGTCGAACTCCGAGCCCGGCTCGGCGCCCAGGCCGTCGAGGTCGTCCTCGTGGTCGGCGTCGACCGCGCCGTAGTCGAGCTCGTCGTCGTCCTCGCCGTCGCCGTCGCCGAAGGCGTCGAGGTCGAACTCGTCGGCGTCCAGCGCCAGCTCCTCCTCGTCGTCGCGGTCGCCGGCGCGGCGGGTCACGTCATAGACGTCCGGCAGCTCCTCGAAGGTGCGCATGTCCTCGCCGATGGGCAGCGGCGAGTCTCCGCCCAGCGACACGTCGCCCTCGCCGCCGACGGTCATGCTCTCGTCGAAGGTCTCCGCAAGGTCCTGACCGTCGAAGTCCTCGTTGTCGCTCTCGAAGTTCACGCCGGGCATGGGACGTCTCCTGCGCTGGGGCGCGACCACGCGCCGTTCGGCAAGACAATCCCTGAGGCGGGGCTCGGGTTCAGCCGGCGTGCAGCGAAGCGGGCGAGCTAGACCATTCGCCGCCGAAGTGGATGCCGGTTCGGCGCAGCGAATGGTCTAACTTCGAGAACTTATGAGCGTTCGGCGGTTCATTCGAACCGCCGAACGCTCTAGGAGCGCCAGACGGGCGGGCTGGCTCAGGTGACCGGAACGATTGGTCCACGGACCGGCGGCGTGCCTGGTCTTTCCGCCCACGAACGGTGCTGGTCGGCCAGGGCCAACCAGTCCCTGTGTTCCTGCTCCACCAGAGCCCTTCTCTTCGGATCGGAGATTCGAGGCAGCAGCGCGGCGCAATACACCGCCTGCTCACGGTAGAGCATGCTCCGGTCCACAGACGTTTCCTCCCTCTTGCTCGCTGGTGCGAGTTATTTATTGAGGGGCATACTAGGGAAGGCTCGCCGGGCGTCTGTACGATTCTGGACAGTTCGGCGACATTTCCGCGCACCCCGCCGCCGGCGAGGCGGCGGCGGCCGGGCCGCGACCTCATCCCTCGCGGGCGAACTCGCCGAGCGCGGCGCCCACCCGGCCCATCACCGGGCTCCAGTCGCCGAACTGGTCGAGGCCGAAGACCCGGACCTGCGGATACCAGGCGTAGCGGTCGGGCAGGCCGAGCCGCGGCCAGGAGCCGGGGATGGTGATCAGCCAGGAGGGGCCGCCCAGGGCGGCGGCGATGTTGAAGGTGGCGTTGGAGAAGCCGACCGTCAGGTCGACGGCGGCGCAGAGCGCGGCCACCTCGTCCAGGTCCTGCTTCAGGTCGACGCCGGGCGGCTGCCAGATCTCGACGCCGAACTGGGCCTTGGCGCGGGCCAGCTCCTCGGCGCAATCGCCGTACTGCAGGTTGACGAAGGTCACCCCCGGCTGACGCAGCACCGGCTCCCAGGCGTCGAAGCCGGCGAAGTAGCGGTGGCGGGCGTCCTTGGTGATGTTGCTCTTCCACAGGATGCCGACCTTGCGGCCGGGCAGTTCCGCCAGGCGCCGGCGCCAGGCCTGCACGCGTGCGGGATCGGCGGCGATGTTCGCCGGCGCCGCCGGGAAGTCCTCCACCGCGCGGCGATAGGCCCGCAGCAGCGAGCCCATCGGCGTCCACAGGTCGACGCCGGAGACGTCCACGCTGTCGGGCAAGGTCCGCGCCGGACGCAGGCCGATGGCGCCGGTGATGTGGGCGCAGACTTCCGCCTTTGGGAAGCCGCGCTGGAAGAGCTCCACCAGCCGCTTCTCGACGCCGATCATCAGCTTGCCGTCGGGGCCCAGGTCCCGAAGGACGTCGCCCAGCGCATTGGCGAACAGGATTTCGTCCCCCAGCCCCTGCTCGCCCAGCACCAGCAGGGTCTTGCCCTTCAGGTCCATGCCCGGCGCCCAGCGCGGGCCGCGCATGACGAAGTAGGTGACCTCGCTGAAGTCCGGGTGCATGCGGCACTCGTACTCGTCCCAGGCCTCGCCCAGCCGGCCGAGGCCCGCCAGCATGGTCGCGCGGGCCATATGCATCATCTGCCGCTCGTTCTCGGCCACCACCTCGCTCAGCGCGGCGTCGCAGGCGTCGAGCGCGGCCTGGGTCTCGCCGAGCATCAGGAGGCAATTGCCCAGGTTGTACCGCGCCTTGAAGAAGTCGGGCTCGAGCTGGACCGCCTCCTGGAAGAACAGCTTGCCGGTCGCGTAGTCGCCCTGCTCGGTGACGATCGAGCCCATGGTGTTCCACAGCATCGCGTTTTCCGGAAACCGGAGCAGGAACGGCTTTAAGACCTCGATCGCCTCGTCGTAGCGCTGCTGGGCGCGGACGGCGCAGGCGAGGTTGTTGATCGCCTCGGCGTGGTCCGGGTGCTTGGCCAGGAAGTGCAGGAACAGCTTTTCCGCCTGGGCGTGCATCCCCATGCGGAAGGCGAGGCGCCCGAGGTCGTTGGCCACCTCGGCGTGGTCGGGCACGAGCCGCAGCGCGGATTCGTAGGCCTTGACCGAGGAGGCGAAGTCGCCGGCCTTCTCGCGCGCGATGCCCAGGGCGTACCAGGCGAAGCCGTTCTGGTCGTCCTGCTCCAGCGCCTTCAGCGCATATTCGGTGGCGGTCTTGTGGTCGTCGGCGCGGATGGCGTCCACGGCGCGCTGGATCAGCGGCGCGATCGCCAGCGCCCGGACCTCGGCCATGGCCTCGTTCAGCCGGGCGAGGGCGCTTTTCGAGCCGGCCTGGCCGAGTTCGTCGACGATCCCGGGGGCGCGGATCGGCGCCGCGCCGGCGCCGAGCGCCTGGGCGGACGTCGCGCTCTTCGGGCCCTGACGCGACATCGACTCATCTCCCTGGAGCATCGTCCCTTGGTCGCGTCGTCATGCTTAATCAAAGCTTAAGCGGGGGCTCTCCGGCCCGAGCAAGAGGTCGTTAACAGTCGCCCGGTAACCGTTGTGAAGTGCGCTCGACCGAAGACAAGGCGACAATGGGGTGAGTCGAATCGAAACGCCGGTTCGCGCGCGTGAAATCGGGAGGCGGGATTGCCGCTAAAGTTGTCGCTGAAACCCGGGGAACGGTTCGTTCTCAACGGGGCGGTCGTGCAGAACGGCGACCGTCGCGGCGTGCTGGTCCTGCAGAACAAGGCCTCTGTCCTTCGCGAGAAGGACATCATGCAGCAGGAGCAGGCCAATACGCCGGCGCGGCGGATCTACTTCCCGGTGATGATGATGTACCTCGATGAGCCGGGGGCCGAGCGGTACTACGATGAATTCGTGCGCCGGATGAGCGAATTCATGGGGGTCATCCGTAATCCCAAGGTTCTCGCCGATTGCGTCGATGTGTCGAAGTACTGCATGGAGCGCGAATACTACAAGGCGCTGATGCTCTGCCGAAAGCTTATCGAGTACGAAGACGAAAGGTTGGGCAATGTCCCTGCAAGCGTACCAGCAAGCAGCGACCAGGGCTGAGACCCCGCGGGAGACGGAGTACCGTCTCTTCGCGCAGGTGACGCTGGCCCTGATGGACGCCGCCAAGTGCGATCCGAAGGACGTGCGCGGCCGCATCGATGCGCTGGACTGGAACCGCCGCGTCTGGTCGGTGCTGGGCACCGCCTGCGCGGACCCCGACAACGCCCTGCCCGAAAGCCTGCGCGCGGCGATCATTTCGCTCAGCATCTGGGTCGGCAAGCACACCAGCGAGGTGATCCGCCGCAAGGAGGAGATCGAGCCGCTGATCGAGGTCAACCGCATGATCATGCAGGGCCTGCGGGGGGATGGACGGGCCGCGGCGGCGTAGACCGGACGTTTTGAATGTCGGTTAAGGGTGGACACCACCCCTTATTTGCCGCTCGTCCCCGCGAAAGCGGGGATCCAGGCTTTTTTGGGGAAACCAAGAAGGCGTCAGCAGTACAGAAACAAGAAAACACCTAGATCCCCGCTTTCGCGGGGAAGACCGGTGAAAAATAAAATCTACGCGTTGAGCACGCCAACGTCACCGCGGGCTCGCTGGCATGATTTGCCTCGGCTCCCGAAAGCAGACATCCGGCTTGTCGGAACGTATCGCCAGATGCTTCCGGGGCTTCGATCTCCAGGCAGATTGGCCGCGTGGCGATCGTGACGCCAGTTCTGCACCGCCGGCGTGTATGGATCCCGGACAGCCGCTGCGCGGCTTCCGGGATGACACGGGCGGAGGGATAAGGGGCATTCCCTTCTAATCCAGCGTTCGCCGATACCGCAGCATCGCCAGCGCGGTCACCACGCAGACGAAGGCTGTGAGCGCCAAAAGCTCCCGCCACTGGTCGGCCAGCGGCTGGCCCTTGAGCAGCGAGCCGCGCACCACGCGCAGGAAATGGGTCACCGGGATCACCTGGCCGATGGCCTGGGCCCAGGCCGGCATGCCGCGGAACGGGAACATGAAGCCCGACAGCAGGATCGACGGCAGCATGTAGAAGAAGCTCATCTGCATGGCCTGCAGCTGCGAGCGGGCCAGCGTCGAGATCAGGAATCCCAGCGCCAGCGAGCCGACGATGAAGAGGGCGATGCCTAAGAAGAGGCCCGGGCCCAGGTTGGCCATCGGCACGGCGAACAGCAGCTTGGCCATCACCAGGATCACGCTGGTCTGCACCAGCCCCACCAGCACGTAGGGCGCGAGCTTGCCGACCATCACCTCGATCGGCTCGAGCGGCGTGGCCAAAAGGCTCTCCATCGTGCCGCGCTCGGTCTCGCGGGTGACGCTGAGCGAGGTCATCATCACCAGCGTCAGGGAGAGGATCACGCCCAAGAGGCCCGGCACGATGTTGTAGGCGGTGATGGCTTCGGGATTGTAGCGGCTGTGGATCACCACCTCGAACGGCTGGGCGTCCCGGGCCCGGGGCTCCAGCGCGCCCTTGAGGTCGTGGGCGAGCGCCTGATCGGGCAGGGCGGCGAGCGCGGCCACCGCGCCGCCGGTCGCCGACGGGTCGGTGGCGTCGGCCTCGACCAGGATCTGCGGCTTGTCGCCCCGCACCATGCGGCGCGTGAAGTCGCCGGGCACGGTGATCGCGAATTGGACGTCGCCGCGCCGGACCATGGCGTCCAGCTCCGCGGGGCTGCGCGCCTGGGCGATGAAATCGAAATAGCGGGAGTTCTTCAGGCCCGCGACGATCGAGCGACTGAGGCGGCCGTCGTCCTGGATCAGCACCGCGGTCGGCAGGTGGCGCGGCTCGGAGTTGATGGCGTAGCCGAACAGCAGCAGCTGGACGATCGGGATCGCCAGCATCATGGCGTAGGTCAGCCGGTCGCGGGTCAGCTGCTTGAACTCCTTGACCAGGACGGCCAGCACCCGGCTCACGTCGAACCCGTTCATCGGAAGTTGTCCTGCGCCTGGCCCATCAGCTGGATGAAGACGTCCTCCAGGGTGGGCTCGACCTCGGTCCAGCGATAGGGCTCGCGCCGCCAGGGCGCGATCGCCGCATCGAGCTCGGCGCGGTCGGTCCCGCTGACGTGCAAGGCCGCGCCGAAGGGGGCGACGGTCTCGACGCCTGGCTTGCCGGAAAGCTCGTGGGTCAGGGCGCCGACGTCCGGTCCCTCGCCATGGAAGGTGATCAGGCCGGAGTTCTTCACCACCTCCTCGGCCGTCCCGCGGGCGATCAGGCGGCCGTAGCTGATGTAGGCGATCTCGTGGCAGCGCTCGGCCTCGTCCATGTAGTGGGTGGAGACCAGGACGGTCAGGCCCTTGCCGGCGAGCTCGTGGATCTCGTCCCAGAAGGTGCGGCGCGCCTTTGGGTCGACCCCGGCGGTCGGCTCGTCGAGCAGCAGCAGCTTGGGGTCGTGAAGCGTGGCGGACGCCAGCGCCAGGCGCTGCTTCCAGCCGCCCGACAGCGTCCCCGCCAGCTGGTCGCGCCGGCTGGCCAGGCCCAGGTGCTCGAGCGCCGCGTCCACCCGCTCGCGCCGCCGGTCGAGGCCGTAGACCCGGGCGGTGAACTGCAGGTTCTCGGCGATCGTCAGGTCCTCGTAGAGCGAGAACCGCTGGGTCATGTAGCCGGTCTCGCGCTTGATCCGGTCGGCCTCGCGCAGGATGTCGAAGCCCAGGCACGTCCCGCGGCCGCTGTCCGGCGTCAAGAGCCCGCAGAGCATGCGCAGGGTGGTGGTCTTGCCCGAGCCGTTCGGTCCCAGGAAGCCGCAGATCCGGCCCTGCTCGAGCTGGATCGACAGGTCCTCGACGACGCGCTTGGTTCCGAAGCTCTTGTTCAGGCCGGTGACGTCGATGGCCAGGGTCATCGACCAGACCCTCGAGACTTGGGCTCCAGCGCCTCGACGTCGACAGGCTGGCCCGGGTTCAGCCGGGCGGACGGGCGGGCCTCGACCAGATAGACCAGCCGGTCGCGGGCCTCGCGGCTGTAGATCACCGGCGGAGTGAATTCAGGCCGCGGGCTGATGTAGCTGATCTTCGCCGTCATCCCCGCCGCGCAGCCGTCGCAGGAAAAGCGGACCACGCCTCCCAGGCGGTAGGCGGCGAGCTGGCGCTCGGGGACGAAGAAGCGGACCCAGATGCGGTCGTCGGGCAGCAGCGAGAGGATCGCCTGGTTGGCGCTCGCCCATTCGCCGGCCTGGAAATAGACGTCCTCGACGCGGGCCGGGGAAGGGGCCCTGGGCGAGGCGTC
>NZ_DATELG010000321.1:0-18093 GCF_035276905.1 Phenylobacterium sp. | reverse complement strand
CAGCCGCTGGCGATCGCCCTGCGCGGCGCGCGTGCGCCGAGGCCCAAGCCGGTGCGCGTTACACGGCGCACCGGCGCGCAGCCGGCGCGGCCGACGCCGGCCCGCCAGCGGGTGCTGGAAGCTGCTGAGGGCGGGACGCTGTCGCCCGCCGATCTCGCCCGCGCCGCCAAAGTCTCGTCCGGCGTGGTGAAGGGGCTGGTCGAGGAAGGGGTGCTGGAGATCGTCGAACTCGCCGCCGAGGCCCGCTTCGACGAGCCGGACCTCACGCGAGCGGGCTCCGAGCTCAATCCCAGCCAGGCCGCCGCCGCGGGCCTGCTGAAGGAGATGCTGGGCGAGGGCGGCTTCAACGTCGCCCTGCTCGACGGCGTCACCGGCTCGGGCAAGACCGAGGTCTATCTGGAGGCGGCGGCGCAGGCGCTGGCTGCCGACCCCGCCGCCCAGGTGCTGATCCTGCTGCCGGAGATCGCCCTCACCCAGGCGGTGATCGGCCGCGTCGCCGCCCGTTTCGGCGTCCAGCCCGGCGAGTGGCATTCCGGCGTCGCTCCCCCCGCCCGCCGGCGCCTGTGGGAGGCGGTCGCGGCCCCACCCGCGAGCTTGGGCCGCTGCCGCATCGTCGTCGGCGCCCGCTCGGCGCTGTTCCTGCCCTTCGCGACCTTGAGGCTGATCGTCGTCGACGAGGAGCACGACGGCTCGTTCAAGCAGGAGGAAGGCTTCATCTACCACGCCCGCGACCTGGCGGTGGTGCGCGGCAAGATCGAGCAGGCCGCGGTGCTGCTGGCCTCGGCGACGCCGTCGCTGGAGACGCTGAGGAACGCCGAGACCGGCCGCTACCGCTGGCTCAGGCTGTCGGCGCGGCACGGGACCGCCCAGCTGCCGCAGATCGAGCTGATCGACCTGCGCGAAAGCCCGCCGCCGGCGCAGTCCTGGCTCTCGCCGCCGCTGGTCGAGGCGATGCGCCAGACCCTGGCCCGAGGCGAGCAGACCCTGCTGTTTCTCAACCGCCGCGGTTATGCGCCGCTGGTGCTGTGCAAGGCCTGCGGCGAGCGCCTGTGCGCGCCCGACACCGATTCCTGGCTGGTCGAGCACCGCTATTCCGGCCGGCTGGTCTGTCACCTGACGGGCTTTTCCATGCCCAAGCCGGAGCGCTGCCCCCACTGCGGCGCCCCGGAGAGCCTGGTCTCGATCGGCCCCGGGGTGGAGCGGGTGGAGGAGGAGGCCCGCCAGCTGTTCCCCGACGCGCGGATCGCGGTCTTCTCCTCCGACACGGTGTTCGACGCCCGCGAGGCCAAACGCCTGGTCGAGGCGATGGCGGAGGGCGAGATCGACATCCTGGTCGCCACCCAGGCGGCGGCCAAGGGCCACAACTTTCCGCGGCTCACCCTGGTGGGGGTGGTCGACGCCGACCTCGGCCTGCGCGGCGGCGACCTGCGCGCGGCCGAACGCACCTTCCAGCTGCTCGCCCAGGCGACCGGCCGCGCGGGCCGGCGCGAGCGGCCGGGCAAGGCGCTGCTGCAGACCTATGCGCCCGAACACGCGGTGATGCAGGCGCTGCAGGCCCAGGACCGCGACGCCTTCGTCGCCGCGGAGATGGAGGAGCGGGAGTTCGCCAAGCTGCCGCCGTTCGGCCGGCTGGCGGCGGTGATCGCCTCGGGCCCCGACGGCGCCCAGCTGGAGGCCTTCATGCGGGAAATGGCCCGGGCCGCGCCGAACGCCGCGGGCGTCGAGGTCTACGGTCCGGCCGACGCGGCGCTCAGCCTGGTGCGCGGGCGTCGCCGCAAGCGGTTCCTAGTCCGCGCCGACCGCGGCGTGGACCTGTCGGCCTATATGGCGACCTGGCGCGCCCGGGTGAAGCCGCCGAACGCGATCCGCGTGGCGATCGATATCGACCCGTACAGCTTCCTCTAAGCCATCCGCCGCACCGCTTCCGCCGCGGCGCGCAGGGCCGGGGTCCAGTCGCCGAAGTCTCCGGTCAGGCACATGGGCGCGTGGGCGTACCAGGGCGACTGGTCCTCGCCGAGCTGGGTCCAGGATCCGGGACCGGCGACGAAGGCCGTGGGCGCGCCGCAGGCGGCGGCCAGGGCGCCGGTGGCGTTCTGGACGGCGACGACGCCCCCGAGCGCGCAGCAAAGCGCGGCGAGCTCGTCGAGGTCGTCCTTGATGTCGAGGTCCGGCGGCTGGCGGATCTCGACGCCGCTGAGCTCCTGCAGACGGACGAGATCTTCCGCGCAGTCGCCGTACTGCAGGTTGACGAACTGGACGCCCGGCGCCCGCAGCAGCTCCGCCCAGTGCGCCAGCGCCGGATAGAAGCGCCGCCGGTCTCCGCTGAGCTTTCCGCTGCGCCAGGTGATCCCGACGGCGGGGCGCTCGTCGCCCAGCCACGCCCGCCAATGGGCGATGCGCGCCGGGTCCGGCTGGAGGTAGGGGATGCGCGGGAAATCCTTCACGGCCGGCCGGTAGCGCTGGGCGAGCGAGGCCAGCGGCGTCCAGACCTCGATGCGGCCGTTCACGGGGACGCCGGTCTGCCGCCGCGCGCGGCCGCCGAGCTTCGGCGTGGCGTGGGCGCAGACCTCGGCCGAGGGGAAGCTGCGCTGGAAGAGCTCGACCAGCCGGGGATCCACCGCCAGGACCAGCCGTCCCTTAGGCCCCAGCTCGTCGATCAGGTCGGGCAGGGTGCTGGCGAACATGATCTCGTCGCCGACGCCCTGCTCGGCCAGGACGAGCAGGCTGCGGCCGCCGAGCGGCTCGGCCGGCGACAGGCGCTTGCCTGCGCCCTGGAACGCCACCGATTTCGGCCAGTCCGGCGAAAGCCGGCGCTCGTACAGGGACCAGCCCAGGCCGAGCTCGCCGCGCGCCAGCGCCAGGGTCGCCAGGGAGAACTCGATCGTCGCCCGCTCGGAAGCCTTGCGGGCCAGCTTGCAGGCCGCCTGGAAGTCGGCTTCGGCGAGCTTGAGCTGTCCGAGCTCGCACAGGGAAAGGCCCCGGTTGTAGAGGGCGCCGGGCAGGCCCGGGCCCAGCCGGATTCCCTCGTCGAAGAAGGTCAGCGCTTCGCTGGCGCGCCCGGCATAGGTCAGGGCGAGGCCCAGGGTGGTCCAGAGCCGCGGCTCGGTGGGATGGGCGAGCAGCGCCGACTTCAGCACCTCGATCGCCTCGGGGAACTGGGCGGCGGCGAGCAGGGCGCGGCCATAGCCGAGGGCGGTCGCACATCCGTTGGGATCCGCCAGGCTCAGATGCGCCCAGAGGCGGACGGCCGCCTCGTGCATCTCCAGCTGGCCGGCCAGCTCCGCCAGCGCCGTCAGGAGCTCGGGGTCCTGCGGCGTCAGCGCGACCGCCGCCTCATAGGCCTGGAACGCGCCGGCCAGATCGCCCTCGCGCTCGAGGCGCGCGGCCTTGAGGCGGAGCGGCTTGGCGGAGAGCGCGCCGAGGGCTGGCGCGGGCGGGACCATCGGACGGCCCATGCTACGCCGGCAGGTAGGCGATTTGCGCCGCGCTCAGCGCGTTCAGCTGCATCGGCGTCAGCGCCTGCACCTGGGTGGTGGACAGGCTGGCGATCTGCGTCGAGCTCAGGGCCGGAATCTGGCTGGGCGTCAGCGCGGCGATCTGGGTCGGGCTGAAGGCGTCGAGCACGGTGGTCGGCAGCGAGCGGATCTGGGTGGCGGTGAGACCCGCCACCTGGCTGACGCTGACCGGGCTGAAGTCGACCCCCGCCAGCGCCGAGAGCTGGGCGGCGGAGGCGCCGGCGACCTGGGTCGGGCTGAGCGCGGCGATCTCGGCGCCCGTGAGGTCGCCGAACACCGTCGTGGTCAGGGCGGCGATCTGGGTGGGCTGCAGCGCGCCGATCTGGGTGGCGGTCAGCCGGGCGAAGTCGCCGTCGTCCATGCTGCGCAGCTGCGAGGCGGTGAAGGCCTGGATCTGGACCGTGGAGAGGGCGCCGATCTGGGTCGAGGAAAGCGCGCCCAGCGCCGTGGTCGAGAGCGCGCCGACCCGGTTGGCGGCGAGGATCGACAGCTGGTCGGTGCGCAGCGCCGCGGCGCCGGTGGCGCTGAGCGCGCCGGCCTGGGTGGCCGTCAGCGCAGTGATCTGGCTGAGGTGCAGCTGGCCGATCTGGGCCCCGGTAAGCGCGCCGACCTGGGTGGTGGTCAGCGCAATGATCTGCGTCGTGCTGAGGCTGGAGACCTCGGTGGTGCTCATCCCCGTCAGGTTGGTCGTCGAGAGCGCCGCGATCTGCACGCCGGTGAAGGCGAGCACCTGGGTCGAGGTGAACGCGGCGAACTCGGCCGGCGACAGCGCGCGGATGGTGGTGCTGCCGAAGCCCGTGACCTGGGTGGTGGTGAGCGCCGCCATCTGCGTGGGCGTCAGGCCGTCGAGCGCGGTCGCGGCGACCGCCGAGAGCTGGCTGGAGGTCAGCGCCGCGAACTGCGACGTGCTGAGCGAGGCCAGCGCCGTCGACGTCAAGGCGCCGATGTGGCCGGCGCCCAGGGCGGCGATCTGGCCGACGCTGAACTCGGCGATGTCGGTCGAGGTCAGCACGTGCGCCTGGTAGGCGGAGAGGCCGGCGACCTGGGAGGTCGACAGCGCGCCGACCACGCTGGCGTTCAGCGACAGGAAGGCGTCGGCCGACAGCGCGCCGATCTGGGTCGGCTTCAGCCAGAGGACCTGGGTGCTCGAGAAGCGCGCCAGGTCGTCGGCGCCCAGCCCGCCCAGCTGGGTGGCGGACAGGCCCTGGACCTGACTGACCGAGAGCGAGGTCAGCTGGGTGTCGGTGAGCGAGGTCAGGTTGGTCGCCGACAGCGCCCCCAGCTGGGACGGCGTCAGGCCCGCCACCTGGGTGGAGCTGAGCTTGGCGAAGTCCGACGTCTGCATGCCGGCGATCTGGGTGGTGCTGACGTAGGCGAATTGGGTCGGCGTCAGGCCCTGGATGACCGTGGTGTCGAGGCTCCAGAGGTTGGTCGGCGAAATGGCCGCGAAGTCCGTGGTCTGCAGGCCGATGATCTGGCTGACCGAGAGCTCGGCGAAGTCGGCGGCGCTCAGGCTCGCCACCTGGGTCGTGGTCAGCCCGGCGAGCTGGGTCGAGGTCAGCTGCGCGATCTGGGCGGAGGTCAGGCCCGCCAGGCTGGTGGTGGCGAGCGCGCCGATCTGGCTGGCGGTCAGGGTCGCGACCTGCGCGCTGCTGAGCACGCTCGACTGGGTCGAGGTCAGCCAGCCGATCTGAGTGGTGGTCATCGCCCCCAGCTGGGTTGCGGTCAGCTCGCCGATGTCGGTGGTGGTCAGCGCCGTGAGCTGGCCGCTGGTGAGGGCGCGGATCTGGCTGGTGGTGAAAGATGCGACCTGATCGGCGCTCAGCGACGACAGGCGCGTGGTGGTCAGGCCGGCGACGGCGGTCACCGTGAGCTGACCGATCTGGGTGTCGCTGACGCGCCCGAACTGGGTGTCGTTGAGCGCGCTCAGCTGGGCGCCGCTCAAGGCCAGCAGCTGGTTGGAATCGAACACCACGGCGTCGGGGATGTGCGGGATCTGGGCGACCGTGAAGCCCTTCACCTGGGTGCTGGAGAGCGCGGCGGCCTGGGCGCTCGTCAGCGCCTCGAGGTCGGTGACGCTGAGCGCGCCGATCTGGGACTGGCTCAGCTGGCCGATCTTGGTGCTCGACAGCTGCTGGAAGACGGTGACGTCCAGCGCCGTGATCTGGGCGGCCGAAAGGTAGCTGATGGGCATGCGCGCGTCCGGCGAGCGGCTCCATGACGCCGCGCCCCGCGCGCGCGACTCATCTGACGCCATAGCTTAGGTTGCGTTTCCGATCCGTTCAACGCGGCCGGAAACCGTTGCGGCCAGGCGCCAAACGCTCAGGCTTCCGGGCGCTCTCCCCGGCTCCGGGCGCGGCGGGCGGCCATGTTCAGGCCCTCGACCAGGGCCGAGAAGGCCATGGCGGCGTAGATGTAGCCCTTGGGCACGTGGGCGCCGAAGCCCTCGGCGATAAGGGTGGCGCCGATCATCAGCAGGAAGCCCAAGGCCAGCATGACGATGCTGGGGTTGGCGTTGATGAAGTCGGCCAGCGGATTGGCTGCGATCAGCATCAGGCCGACCGCGACGATCACGGCGATGACCATGATCGGCAGATGGTCGGTCATGCCGACGGCGGTGAGGATCGAGTCGATCGAGAAGACGATGTCCAGCGCCAGGATCTGGACAATGGCGGCGGTGAAGCCCAGCGATCCGGCGCCGCGCTTGTCGAGCAGCTCGTCGCCGGCGCGATGCGGATCGACGCTGTGGCCGATCTCGGTCGTCGCCTTCCAGACCAGGAAGAGGCCGCCGCCCAGGAGGATCAGGTCGCGCCAGGAGAAGGCGAAGTCGACCAGCGGATGGCCCTCTTCGTTCAGCGGCGCGGTGAAGGGCAGGGTGAAGACCGGCTGGGTCAGGCCGACGATGAAGGCGAGGGTGGAAAGAAGGGCGAGCCTGAGGCCCAGCGCCAGGGAGATGCCGATCAGCCGCGCCTTGCGCCGCTGCTCCGGCGGCAGCCGGTTGGAGAGGACGGAGACGAAGACCAGGTTGTCGATGCCCAGCACGACCTCCATCACGATCAGGGTGAGGAGGGCGGCCCAAGCCGCCGGATTGGCCGCTAGGGCGAGAAGTTGGTCCATCGAATCGAGCCTTTGGCGCCGCTTGAGAGCGTTAGGTAGGCGCCGTTCGCCGAAACGCCAGTCGCCATCTTATCCACAGGCGGCTCGGCTGTTCGCGGAATTGTGAAGCTGCCCTCGGTCGCCACGGCCAAGATTTGCGACCGGCGGCCAAGCTCTTGTTTCGGATCGTTGCACTCGCGCGTGATCAAGTATTGTGAGATCGCACCGGCGATCGCGTTGGTATATCGGCGGCGCGAAATCGGCCGGGTGACGTATGCAAAGCCAAAATCGCGGCCAGGACGGGCCGTCGCCCGGCCGCCTTGACGTGAAAAAGCTCCGTTAACCTATGTGGCGCGCCCTTCTTCTCTAGATTGATGTCGGCGCGCCCGCCATTGAACGCAGGTCCGCCGCCAGGGCTGCGGCGTAAACGCTCTTTTCACTGGATCGAGGATAGGGTTATCCCTTGCTCGGTAGCGTCGGGGAGCGCCCCAAAACATGCGTAAGCGGACACGAACCCTGCTGGGCGCCCTGGCTGTTGCGGCCGCGGTGAGCCTCGTGCCGACCGCCCGGGCGGCGGCCGACACCTACTGGCAGTGCGTCCCGTTCGCGCGTCTCGTGTCGGGCATCCAGATCTTCGGCGACGCCTATACCTGGTGGCGCCAGGCCATCGGCAAGTACGAGACCGGATTCCAGCCGCGCGCCGGGGCGGTGCTGTGCTTCAAGCCCACCGACCGCATGCGCCTCGGCCACGTCGCGGTGGTCAGCCAGGTGCTGACCGACCGCATCATCCAGATCACCCACGCCAACTGGTCGCCGATCGAAGGCTCGCGCGGCAAGATCGAGAAGGACGTGACCCTGGTCGACGTCTCGCCGGCCGGCGACTGGAGCGCCGTCAAGGTGTGGTACGACCCGAGCCGCGATCTCGGCGGCTCGACCTATCCGACCTACGGCTTCATCTATCCGGACGCCCAGGCCCGCCGCGTGGCCGCCTCGGGCTTCAACAGCGCCGAGAACACCGCCATCGCCATGGCCCAGACCGCCGCCAGCCAGATGGCGACCGCGGTGCGGCCCGGCGGCGGACCGCTGCACATCCTGAACCAGGTCGTCGACTCTACCGACCAGATCGGCGCCCTGATCGCGGCGGCCACCCGCGGCGACTCCAAGCCCGCCCAGTAAGACGATTTGTCGCGCCTGTAGGTTGTACCTGATCGAAATTTACGCGCATACGGACACGGTTCCTTAAGCGCGTTTATCAAATGATGGCGTCGACATGGCGCCTCAGACGCAATCGCTGCCGCAGCATCACACGCCGATCGACCCCCGGTCGTTGCGAGACGCGGTGGAGGCGCACCAGCGCTACCTGGCCGGACGCGGCGGCGGCCGGCGGCTCAGCCTGACCCATGCCGACCTCTCGAACTTCGACCTGCAGGGCGTCGACCTGCGTGAGGCCGATCTCGCCGGCGCCTGCCTGGCCGGGGCCAACCTGTCGGGGGCCAACCTCTCCCGCGTGATCCTGTTCGGCGCCGACCTGCGCGAGGCGGACATGCGCCGCATCAACCTCAAGCGCGCCGACTTGCGCGGCGCCTGCCTGCGCGGGGCCAATCTGACCATGGCGCAGATGGCCGGCTGCGACCTGCGCGAGGGGCGCATCGCCGTGCAGGACAAGCTCGACGGCTTCAGGGTGCTGCGCCACGAGAACCGCCCGGGCGAGCTGAACTACGCCATCCTCTCCGGCGCCAACCTCTCAGGGGCGCACCTGAATGGGACCATGGCCACCGCCAGCGACTTCACCGAGGCGGTGCTGGCCGGCGCCCACCTGGCCGGTGCACGGCTGACGCGCGCTGTGCTCGACGGCGCGGACCTGTCGAACGCCGACCTCGGCGGCGCCGACCTGACCGGCGCCTCGATGCGGCGTGCTGTGGTGGCCGGCGCGAACCTGGAGCACGCCCGCCTCGACGACGCCGATATGACCAACGCGCTGCACGGGCCGGGGCCTGCGGTCTACATCGACGACCGGCCGCTGGACGAGGTGCTGGCGGCGCACGAGGCCTATTGCGACTCCAATGGCAAAAGCGGCGCGGTGACCAACCTGCCGGGCGTGGACTTCCGGCCGCTGCGCGCGCTGAAGGGGCGGCGGCTCACCGCCCTGATCGCCCCGCGCTCGGTCTTCTTCGGGCTGGACCTGCGCGGCGTCCACCTGCAGGGCGCAGACCTCACGGGCTGCGATTTCCGCGGCGCCGACCTGCGCGAGGCGGACCTGCGCGGGGCCCGGCTGTTCGAGACCCAGCTCGGTCGCGCCGACCTGCGCGGCGCCCAGCTGGGGCCGCTGACCATCGCCCCCGGCCGGCACGTGCGCACCGACTTCACCCGCGCCAACCTGCGCGCCGCCGACCTGCGCGGCGCCAGCGCCCCGCGCGCCCGCTTCCTCGAGGCGAACCTCGACCAGGCCCGGCTCGACGGCTGCAACATGCTGAACGCCGAGCTGGAGGTGTGAACGGGGGGGGCGACTGCGCCCAGCCCTACAGATTCTCCACCTCGCACCCCAGCTTCTCGCGCAGCCGCTCGGCGACGATCTCGCGGTGGCAGCGGTGGACGTCGGCCTCGTAGCAGAGCAGGGCGGCCTTGCGTTGGCCGGCGATCTCGGCGGCCTTGGCCAGCTCCAGCTGGGCGGCGGGCTCGCGCAGGTGCGCCTCGTAGATGGCGTGCATTTCCGCGATGCGGCCGTGGCGGGCGGCGTCGCGGCCGGGCTTGGGCGTGCCGAGCTCGCGCAGGTGGACGTAGTCGATCCCCGCCGCCTCCAGGCTCGCCGCCAGCACGCGCTTGGAGAAACCGGCGCGGCGCGAGGCCGCCACCGCCCGCACGTCGATCAGCACCTCGACGCCGGCCCGCTTCAGCCGATCGATCACCTCGTCCTGGGCGGCGCTCTCGTAGCCGATGGTGGCCAGGGTCGTCATGGCTCTGCTCATGCCTTTTGCTCCGGCGCCGCAGCCTCTATATCGCAGGCTCATGGACGCCACAGTCGACTGCCAGCCGCGGCCGCGGACCTTCCCTCTTCCTGACCGCGGCGGCGCGATGGCGGCGCTGGAGTTCGGGCCGCAGGCGCGGCCGATCGACGTCGTCTTCTCCCACGCCAACGGTTTCAACGCCCGCACCTATCGGACGATCCTCGGCCCGCTGGCGCCGTCCCTGCGGATCCTGGCGCTCGACCTGCGCGGCCATGGGGCGACCACGCTTCCGGCCGACCCGGCGCACTTTCCGGGCTGGGGCGCGTTCGCCGACGACCTGGCCGCCGTGCTGGACCAGGCGGTCGCGGGACCGGTCGTGCTGGCCGGCCATTCGCTGGGGGCCACCGCCAGCCTGCTGTGCGCCGCCGGCGGCGCGCAGCGCGTGCGCGGCCTGGTGCTGTTCGAGCCGGTGATGGCCGACCCGCAATGGGTCGAGATCACCTCGGTCCGCGAGGCGATGGCCGCCACCGCCCGGCGGCGGCGCGAGACCTTCCCCGACCGCGCCGCGGCGATCGAGGCCTATCGCGGCCGCGGCGTCTTCCGCAGCTTCAGCGAGGCCCAGCTCGCCGACTATGCGGCGGCCGGCCTGCACGAGACCGCCGACGGCCAGGTGACGCTGGCCTGCCGCGCGGCTTGGGAAGCGGCGATCTACGCCCAGCAGGACTATGATCCGCTGGCGGCGCTTGCTGCGGTGCGCAGCCCTGTGCGGATCCTCGCTTCGCCCGAAGACGCCTCCAGCATCGACGCTCACGCCCGGGCGTTCGCGCAGGCGGCCGGCGCCCGGCTGGACGTCGTGGCGGGCAGCACGCACTTCCTGCCGCTGGAGCGGCCGGACATCGTACGCGAGGCGCTGCTCGAGGCGGCGCTCTAACGGTCTGTGGAGGGAGTCGACCCGGCTTCATCGCCGTTGTGGAATCTGAGGCTCATGGCGCCGCTCCCGAGGCGGCGAGCGGGGGCGCTGTCGGCGCCGCGCAGGTGAAACTCTCGGACGCGTTCAGAGGGCCACGTCCTTTATAGCGGGCGATCAGCGGATAGGCGCAGATCGGGCGTTCGACGCCCGGAAATGCTGCGCCCCGCGCCGTCAGCACCGATGGAGGGTCCTGCTTTTCCACCCAGTTGACCAGGAGGTCGAGCGCGTCGAAATCGTCAAGGCCGTCGCCGCCGCCGCAATGCGCCATGCCTGGTATGAGAAAGAGCCGGGCGAAGCTGGCGGGGTCCGTTCCGGTCGCGGCATTCATGTCGGCAGACAGGCGCTCGTAGTAGGCGATGAGGTCAGGGGCGGAAAAAATCGGATCGGACCATCCGGAGACGAGCATCATCTTGCCGCCGTGCGCGGCGAAGCTGGTGAGCTGCGTTGAGGTCGCGTCGGTCAAGCTCGCGGCGCCGCGGCTGGCCTTGTAGAGCTTGAGCGCGTCGGCGTCTCCGCCAGTTTGCGCCGTTTTCTCCTCGGGGAAGGCGGCAAGGCTGGCGGCCGCCGACCTGACCATGTCGCGCAAGTCCGTGAATACGCCTGCCGGCGTCGGCGCGCCGGTCTGCCAGATCAGCCAATCCGGTGAGAAATTCCCCGCGTCCGAGGTCCAAGATCCAACGAATGGGGCGCCAGTGGCGTCGAGCGGGCCGCGAAACGCACGCACGATGGCGTTCACCTTCACAGGATCCAGGCACCCCGCTTTCTGGGTCTTGCGACAGGCCAGCTTGCGGACATCAAAGCGGCACGCCTGATGGTTGAAGATCATGCCGTCGGCTGCTCCGTCCAGGCTATCGCACTGACGCAGCATGGCTTTCTGGATCAACAGGGTGTCGGCAGGCGTGAAGAGGTGTGCGGAATCGGTTTTGAGTTGCTTGGCGGCGTCGGCGTACACCCAGCTCGAGAAGCTGGTCAGAATCAGCGCGTTGGTCATTTCGAAGGCCGGATTTCCAGCGAGGACGCCGTCGAACTCGCCCGGGAACCGCTGCGCCGCCATCATCGCCTCACGCCCGCCATTGGAGCATCCGGCAAAGTAGCTGTGCTCCGGCAGGCGACCGGTGACCTTTTGGAGAAGCGCTTTCGCCGCGAGCGTGACCTTGCCGATGGAGGCGTAGCCGTAGTTGATCTTGGCCTCTTGGTCGCGGGCGAACGTGGGGTCCAATGGCGTGCCCTCGTGACCGCTGTCGGTCGAGACGACGGCGAAATTTCGCGCCAGCGCCGGCGGAATGGCCGTGCGCTCAGCGATGTTGTAGCCGATCGCCGGCAGGAGCACGCCGTTCATGCCGCCGCCGCCCTGGAACAAAAAGCGCCCATTCCAGGCGTCGGGAATGCGGAGCTCAAGCTTGATGGCGTAAGCTACGCCGCCGGTTCCCGTGCGACGGTCGAGTTCCGCCCGCACGAGGCAGTGGGGCGGCAATCGGGGTGGAGGTCCAGCGGCGTTGTTGCTCGGTGCGAATTCCGAGTACGGCGCCGGCCCCTCGGCAATTTCGCGCGCTTCGGTGACGACAAGGCCTGCGGATGTATAGCCCTCGAGTTGGCGACAGGCCGCGGCGAAGGACGCGGGGGCAGGGGAGACGCCAACGCTCGCCGCCGCCAGGGCAGATATCAGCATGGGATGTGCCTAAGGTTTGGGAAGATGCGCCGCGAGGGCGAAGCTTTTCAGCCGATCGGGTCTATCCAGCGCCAGCCGGGGGACGCGGTCAGCAAGCGCGAACCGGATCGTACCGTCCATTGTCCGTCCCCCCAGGTTCATAATTGAATGAACGGTCGAACTATGAGTGGCAAGCGCAAATCATGCGCTGAGATGAGCTCATGGCTCGTCAGGGGGCAGGTGGTGCGCCGATCGATCGCCGAGCGCCTTTCGTCGACGCCCAGGCCTCGATCAGCGTGCCGTCGAGGCTGAAACAGCCCGCTAGAGGGTCAGGCCCGGCGTAATGACCGCGGCCCAGGCGGCGAGCTCGGTCTCGGTCAGGGCCACGGTCTTGCGGGCCTCCACGTCGAAGACGGCCGCGACCGCCTCGGCGCTCGCCCACGGCCGGCCGGTCGCGGGGTCCAGGAACCAGTGCACCATCCGCCGCAGCCGCGGCTCGGCGCCGAGGAAGCCCGAGCGCAGCTCGTAGAGGTCGCCCGCCCGCGGCCAGTCCAGGTAGATCAGTCGGTACTCCAGGGCCACCGCGCCCAGCTTGCGCCCGCCCGCGGCCAGGTCTTCCAGCAGGCCCGCCATCAGGTGGGCGACGGAATCGGAGATCCGCGCGATCACCAACTCGGTGCGCATCCGGCCGAAAGCGTCGCAGTCGCCGATGCGGAAGCCGCCGAAGCCGATCCGCTGCAGGCCGAGCTCCAGCGCCTGCGGCAGGCTGGCTGCAACCGCGACCGGATCCAGCGACACGCTGCGCGGGGCGGCGCGTTCCGGCGCTTCGATGGTGATCGCCGCCGCCCGGGCCCTGGCCCAGTGGGGCCAGGGAAAGGCCCGGCCCTCGCGCGCGGTGGCGTGGACCACACGCATCCGGAAGCTGGCCGCCGGCTCGCCGTCGTGGTGGCGCATCAGCAAAAGGACGCTCGCGTCGTCCTCGCCCATCGCCAGGACGCCTGCGTCGATGTGCAGGCGCGCGCCGACCTGGGCTTCGCGCAGGAAGCGGATGTGCTGCTCGCGGACGATCAGGGTCGCCTCGGCGCGCGGCGCGAAGGCGTGCGGCATGCCGAGCTCGGCCGCCAGGCCGATCAGCGCCTCCATCGCCTTGGCCATGTAGAAGCCGACGTTCAGGTGACCCATGGAGTCGCACTCCCAGGTCGCCACGCCGCCGCGCCAGACTTCCACCATTTCGCCCATGCCGAAATCCCCCGCGCTGCGGCGCCGGGAGAGTAGGGCCGGGGCGGGCCTGGGCCTAGAGCTTACGGCTTGCCCTCGGCGGGATCACCGCCAGGTCCCATGCGGCCGTCAGTCATCGACGCGGGGATGTCCGGTCGGAAGCTTCGCGGCTGGGCCGCCTGTACGCCGTCGGTGCGGTCGACCTGTGGATAGGGCTCCGGTCGCTCGGGGCGCGGCCCCTCGGCGCTCTCGCGTGGGTCAGGCATGGCCTTCTCCTTCGGGCTCTTGGAGGAAAGCGTCGACGGCCGCGCCCGCGTTCCCGCATCCGCCGCGCGCTCGGCGCCGTAGTCCGTTTGTGGCAAGTTCGGCCGCGGAGGGCCCGGATGACCAAGACGCTGCTGGTGAGACGGCACTCGGGGGTGACCCGCCTCACCCACTGGATCAACGTGCTGGCGCTCACCCTGCTGTTGATGAGCGGGCTGCAGATCTTCAACGCCCATCCGGCGCTCTACTGGGGGGTCAAGTCGCACTTCGACCGGCCCTGGCTTGCGATCAGCGCGGCCGAGCGGGCGGGCCGGCCGGTCGGCGTGACTGAGGTCGGCGACGCAAGGTTCGAGACCACCGGCGTGCTCGGCTGGTCCGGCAGGCCGGGCGCGCAAGGCCCCCGGGGCTTTCCCGCCTGGGCCACCGCGCCCAGCTGGCGCGACCTCGCGACCGGCCGGCGCTGGCACTTCTTCTTCGCCTGGGTCTTCGTGACCAACGGCTTCGTCTACCTCGCCAGCGGCCTGATCGGCGGGCACATCCGCCGCGACCTCTGGCCGACCCGGGCGCAGCTTTCGCCGCGCAACCTCTGGCATGAGATCGTCACCCACGCGCAGCTGAAGTTCCCCAAGGGCGAGGGGGCGCGCAGCTACAACGTCCTGCAGAAGCTGAGCTATCTCGTCGTGGCGCTGGTCCTGCTGCCGCTGATGATTGCGACGGGACTGACCATGTCGCCGGGGATCGACGCGGCCGCGCCCTGGCTCCTGGACCTGTTCGGCGGGCGCCAGTCGGCGCGCTCGATCCACTTCCTCTGCGCGGGCCTGATCGTGCTGTTCGTCGTCGTCCACCTGGTGATGGTGGTGGTCTCCGGCCTGTGGAACAACATCCGCTCGATGATCACCGGCCGCTACGCCATCGAGGTCGAGGGAGACAACGCATGAGCGCTCCCGGCCCCAGGACCGACCGCCGCGGCTGGCTGAAGGGCGTCTTCGCCGGCGCCGGCGCCCTCTGGCTCGCCGCCTGCGACCGCATCAGCCAGAGCCCCAAGGGGCGGGCCGCGCTGGCCAGCGCCGAGGGGCTGACGAAGCGCGCCCAGCGGCTGGTCGTGGACCGCAAGGCGCTGGCCCGCGAATTCAGCCCGGATGAAATCTCCGCCGACTTCCGGTCCAACGGCTCGACCAATCCGACGGACGCCGCCTACGTCGCCCATGTCCAGGACGGCTTCGCCGACTGGGCGCTGGTGATCGACGGCTTGGTCGAGCGGCCGCTGTCGCTGAGCCTGGCCGAGCTGCGCAGCCAGCCCTCGCGCACCCAGATCACCCGCCACGACTGCGTCGAGGGCTGGAGCGACATCGCCAAATGGACCGGCGCGCGGCTGGGGCCCCTGCTCGACAAGGCCGGGCTGAAGAAGGAGGCGCGCTACATCGTCTTACACTGCGCCGACAATCTCGGCGGGACCGCGGACGCGTCTGGCCGCTACTATGAGAGCATCGACCTGATCGACGCCTACCACCCGCAAACCCTGCTGGCCTATGCGATGAATGACCAGCCGCTGCCGGTGGCCCACGGCGCGCCCGTGCGGCTGCGGGTCGAGCGCCAGTTGGGCTACAAACAGGCCAAGTACGTCATGCGCCTGGAAGCGGTCGCCGACTTCGCCCACATCGCCGGCGGCAAGGGCGGCTTCTGGGAGGACCGCGGCTACGAGTGGTACGCAGGGATTTGAGGCTGCGCGAGCGGGGTTCTGCGCCCGTCTCGCACCGAACGCCCCCGGTGCTCAGCTGCGCTTGAATATCGGCGCGTATGGATCCCGTCTTCGCTTCGCGAAACCGGGATGACAACGCCAATCGTGGCCTCGTTCAGCCCGCGGCCTTCTCGAACAGCTTGGCCCAGCGGCGCTTCTCGCGGGTCTTCCACGAGCCGCGGTGCCAGGCGTCGGAGGCGATCAGCGGGACCACGGTGGTGGCCTCGGCGAACACCATCTGCTCCCAGGTGACGTCGACCTTGCCCCAGGAGCAGGCCTCCTTCAGCGTCGAGGACGAGCAGGCGCCGTCGCGCACGTCGGCGACGGTGATCTGCACGGCGTACTTGTGCATGTCGACCTCGACCCCGAGGATCTCGGCGCAGACCACCGTGTCCTGGGCGAAGTTCTTCGGCACGCCGCCGCCGACCATGAACAGGCCCGTGGTTCCCGCCGCGATCTTGATGTCGGTCAGCTCGCGGAAGTCGGCGACGCTGTCGATGGTCAGGTAGGGCTGCTTGGCCTTCATCCGCTCCACCTGGTGCTTCACCAGGCCGAAGCCGGCCGAGCTGTCGGTGAACGCCGGGCAGAAGATCGGCACGCCCTCTTCATAGGCGGTCTGGATCAGCGAGGCGGGCTTCTTGGCGTTCCCGGTGGCCAGCCACTTGCCCATCTCGTGGATGAACTCGCGGCTCGAATAGGGGCGGGGCTCCAGCGCATTGGCGATCTCGTAGATCGCGTGGTCGCAGGCCTGCAGCTCCTCCTCGTCGATGTAGGTGTCGTAGATCCGGTCGATGTAGTTGGCGCGCAGGTCGCGGTCGTCGACCTGCTCCTGGGCCTGGTAGTGCTTGAAGCCGAGGGCCTCGAAGAAGTCCATGTCGATGATCGAGGCGCCGGTGGAGACGATCGCGTCGATCAGCCCGTACTTCACCATGTCGCGGTAGATGTGCATGCAGCCGCCGGCGCTGGTCGAGCCGGCCAGCGTCAGCCAGGTCGAGCAGGACTGGTCCTCCAGCGCCATGGAGAAGATGTCGGCCGCACGCGCCGTGTCGCGGCTGGTGAAGCTCATGGCGCGCATGGCGTCGATGACCGGACGGGCGTCGTACTGGTCGATCGCCACATGCTCGACGGTGCGGGACAGCAGCTCGGCCTTGCGGTTGGTGTTCGGAACAGGAGCGTTCATCGTCGGAAGTTCCCTTCTGAGGGTGATCGCCCGTCCAAACAGAAAGGCGCGACCGGGACGGAGCGACCGGCCGCGCCTTTTAACGCAGATGCGTGACGACTTTTAGCGCCCGTTCCCTTTAGCGTCTGCGGCGCTTCTTGCCGGCCGCGCCCTTCGGACGCGACAGGCGCACTACCTTGCGGTCGTCCTCTTGGCTCTCGCGCGGCAGGCGGATGACCTTTCCGGCCAGGCCGTACATCGAGGCCATCGGCGCGTCGTCCACGGCCACGGTCTCGGCCTCGCCGAAGCCGTTGAAGCGGGTGTTCATGGCCACGCCGTAGGCGCCCAGCATGCCGATCTCGACGTAGTCGCCCTCGCGGACGTCTTCCGGCAGCCAGAACGGCCCCGGCATGTGGTCGATCGAGTCGCAGGTCGGGCCGTAGAAGCGAAAGGGCTTCAGCGGCGTCTCCACCTGTTCGGCCTCGTCGGACTCGCCGCGGTAGAGCTTGACCGGGAAGGGCCATTTCATGTGCGCCGCATCGAACAGGCTGCCGTAGCTGCCGTCGTTCAGATAGAGCGCGTCGCCCTTCTTCAGCTCGACCTTGGTCAGGATCGAGGTGGCTTCCGCCACCAGCGCCCGGCCCGGCTCGCACCACAGCTCGGTGTCCTCGTGCACCGACATCTGGGCGAAGCCGCGGTCGATGGAGTCCAGGTAGTCGCCGAGGTCCGGCGGCAGCATGCCCGGATAGACCGAGGGGAAGCCGCCGCCCACGTCGACCACGTCGACCATGACGCCGGCGCGGACGATGGCGCGGTTGGCCTGGGCCAAGGCCGCCTGGAACGCGGTCGGCCGCATGCACTGGCTGCCGACATGGAAGGAGACGCCCATCCGGTCCTGGGTCGCGCGGCGCGCGGCCAAGAGCAGGCTCGGGGCCTCGTGCAGGTCGACGCCGAACTTGCCGGACAGCGAATAAGACGCGCCTTCCGCCTGCACGCCCAGGCGGACGATCAGCGTCAGGTCGTCGGCCCCGCCGGTCGCCCGGAGGATCTTCGCCAGCTCCTCATGGGTGTCGAAGGAGAAGGTCCTGACCCCGTGGTCGAAGTAGGCGGCCGCAATGGCGGCGCGGCTCTTCACCGGGTGCATGAAGGCCATGCGTGACCCCGGGGCGTGCTTCGCCACCAGCTCGATCTCGTTCACCGACGCCACGTCGAAGGACGCGATCCCGGTCTCCGCCAGGGTCTCGATGACCCAGGGAGAGGGATTGGCCTTCACAGCGTAGAAGACGTCGCCTTTGAAATTGTCCTGGAACCAGCGCGCCGCTACGGCCACCACGCCCGGTCGCACAAGGGCGACAGGACGCTCCGGGGACCGCTCGCGGACCAGGTCCAGGGGCGTATGGTACGTGTGCACCTCACGCAACCCCCAACGGATTGTTGAACCCAGACCGGCGTTAGCAGCGCTTTTCAGGACATCGGGTCCGCCGGAAGACGCGCATTTAGGGTCTATTGGCCGGCATGTAAAGAACGGATCTCGACTGCA
>NZ_DATELG010000320.1:0-12807 GCF_035276905.1 Phenylobacterium sp. | reverse complement strand
CGAAGGATCGCTCCATGACCAAGACGCTGTCGCCGCAGACGATCGCCACCGTGAAGGCCACCGCGCCGGTGCTGGTGCAGCACGGCCTCGCCATCACCAAGCGCATGTACGAGCGGCTGTTCGTCGACGCCGAGATCAAGGCCCTGTTCGACGAAGCGGCCCAGGCCTCGGGCGAGCAGCCGAAGCGGCTGGCCGCTGCGATCGTCGCCTTCGCGCAGAACGTCGACAACCTGCCGGCGCTGGCGAGCGCGGTGGAGCGCATGGCCGAACGTCACGTCGCGACCAACGTGAAGCCCGAGCACTATCCGAAGGTCGCCGAGGCCCTGCTGCCGGCGATCCGCGACGTGCTCGGCGAGGCCGCGACCGACGAGGTGCTGGCCGCCTGGGGCGAGGCCTACTGGCTCCTGGCCGACGTGCTGATCGCCCGCGAGGCCCAGCTCTACGTCGACGCCGAGCCGGACGCGGCTTGACGTAGGCTTGACCCGCGGTCTTGAGCGGGCTCCCTCGCCGAGAACGCCCCCTCCGTCTCGCTTCGCGAGCCATCTCTCCCGTTGGCGGGGGAGCTGTCAGCGAAGCTGACTGAGGGGGCGTTCTGCCTCTATGAATCCCCCGGGGAACGGCAGACGGAGACAGCATGGAGCGCGATCGCCTGACGGCCTTCACCGACGGGGTGCTGGCCATCATCGTCACCATCATGGTGCTGGAGATGCGTCCGCCTCACGGGACGGAGCTCTCGGATCTCCTCAGGCTATGGCCGGTGTTCCTGAGCTATGTGCTGAGCTTCGTCTACGTCGGCATCTACTGGAACAACCACCACCACTTCTTCCAGCTGGTGCAGACCGTCGACGGCGGCATGTTGTGGGCCAACCTGCACCTGCTGTTCTGGCTGTCGCTGATCCCGTTCGCCACCGCCTGGATGGGCGAGAACCATTTCGCCCCGACGCCGACGGCCCTCTACGGCCTGTCGCTGCTGACGGCCGCCCTTGCATGGCTGGTCCTGCAGCAGGTCATCATCCGCGGCCAGGGGCCGGCCTCGCCGCTGCACCGGGCGCTGGGCGGCGACCTGAAGGGCAAGCTTTCGCCCTTCCTCTATCTCGCAGGCGCAGGTCTCGCCTATATCGACACCCGCATCTCGGGCCTGCTCTACACCGCCGTAGCCCTCATGTGGCTGATCCCCGACCGGCGGATCGAACAGCGCCTGAAGAGCGACGCCGAGGCGTCCTGAGAGGCGGTTTGCCCTGCGGCGTCATGCTCACTAGGGTGCCCGGCGCAGCGCGAGGAGGTCGGATGCAAGCCCGCAGGACAGCATTGGCGCTCGCCGCGGCCGCCTTGGTCCTCGCCGCCGAGGGCGCCCGCGCCGAGGAGGCGCCCGCTCCCGAGACCGCGCCGGCCCAGCCCGCCGGCGGCTTCAGCGGCAAGACCGAGATCGTGCCGGGGCCGGCGCTGCAGGTGGTTTTCGGCGATCGCGCCGTCTTCCACCTCGACGACAAGGGCGAGCCGGCGCTGGATTCGGTGGAGAAGGGGGAGCTGGCCATGGCCCATCCCGCCGGCGAGGTGAAGGAGAGCTTCGAGGCGCCCGGCCCTGGCAAGCTCGCCATCGCGCTCGACGGATCGCCGCAGAAGAAGGCCTCCTATCTGAAGGTCTGGAACGGCCTCGACCATCCGGTGCTCTACCGGGCGGCCGTGCTGGCCTTTCAGGACGGGGCGCTGAAGCCGGTCGCGGTGAAGGTCTGCGCCGCGCCTGCGGGCGGGACCAATTCACAGTCCTGGCCGGCGCCGATCGCCGCGGTGGCGGTGGCCGGCTTCACCGCTGCGCCGGACGACAAGACGTGCAAGTGAACATCCCCCAAACCGTTGAGCGAGGCGGCCGATGAGCGCCCAAGTCGAGACCGTCATCTTCGACCTCCTGGCCAAGGTCCCGGCCGGGAAGTCGATCTCGCCGGAGGAGGTGGCCCGCGCCGTGGATCCGGAGGGCTGGCGCCGGCTGCTGGGTCATGTGCGCGCGACCGCCGTCGGGCTGGCGCGAGCCGATCGGCTGGTGATCACGCGTCACGGCAAGCCCGCCGATCCGAATGATTTCAGGGGCGTCTACCGGCTGCGGCTGCCGCAGACGGCGCAGGTTCAACAGGAGACCGGTCAATGATCGTCATCTACGGCAGTTCGATGTCGCCCTTCGTGCGCAAGGCGATGGTGTTCGCCATCGAGAAGGGCATCCCCTTCGACCCGCAGCCGGGGGGCAGCCGCGCGACCGGGCCGGACTTCGCCAAGGCCAGCCCCTTCGGCAAGATCCCGGCGATGAAGGACGGCGACTTCATGCTCGCCGACTCCACCGCCATCGTCACCTATTTCGACGCCATCAAGCCCGAGCCGAACCTGATCCCGCTGGAGCCCAAGGCCCGCGCGCGGACCATCTTCTACGAGGAGTTCGCCGACACTCTGGCCTGCGACTGCGGCGGCAAGATCTTTTTCACCCGCGTGGTCGGGCCGAAGTTCCTGGGGCTGGAAACCGATCCGGCGGTCGCCGACCAGGCCCAGCGCGAGCAGTTCCCGAAGCTGGTCGACTATCTGGAGCGGGTGATTCCGGCCTCGGGCTACCTGGTGGAGGACCGTTTCACCCTGGCCGACATCGCCGTCGCCAGCCCCTTCGCCACCATGGCCATGGCCGACTGCGTGGTGGATCCCGCCACCCACCCGAAGACCGCGGCCTACCTCGCCGGCATCCTGGCGCGCCCGTCGTTCGCCGGCCTGATCGAGAAGGAGAGGGCGTTCCTGGCCGCCTGAGGGCCGCCGCCTAGTACCTTTGTCCGGTTGTTGGCCTTCCTTTCCCACGAAGTGGGAGAGGGGGACCGCGCGCCGAAGCCGGCGCTAGCCGGCTGGAGAGCGCGTGGTGGAGAGGGAAAGCCTTATCCGGAGAGGTCCGCGCGGCCCGGTCGATCCGCCGAGCCTGAGGCTTGCCCTCTCCACCATCGGCTCTTCGGCCGATGGTCCCCCTCTCCCGCGTACCGCGGGAAAGGAAGGGGCGCCCGGACCGGCCTGCGGCGCTCCGCCTCTGGCTCAAGGACGAGGTTGTCGCTTATCTATGGGGCGAGCGGACCTGCTGTCTGGCCGCCATCCTTAGTCCATGACGCGCATTCTCGCCGTTCTCCTCGCCGCCCTGACGCTGGCGGCCTGCACGCCGATGCTGGTCCAGGCGCCGGGCAGGACGCCGGTCGGCTTCGCGGGCCCGCGGTTCGACCACCATGCGGTGGTCAGCTTCGACGGCGCGCGGCTCGGCCTGACCGTCTGGGAGGCCAAGGGCGAACCCTGGGCGGTGATCGTCGGCCTCCACGGCATGAACGACTACGCCAACGCCTTTCACCTCGCCGCGCCCTGGTGGGCCGAGCAGGGGGTGACGACCATCGCCTACGACCAGCGCGGCTTCGGCCGCTCGCCGCAGCGCGGGATCTGGGCCGGCGACGCCCTGATGGTGGAGGACCTGCGCACCGTCGTGGCCCTGGCGCGCCAGGCCTACCCGCACGCCGTCATCGCCGTGGCCGGCGAGAGCATGGGCGGCGCAGTGGCGGCCGAGGCCTTCGCCTCGGACCGGCCGCCGGCCGCGGACCGGCTGGTGCTGCTGTCGCCGGCGGTGTGGGGCTGGAGCGCGCAGCCGCTGCCCTACAAGACCCTGCTGTGGCTGGCGGCCAACTTCAGCGCCGCCAAGGTCTACACCCCGCCCTCGTGGCTCACGCGCAAGATCACGGCCACCGACAACCGGGAGGAACTGATCGCCATGGGCCAGGACCCGCTGATGGTCTGGGGTGCGCGCTCCGACGCCCTCTACGGCCTGGTCGGCCTGATGGATCACGGCGCCGAGGCCATCGGCGGGATCAAGGCCCCGACGCTTTACCTCTACGGCGCGCACGACGAAATCATCCCCCGGCACGCCGCCCTGGCGGCCGCGCGCAAGCTGAAGGCCAGCGACCAGACGGCCTATTACGCCAACGGCTACCACCTCTTGATGCGCGACCTGCAGGGCGAGGTGGTCTGGCGCGACGTCCTGGCCTTCGTCCGCGACCCTTCGGCGCCGTTGCCCTCGGGCGTCCCGCCGATCGCCGGCGCGCCGGCGCTCAAGGCGGCCAGCTCCGGGGCGGGAGGCGGGTAGGATACCTTAGAAGTGCAGCCGCACCGCGGTCTGCAGGACGGTCTCGTCCTGCTTCGGCGCGTCGCCCGCCAGCGTCCGTCCGGGCCGCTTGCTGTCGATCTGCTGGGCTTCGAGGAACAGGTCCGCCCACGCGGCGAGCGGCTGGCGCCAGCCGCCGGTGATCGCCCAGCCGTGCTCGTCCGCCGCGTCGAGCTTGCGCAAGGTGTGGTCGTGGGCGTCGAAGGCGTCGAGGCGCAGGCTGAGCGCGCCCGGCCCGACGTCGCGGGTCGCCATCAGGTAGGCGGCGCGGAAGCCGACGTCGACCCAGGTCTCCGGGCGGGAGAAGCCCATCCAGGTGCGCCCCGCCAGCGCCTGGGCGCGGAGGCGGGTCGCCTGGTCCGGCGTCCACAGGGCCGAGACGGAGGTGAACCGGGTCTCCCAGGCCCACTGCAGGTCGCGCACGCTCGTCCGGTCGCCGCGGTTGTCGTAATGGAAGGCGGAAAGCGCCACCGGCGCCGGCGGCCGCCACTCCAGGCGCGCATAGTACCCGGGCCGATTGTCGATCTCCCAGGCCGGATAGGTCCCATCGTCCTGGTGGCGCGTCAGGAACGGCGTCAGCGGGGGGAGGGAGAACTCGGTCTGCACGCCGGTCCGCACCCCGTGCAGCGCCCAGCCGCGAAAGCTGACCAGGGCGCCGGAGGTGTCGTTCCAGCCGAACACGGCGCCTGTCGCGGTGACCTCGTGGTCGCCGAACCGATGCTCGAAGCTGAGCTCCGCGCCCGCGACCTTGACCTCCTCGCCGATCCAGCTGTTCAGGGCCGAGGCGGTCAAGAGGTCGCTCGTCGTCCAGCCGACGCCGCCATGTTCCAGCGAGACCGGCGGATAGAAGTAACCGACCCGGCCGCTGAGGCGGCCGTAGGGCCTCGGCGGCGCCTTCAGCTTCAGGAAGGCCTCGTCGAGGTCGAGCTTGGGATGGGTGTCCGCCTGCCATTGGCCGCTGACCACCGCGCTAATTCCGAAGCCGATGCGCGGCCGCCATTCGACCACCGCCTGGCTCAGGCCGGCGGCGCCGCGCCAGCCGTCGCCGCCGCCGGGGACCGCGCTCTTGCCGAAGCCGCCCTGGACCCAGCTGCGCTCGCCGTCGGTCCCGGCCCAGCGGATCTCCGCCATGCCCTTGAACGTGTCGCGGCCGAAGATCGCGTCCTGCGCCTGCGCGCCGCCCGAGCTCGTCAGGGCGGCGAGGGCGAGCGCCGCGGCGCGGAGCCAGGCTTTCGGCCGCATCTCAATACGCGCCATGCGGCATCGGCGCGGGCCTCAGATCGACGGTGACGGTGAGCGCGCCGCCGCCTGCGGGGATCGTGATCGGCCGCACGAGATCGCGGCCGCCGCGCAGGTAGGGATGCCAGACCGAAAGCTGCGCCGGTCCCGCCGGCAGGTCGTGGACGACCACCTCGCCGCGGGCGTCGGTCTTGGCGGCGTAAGGCGTGTCGACCACGCGGATGAAGCCGCTCATGTCGTCGTGGATGTTGCAACCCAGCGAGACGAGCCCCGCCTTGTCGAAGCGTACGCGGCGGGTCTCGTCGTGGCCGTAGAGCTTGAGCTCGAAGCTCTTGGCCGGGGAGAAGGAATAGACGTGGTGCTGGAACGGGTCGTGGTTGGGGAAGGCGACCTCCGCGCCGACCGGCGCGACCAGCACGAAGGGCCGAAACCGCATGTCCTTCTGCTCGACCACCATCGGCCAGGGGAAGCGGATCGGTCCCGGGTTCCCCATCCCCTGCGGCCGCACCATGATGACGGCGTCGGCCACCGGCCGGCCCTTCACGCCCAGCACGGCGACCTTGAGGTCGGCGGCCCGCGCCTGGGCGATGAGGCTCAGGGCCAGGGCGAACGCCGCGGCGCCTGCACGCACAGACCGCATCGGATCAGGCCGCCGCCGCGCCATCGGCGACGTCTCCGGCCTGCTCGAGCGCGGCCTCGATAGCCTCGACGAGCCGGTCGGCCTGGATCGGCTTGGCGACCACCCCGTCCATGCCGGCGGCGAGATATTCCTCGACCTGGTGGGTCATGACGTTGGCGGTGACCGCCAGGATCGGCGTGCGGCGGCCGCGTTCGGCCGCCCGAATGGCGCGCGTCGCCTCCACCCCGTCCATCTCCGGCATCTGGATGTCCATCAGCACGATGTCGAAGGCGGAGCCGGTGAAGGCTGCGACCGCCTCGCGCCCGGTGACGGCGAAGGTCAGCGCCACGCCCGCCGGCTCTAGCAGGGCCGCGAGGATCGTCCGGTTGGTCTCGTTGTCCTCCGCCGCCAGGATGCGCAAGCCGGCCGGCTCCGCGGCCGCCTCCTCCGGCGCGCGCTCGAAGGGCGCCGCCGCCGGCTCGAGGGGAAGCTCGAACGCGAAGGTCGAACCGCGGCCGAGCTCGCTCTCGACCGTCAGGTCGCCACCCATCAGGCCGACCAAGTCGCGGCAGATCGAAAGTCCGAGGCCGGTTCCGCCGAAGCGGCGGGTGGCCGAGCCGTCGACCTGGGCGAAGCGCTCGAAGATCTCCGCCAGCCGATCCTGCGGGATGCCGAGGCCGGTGTCCGCGACTTCGAAGCGCACGACCCGCGGCCCGCACTCCACGGCGAGGCGGACGGCGCCCGCCTCGGTGAACTTCACGGCGTTGGAGGCGAGGTTCGACAGAACCTGGCGCAGGCGCAGCGCGTCTCCGCGCCGCCAGCCGGCGTCCGCCCGGAGGGCGACCTCGAAGGCGATTCCCTTGTGCGCCGCCAGCGCGGCGAAGGGGGCGGCGGCGAGCTGCACGGCCGCGGCGAGGTCGAAGTCGCCGATCTCGATCTCCAGCTGGCCGGCCTCGATCTTCGAAAGGTCGAGGATGCTGTCCAGGAGCGCCAGCAGGCTCTCGCCGGACTCGCGGATGATGCTCAGCCGCCCTTGCTGGGCGCTGTCCTCGAGCTCCAGCGCGAGCACCTGAGTCATCCCCAGCACTCCGTTCAGCGGGGTGCGGATTTCGTGGCTCATGTTGGCCAGGAACTCGCTCTTGGCGCGGTTGGCGGCCTGGGCCTCGTCGCGCGCCTGCTCCAGCGCCGCCTCGCGCCGGGCGATGCCCTCGGCCATGCGGTTGAAGCTGAGGCCCAGGGCGGCGATCTCGTCGCGCCCCTCGACCGCGACCGCGCCGTGCTCGCCGCGTTCCAGCCGCTCGGCCGCGACGCTCAGCGCGGCCAGGGGGCGGGTGACCTGCTGGGCCACCGCCCAGGCGCCCGCCGCCAACAGGCCCAGGCCCGCGCCGCCGCTCAGCAGGACGATGGCCAGCAGGCCGCGGTAGGGCGCCAGCGCCTCGGCCAGCGGATAGCGCAGCAGCAGCGCCGTATTCGCCGGGCCGATGGTGCTCAGCGGCCGGACGATCTCGATCCACGGGCCGATCCTGTGCGCCGTCGGGCGCTGGCTCGGGGCCGCCCTCAGGACCGCCGCGGCGTGGTTGAGCTCGTCGGCGGAGAGGCCCTCTGCGCCCTGGATCCAGCGCCCGTCCGGGCTCTGCGCCAGGAGACGGGCGTGGAAGGCGATCGGCGAAAGCCGGACCAGGGCCGCCAGCTCCTGCTGGTCCAGCGGCGTGGCGAAGACCACCTCGCCGATCGGCGTCGGCGCCAGCACGGGAGCGGAGACCGTCTGGTGCGGGCCCGCCTGGAACAGCAGGACGCCGCTCGCCGGATCGTTGACGCCGGCGTCGTGCAGCCAGGCGGCGGCCGCGGCGGCCGAGCCCGCCCCCTCGCTGGCCAGCACCCGGCCGTCGGCGTCGACGACGAAGCCCAGCTTCATGCCGACGCGCCGGCGCAGGTTCTGCAGGGCCGAGCGGATCGTGGCCTGGTCGCGGGTGGCCACCGCTGCGCGGAAGCCGAAGTCGTGGGCCAGGAGGCCGGCGCTGGTCTCGAGCTGCGCGTTGCGCAGCTGCCAGACGCGGTCGAACACCACCGCGCTGGCGGCGAGCTCATGACTGACGGCGCGCTCGGTGTTGCGCTCGACCGAGACGTAAGCCGCCCCGACGATGCCGCACAGCACGAGGGCGATCAGCACCACGGAATAGACCGTCAGCTTGGTGCGGAAATGCCGGAACCGGGGCGTCCAGCGCGCGACTTGCGCGATGCGGCGGGGAAGCCCGCAAAGGCGCTCTCCGTCGTCCGCCGGCGCAGAGTGTCGCAAAGCCCGAATCCTGTCGTCGTTACCGCCTCTACTGTGGGCGCAAGGTTCTAATAGCCTCTGAATGGAGGCGGCCGGGCGGTTCGCAACACCTGCCGGCGGCCTCCTGACCAGCCGGACCGAGCAGCTCGGCCATGTTCTGTAATCTGAGTGTAATATGAAACGGATTGTAAGAACAAAGACGGAACGCTAGAATTGTCGGCATGGCGGTTCTCGACCCGAGGTGTCGGCTGGAGAACTGAGGCTTTTCCGATGCGTGTGGTGCGTCTGGGCTCGGAGACTGATTTCGAGGGTTGGCGCGGCGCCGCGCGGGCCTTACGCGCCCGCGGCATGCGGCCCCAGGATGTGCTCTGGACCGTGGATGGCGAGCTGTTCGGCGCGGCGGCTCCGCTTGCCCGAGAATCGCCGTTGCGCGCATCGGTCGAGCGCTCGATCTTCTATGTCCCGCGCGAGTTCATGGCGCTGGCCGAGGCGGTGGTGCTGCACCGGTCGGACGAGCGCTTCGACCTGCTCTACCGGCTGCTCTGGCGGATGGCCGGCGAGCCGAACCTCTTGCGCGCCGACGCTGACGCCGACGTCGCCAAGGCGCGCGCCTACGCCCGCCAGATCGACCAGGCGGTGCAGAAGATGAAGGCCTTCGTCCGCTTCCGGCTGGTCCACGACGCCGAGAGCGGGGAGGCCTATGTCGCCTGGTTCGAGCCGCCGCATCGGGTGGCCGAGCGGGTCGCTCCCTTCTTCGCCCGCCGCTTCGCCAACATGCGCTTTTCGATCCTGACGCCGGACGTCTGCGTGCACTGGGACACGAAGGCGCTCGCCTTCACGCCGGGCGCCGACCCGGCCGACGCGCCGGCGGCGGAGGCTTTGGAGGCGTATTGGCGCACCTACTGCGCCTCGGTCCTCAACCCGGCGCGGCGGAACCCGCAACCGATGCGCGGCGAGACGCCGCAGCGCTACTGGCGGAACCTGCCCGAGGCCCGGCTCATTCCCGAACTGGTCGCCCGCGCCGAGGCGCAAGTCGAAGAGATGGTCCGCCAGTCTCCCGCCGAACCTGCCCGCCGCATCGTCCGCGCCGCCCAGCGCGCCAGCCGCGATGCGCCCTTCGACGGCCAGGCGCCGACCAGCCTCGAGGAGGTCGCCGCCGGCGTGCAGCTCTGCCGCCGCTGCGAGCTGTGGCGCGAGGCCACCCAGGGCGTGGCCGGCGAGGGACCGGGGAGCGCACGGCTGATGTTCGTCGGCGAACAGCCCGGCGACCAGGAAGACCTCGCCGGCCTGCCGTTCGTCGGCCCCGCCGGCCAGATGCTCGACAAGGCGCTGGCGCAGGCGGGCGTGCCGCGCGCGCAGACCTACGTCACCAACGCCGTGAAGCACTTCAAGCACGAGCTGCGCGGCAAGCGACGGCTGCACAAGACGCCGGACGCCGGCGAGGTCGTCGCCTGCCGCTGGTGGATCGAGGCCGAGCGCCGGCTGGTGCGGCCCAGGGTCGTGGTGGCGCTGGGGGCCACCGCGGCGCTCTCGGTGTTCGGCAAGCCGACGCCGATCGCCAAGATGCGCCAGCAGGCCATCCAGCTGCCGGATCAGGCGCAGGGGGTGGTCACCTACCATCCCTCCTACCTGCTGCGGGCGCCCGACGCGGCCGCCAAGGCCAGGGCCTACGCAATGTTCGTCGAGGATCTCAAGTTCGCCTGGGAATTGGCGGCCTGATCTTATCACCCGAGGCCTTGCCGCCGCCGCTCAAGCGCGCGGCCATGCTGGAGGGCGCGGGGTGCTGGCCAAGCCGCGGTGAGCGCCGCTCAGCGCGCCAGCTCCTTCATCGCCCGCTCCAGGCCCTCCAGCGTCATCGGGAACATGCGCTCGCCGATCAACTGCTTGATCAGGGCGGTCGACGGCGTGTGGCCCCACTGCCGCTCGGGGGTGGGATTCAGCCAGACCGCGTGCTCATAGATGTCGGCCACGCGCTGCAGCCAGACTGCGCCCGCCTCCTCGTTCCAGTGCTCCACCGAGCCGCCGGCGTGGGTGATCTCGTAGGGGCTCATGGCAGCGTCGCCGACGAACACGATCTTATAATCGTGCGGGAACTTGTGGAGCACCTCCCAGGTCGGGATCTTCTCGGCCTGGCGGCGATGGTTGTCCTTCCAGACGGCCTCGTAGAGGCAGTTGTGGAAGTAGAAGAACTCCATGTTCTTGAACTCGGCCCGGGCCGCCGAGAACAGCTCCTCGCAAACCTTGACGTGGGCGTCCATCGAGCCGCCGATGTCGAGGAACAGCAGCACGCTGATCTTGTTGCGCCGCTCGGGGCGCAGCTGGATGTCGAGGTAGCCCTTCTCCGCCGTCCCGCGGATGGTGCCGGGCAGGTCGAGCTCGTCGGCCGAGCCCTCGCGCACCCAGCGCCGCAGACGGCGCAGCGCGACCTTGATGTTGCGCGTGCCGAGCTCGACGGAGTCGTCGAGGTTCTTGTACTCCCGCTTGTCCCAGACCTTCACCGCGCGGCCGTGGCGGCCCTTGTCCTGGCCGATGCGCACGCCCTCGGGGTTGTAGCCGTAGGCGCCGAACGGCGAGGTCCCGCCGGTGCCGATCCACTTGTTCCCGCCCTCGTGGCGCTTCTGCTGCTCCTTGAGGCGCTCGGCCAGCGTCTCCATCAGCTTTTCGAAGCCGCCCATGGCCTCGATCTGCGCCTTCTCCTCTTCGGTGAGGAATTTCTCGGACATCTTCCGCAGCCATTCGGCCGGGATGTCGGCCTCCAGGCCGTCGTCGACGCGCTCAAGCCCCTTGAACACGTGGCCGAAGACCCGGTCGAACTTGTCGAGGTTCTTCTCGTCCTTCACCAGGGCCGCGCGCGACAGATAGTAGAAGTCGTCCACCCGCCGGTCGATCACCGCCCGGTCGAGGGCCTCCATCAGCACGAGGTACTCCTTCAAGGTCACCGGGACCTTGGCCTCGCGCAGCTCGGTGAAGAAACGCATGAACATCGTTCAAGGATAGGCCATCCATCCCTTAATGGGGAGGGACAGCTCGCCCCCGGGACCGGCTGACGGCCGGCCTGAGGACAGGCTCCGGCGAGCAGGGTGGGGAGGGGAGATTAAGCCTCGACGGCCTTCAACTTGCGCCACACGGTCATGCGCGAGACGCCCAGGCGCCGCGCGATTTCGACCGGACCGACGCCGGCGCGCTGCAGCTCCAGGATCTCGTCGGCGGCGGGCCGGCGGCGGCGCGGAACGGGGTGAGGCTCGATGGAGGCGACGGCTTCCAGCGCGGCCCGCAGGGCGCGACCGCCCGCGCCTTCGCTGGTCAGCTCGGGCTCGGCCACGACCAGCACCGCGCCGCGCTGCTGCAGCCGGTCGAGCACGTCGAGGATGGCGCGGCCCGAGGCGCCCAGGTTGTTCAGGCGGGTGACGACCAGCTGGTCGCCGGCCCCGACGAAGTCGAGGATGGAGAGCAGGACCGCGGCCTCGTCGGCCCCGCCGACGTGCGGCTCTTCCGCCCGGACCACGTGGCAGCCGAGCGCTTTCAGGGTGGCCGTCTCGGCGGCCGAATCCTGGTCCCTCAAGCGAACGTAGCCGATCCTCAACATCTCGCCCCGAGTCCCTCCTTGGTTACGGCCCATATAACATTAAAATCCGAAATGTCCGCCCTGCAGCCGACGGTCGCAGGTTAATTCGCTGAAATTTTCTTCGGTGAACGCCCTTCACTTAGGCGAAAACATGTCTGCTTCAATTAAGCTAGGGCGCCTCATTAGAAAATCTCTCCGCACACCGCCTCAAGATGAACTCCCGGTCGACCGTCTGGCCGACGGCGAAGCCATACTCGCCGACCTTGACGAAACCGCGTCGCCCGTAGAGCCGTTGGGCGCCCAAGTTCTCCGACCAGACGCCGATCCAGACCGTCCGCGGCCCGGCCTGAATCAGCCAGCCGAGCGCGGCGTCCAGCAACCGGCCGCCCAGCCCGCCGCTCTGGGCGCGGCGCAGCAGGTAGAGCCGCTTCAGTTCGCCATCCTCCGGTCGAACCTCCGGATGCGGAAGGCCGCAGGGGCCGGCCAGGGCGTAGCCGACCACCTCGCCGGCCGCCTCCGCCAGCCAGAGGGCCTGCGCCGGATCGGCGAGGTCGGCGCGGATCCGTTCGAGGCCGTGCGCCTCCGCGAGGAAGCGCGCCAGGTCGCCCGGCGGATAGAGGTGGCCGAAGGTCTCGGTGAAGGTCGCGGCGCCAATGACCGACAGCGTCTCGGCGTCGGCGAGTGTGGCGCGGCGCAGGATCGGTTCTTGCAAAGGGCCGGGTTCGGTCTTTGATAGGCGGGTCATGGATGTGGCGCTCTACACCCACGCCGACATGTTCGACCACCGTCCCGGCGAATGGCATCCGGAGCGGCCAGAGCGGCTCGCCGCCGTGGTCGCGGCGCTGGAGGACGCGCCCGACCTCTGCCTGATCCCCTCCGACGCGCCGCTGGCGGAGCGGGGCGACCTGGAGCTGGTTCATCCGCATGCCTATGTCGAGCGCATCCTGACG
>NZ_DATELG010000319.1:0-5046 GCF_035276905.1 Phenylobacterium sp. | reverse complement strand
GCCTTGCGCAGCGCCTGGTAGGCGCGGATCACCTTCTGCAGGCGGTGCTCGCCGGCGCGGTCGCCGCCGTTGGAGTCCGGGTGCAGCCGGCGCACCAGCTCGGTGTAGCGGGCGCGGATCTTCGGCCCGTCGGCGCCGGCCTCGAGGTCCAGCTCGGCCAGCGCATTGCGCTCGATCTTGCCGAGCTTGGGGCCTTCGGGCTCGGGCGCCGGCTGCGGGCCGCCGCGGCCGAACAGGTTGAACGGGTCGCGGTAGCCCTGGCCGGCGCCCACCTTGGCGGAGAAGGCGGCGGCCTCGCGCGAGAATCGGCCGGCCTTCATCTCCCAGGTCGGGCGCCCGCCGGTGAACAGCTCGTCCTGCTGGCGCCGGCGAATCTCGCCTTCGCTCAGGCCGGCGAAGAAGTCCCAGTTGCGGTTGTACTCGGCCGCGTGCGGCTGGCAGAACCAGTAGTGCTCGTTGAGCATGTCGCGCGATTTCGGCGCCCGCGCGGTGGCCGCCTGGCGGCAGCCGGGGTGGTCGCAGGGCCGCTCGCCCGGCTTCAGCGCGTTGACGTCCGCTTCAGCCGCAGCCGCCTCCGCCTCCTCTTTGGATGGCGGGCGCACGCGGATGTCTCGGAACTTGGGCTTGTATTGAAAAGCGCCGGGCATGCAGCGAGTATGGGGCTAAGACCGTGACGTTCAAGAATTGAAGATGCCGCTGATGGGCGCCATAGCTGAAGCGATCCGCGACAAGTTGACCGAAGCCTTCCGGCCCACCCGGCTGGAGATCCAGGACGACTCTGCGCGCCACCACGGCCACGCCGGCGCGCGCGAGGGCGGCGAGAGCCATTTCAACGTGCTGATCGAGGCCGAGGCCTTCGCCGGGAAGCCCAAGGTGGCCCGCCAGCGTCTGGTCTACCAGACCCTGGCCGAGGAACTGGCCGGGCCGGTGCACGCGCTGTCGGTCCGCGCCGTGGCCCCGGGCGAAGCCGCCTGAGGCCCGCGCGGCGTCAACGCCGCTCGGCCCCGCCTAGACCCCCGCCTTCTCTCTGAGCTCGCTCAGCACTCGGGCGAGGTCGGCCTCGCGGAACGGCTTCTGCAGGACCGGCGAGCCCTTGTCGACGTCGCGTAGGCCGGCGTCGCCGTAGCCGGTCGCGAAGGCGAACGGCGCACCCTTCTCGCGCAGGACGTCGGCCAGGGGGAAGATCGGTTGGCCGCCGAGGTTGACGTCCAGCACTGCGCAGTCGAGCTCGGCCGATTGCGCCAGCTGCAGCGCCTCGTCCAGGCGCGAGGCGGGACCCACAATGGTGCAGCCAAGGTCGGTGAGCATGTCCTCGATCAGCATCGAGACCATCATCTCGTCCTCGACAACCAGCACCCTCAGGCCGTCCAGCTTATCGGTCATTCGCAGGCTCCAAGGCAGCTCGCACCATGGGTTCCTCGGGGCGTAAAGGTCATCCGTAGCACGCCCGACGAACGCCTGCACGGATGTAGGGGTCTGGCTCTCGAAGGCCGTCCCAAACCGGCGCCGGCGTCCTAATCGGGCATGGGACCGACGATCCCCCAATGGATCAAGCTTGGCTGAACGACGCCGTTCCGCCGTCGGTTCCGCAAACGGATTCGCCTTTTAGCTGCGAGCGTCAAGCGTCCGGCCGAGGATTTGATCGATCCTCGCCTGAACTTTACGCCGGCGGCCAGGTCACTCCTCGAGCGGCGTGGGCGGCCAGATCTGCAGCACGGTGATCTGGTTGCCCTTGCGCTCGGCGACCTGGAACTGGTGCCGGTGAAAGGTGAAGGTCTGGCCGACCTCCGGAATTCGCTGGGCCTCGGCGATCAGGAGGCCCGCCACGGTGACCGCCTCGTCGTCCGGCAGGTCCCAGTTCATCGCCCGGTTGAGGTCGCGGATGGTGACCGAGCCGTCGACCATCACCGCGCCGTCGGGCCCCGGCCGCACGCCGGCGACGGCGATGTCGTGCTCGTCCTCGATCTCGCCGACGATCTCCTCGAGGATGTCCTCCAGGGTGACGAGGCCCTTCAGGGCGCCGTACTCGTCGACGACCAGGGCGAAGTGGTTCTGCCGCTTCAGAAAGGCCGCCAGCTGGTCCTTCAGCGTGGTGGTCTCGGGGATGAACCAGGGCTCGCGCAGGATGGCCTTGATGTCGAGCGCGTCGATCTTGCCGTCGGCCTGGGCCAGCGCCTGCAGCAGATCCTTGGCGTGCAGCACCCCGACGATGTTCTCCGGATCGTCGCGATAGATCGGCAGGCGCGAATGGGTGCTCTCCAGCGCTTCCTCGACGATCTCGCGCGGCGAGAGCTCGCCGTCGATCATCGAGATTCCCTTGCGGTGGACCATCACCTCGCTGACGTCCATCTCGGCGAGGTCGAGCACCCCGCCCAGCATCCAGCGGTCGCGGGTCTCCACCAGGCCCTCGGAGTGGTGGTACTCGACCGCGCCGCGGATCTCTTCGTGGGCGGCGAGCACGTCGAGCTCCATCCCGAGCTTCACCCCGAAGAGGCCGAGGGTCCTGCGGATCACCCACTGGATGGCGTTGATGATCGGGCCGGCGAAGCGGACGAAGACCTGCGTGGGGGCGGAGAGGAAGCGCGCGACGTCGTCGGAGCGCAGGATCGCCAGCGTCTTTGGCAGCACCTCGGCGAAGACCAGCACCAGCACGGTCATCAGCCCGGTGGCGATGGCGACGCCGAGCGCGCCGGGAATCGCCCGGGTGAGGACCTCGGTTGTCAGCGCCGAGGCCAGGATGTTGATCAGGTTGTTCCCCAGGAGGACCGAACCGATCATCGTCTCCTGGTCGGAGATCAGCTGGTTCACGCGCCGCGCAGCGCGGTCGCCGTCGCGTTCCAGCTGGTGCATCCGCGCGCGGCTGGCGCCGGTCAGCGCCGTCTCGGCGGCGGAGAAGAAGGCCGACAGCGCCAGGAGGCCGAATACGATCGGCCCCAGCGCGATCAGGGCGGTCATGCCAGGGCTCCTTCGCTCACGAGGAAGCGACGGACGGACTCGGCGTCCACGTCCTTGGCGACGTAGGTCTCGCCCAGCCCGCGGGCCAGGATGAAGGTGAGCCGTCCGGCCTCGGCCTTCTTGTCCTGCGCCATGTGGCGCACCAGGCGCGCGGCGTCGAACGGATGGCCGGGGATCTCGTCCAGCCGCGTCGATAGGCCGGCGGCGGCGATGGCCGACGTCGCGCGCTCGGCGTCCTGGCCGCGGCAGAGCCCCTGTGCGGCCGAGAAGCGGAACGCCAGCGCCTGGCCGGCGGCGACGGCCTCGCCGTGCAGCAGAGCCTCGCCGTAGCCGGTTTCCGCCTCCAGGGCGTGGCCGAAAGTGTGGCCGAGGTTCAGGAGGGCGCGCCGGCCCTGCTCCTTCTCGTCCTCGGCGACGATCTCGGCCTTCATTTCGACCGAGCGCGCCACCGCGTGGGCCAGCGCCGCGGGCTCGCGCGCCAGCACCGCCGCGCCGTTGGCCTCCAGCCACTCGAAGAAGGCGAAGTCGCCCAGGAGGCCGTACTTGATCACTTCGGAATAGCCGGCGCGCATCTCGCGGTCCGGCAGGGTCGAGAGCACGTCGAGGTCGGCCAGCACCAGCCTGGGCTGATGGAAGGCGCCGACCAGGTTCTTGCCGCGCGGGGTGTCGATCGCGGTCTTGCCGCCGACCGAGGAGTCGACCTGGGCCAGGAGGGTGGTGGGGATCTGCACGAAGCCGATGCCGCGCTTGTAGATCGCTGCGGCGAAGCCGGTCAGGTCGCCGACCACCCCGCCGCCGAAGGCGCACACCACGTCGCCGCGGTCGAGTTCCAGCGCCAGCAGGCGGTCGATCACCTCGGCCAGGCCTTCGAAGCTCTTGGTCTGCTCGCCGGGCGGCACGATCACCGGGTGGACGGCGAGGCCCGCCGCCTGCAGCGCTTGGCTCAGCGCCTTGCCGTGCAGGCCCCAGACGGTCTCGTCGCTGACCACGGCCAGCCGGCCGCGGCGGGTGAGGGGCGCGATGCGGGCGCCGGCCCCGGCCAGCAGGCCCGGCCCGATCAGCACCTCATAGGCGCGTTCGCCGAGCCCCACGGGGACGCTGCGGCTCATTGGGTATGTTCCTCGAGATAGGCGCTGAGCGCGCGAAGGATCTGGTCGACGCCGACATGATGGGCCGCGTCGCCGGTCTCGACGGTGATGTCGGCCTGGCCGTAGAAGGGGTAGCGCGCCGCCGCCTGGGCCTGCAGCACCTCCATCGGGTCCTTGCCGATCAGCAGCGGGCGGGTGTCCTTGCGGCCGATCCGGCGGGCCAGGACCTCCAGGTCGGTCTTCAGCCAGACCGAGACCGCCTTGGCCTTGATCAGCGCGCGGGTGTCAGGATCCATGAAGGCGCCGCCGCCGGTCGCCAGCACATGCGGCGCCTCCTCCAGCAGGCGCGCGATCACCCGCCGCTCGCCCTTGCGGAACTCGGCCTCGCCCAGCTCGGCGAAGATGTCGGCGATCGACCGCCCGGCGGCGGCCTCGACCTCGGCGTCGGCGTCGCGGAACGCCATGCCCAGGGCGTTGGCGAGCCGGCGGCCCACGCTCGACTTGCCCACTCCCATGAGGCCGACCAGGGCGATGGTGCGACGGCGCAGCGGTTCGAAACGGTCCATGAATGGCGCAGGCTTACACGAGGGGACGCTCTCGCGCCAACTCCGAGCCCCGGCTATGCTGTAGCGCATGTGGCGCATCCTGGCCCTGGCGGCCGTCCTGACCCTCGCAGATCCGGCCGCGTCGGCGCTCGCCCAGGGGGTGGAGGTGACCCCGCTGGCGGCCCCCGACGCCTTCTCCACCGCCGGACGCCAGACCGGACTGCCGCAGGATCTGTGGCGCGGCGCCTCTGTCGACACCTTGAACGCGGTGCTGCCGAAATTGGCCGCAAAACCGCTGTCGGCGGCGGGCGCGGCGCTGGCCCGCAGGGTGCTGGCGACCGGCGCACAGGGGCCGGAGGGGCTGGGACCCGACCTCGCCGCCCGCGCCGAGGCGCTCACCGCCCAGGGCGATTCGAAGACCGCCGCCGCGGTGCTGGCGCGCGCGCCGAGCCTCGACC
>NZ_DATELG010000318.1:0-4732 GCF_035276905.1 Phenylobacterium sp. | reverse complement strand
TCGTGGCCGTGCTCGCCGTCGAGGTGCGGATCGAGCAGGCGGTGCGCGTGGATGATGAAATACCGCATCATGGCGTTGTCGACCGTCGCCTGGGCCTTGCTGCGCCAGGCCCCGAGGGCGGCCTGATAGCTCGGATAGGCGCCGACGAAGTCGACCTTGGAGGTGTCGCGGAACTCCGGCGGCCCTTCCACCGACTTCAGTTCGCCGCCGATCACCAGGTGCAGCAGCTGCTTATCTTCCATCTGGGCCTTCATAAGCTGGAGGGGGAACGAGAACTCAGAGGGCGATATGCCGGACGCGCTCCAGGATCAATGGGGCCAGAGCGGGGGCGGCGCAAACCAGGCTGGGCTGCATGGGCGCGGCCCGGTTGTAGATGAAGGCATGGCCGGTGTGGTCGCCGACATAGGCGCCCGCCTCTGCGGCGATCAGGTCGGCCGCGGCCAGGTCCCAGTCGTGCTTGGCGGCGAAGGTGACCGTCGCGTCGGCCGCGCCGGAGGCGACCAGGCACAGGCGATAGGCGGTCGAGTTGCGCCGGGCGATCACCATGTCCGGCCAGGGCTTGGGCCAGTCCTGATGCTTGAACATCCTGGGGTGGGCGATCATCCCGCAGCCGTCGATAGCACAGGCCGCGCTGGCGTGGATCGGCCGGCCGTTGAGGGTCGCGCCGCCCCCCGCCGCCGCCGCATAGGTCTCGCCGAGCTGCGGGGCGAAGACCACGCCCGCCGTCGGCCGGCCCGCCTCGACCACCGCCACGCACACCGTCCAGTAGGGGTCGCCCTTGGCGAAGGCGCGGGTGCCGTCGATCGGGTCGACGACGAACAGGCGCGGGGCGGCCAGCCGCGACGGGTCGTCGGCGGTCTCCTCCGACAGCCAGCCGTACTGCGGCCGCGCGGGCCGCAGTCGGGTCGTCAGCAGGGCGTCGGCGGCGAGGTCGGCGTTGGTGACCGGGGAATTGCCGGCCTTGTACTCGACGTCCAGCCCCGCGTCGCGCAGGGCCATGGCGAGTTCGCCCGCGGCATGGGCGGCCTCGACGATCAGGGCGAGGTCGTCGGCGGGACCGTCGGTCATCGACCCGCGATGGCGAGGTTGTCGATCAGCAGGGAGGGCGCGTTCGAGGCGCCGCGGATCTCCAGGTCGGACCCCGGGATGACGCGGCCAAACACCTCGACGAGGTTGCCGGCGACGGTGATCTCGGTGACCGGATAGGCGATCTCGCCGTTCTCGAACCAGAAGCCGGAGCAGCCGACCGACCAGTCGCCGGTGTTGCCGTTCAGCGACGGGCCGAACATCGAGGTGACCAGCAGGCCGGTCCCGGCGTCGGCCATCAGCTGGGCCTGGTCGTGCTCCCCCGGCTGGAAGGTCAGGTTGCTCGGCGAGACGCCCGGCGGGCCCGCCAGCCCGCGCGAGGCGTGACCGGTGGTGGTCATCCCGAGCTGCCGGGCCGAGGCGCTGTTGAGCAGCCAGGTGGTCAGCACCCCGTCCTCGATCACGGCGGTGCGGCGGTTGGCGACGCCCTCGTCGTCGAACGGGCTGGAGCCCAGGCCGCGCCGGCGGTGCGGGTCGTCGACGATGTTGATCCCCTTGGCGAAGACCTGCTGGCCGAGCTTGCCCTTCAGGAACGAGGTCCCGCGCGCGATCGAGGGGCCGGAGATGGCGCCGATCAGGGGGCCCATCAGCGAGGCGGCGAGGCGGTTCTCGAAGATCACCGGGGCGGTGGTGGAGGCGATCTTCCGCGCCCCCAGCCGGCTGGCGGCCCGGCGGCCGGCCTCGGCGCCGATCGCCTCCGGCGTCGGCAGGTCGGCCTCCCAGCGCGTCGAGCGCCCGTCGTAGCCGTTCTCCATGCCGGTCTCGTCGCCGGCGATCGCCGAGGCGCCGAGCGAGAAGCCGGACGCCCGGTGCACGCCGAAGAAGCCGCCGCTGGTCGTCATCAGCCATTGCGACGAGGACCACGAGGCCGAGCCGCCGTCGGAGTTGGTCACCTTGGGAACGGCGCGGGCCGCGGCCTCTGCGAGGCGCGCGCGCGCCTCCAGGGCCTCGGCGGACGGCTCGCTGGGATCGAAGAGATCAAGGTCCGGCAGCGCGCCGCGCGCCAGGCGATCGGGGTCGGCGAGGCCGGCGTAGGGGTCTTCCGGCGCCAGGCGAGCCATGGCCACCGCCCGTTCGACCAGCTTGGCCCGGGCCTCGGGGCTGATGTCGGAGCCGGACACACTGGCCTGCCGGCGGCCGACGAAGACGCGCAGGCCGAGGTCGCGGGACTCCTCGCGCTCGACCTCTTCCAGCGCGCCGTTGCGCACGCCGATCGACAGCGCGCGGCGCTCGGCGCTCACGGCCTCCGCGGCGTCGGCGCCCGCCTTCAGCGCCTGGGCGACGACGTCTTGCAGAAGATTTTCATCCATCCCCTGCATATGGCGGAGCGGGCGGGTCGCGGCAAGCGCGCGGGACGTCTCAGGGAATGGCGCAGACCAGGCTCTAATCCACCTCTTTCCCGTCCCCCGGCAGGCCCAGCCGCTCCCACTTCGCTGTCACCGCGGCGACGACGGCCGGGTCCATGCCGAGCTTTACGCCCCACTCGCGCTTGGTCTCGGGCGGCCATTTGTTGGTGGCGTCGAGGCCGATCTTCGAGCCCAGGCCGCTCTCCGGCGAGGCGAAGTCGAGGTAGTCGATCGGGGTGCTCTCGACCAGGGTGACGTCGCGGGCCGGGTCCATGCGGGTGGAGATCGCCCACATCACGTCCTTCCAGTCGCGGGCGTCGATGTCGTCGTCCACGACGATCACCCATTTCGTGTACATGAACTGGCGCAGGTAGCTCCAGACGCCCATCATCACCCGCTTGGCGTGGCCGGGGTAGGCCTTCTTCATCGACACCACGGCGATGCGATAGCTGCAGCCCTCGGGGGGCAGCCAGAAGTCGACGATCTCCGGGAACTGCTGGCGGATCAGGGGCACGAACACCTCGTTCAGCGCCTCGCCCAGCACGCTGGGCTCGTCCGGCGGGCGGCCGGTGAAGGTGGTCAGGTAGATCGGGTCCTTGCGCATGGTCACGGCGGTGACCTGGAACACCGGGAAGCGCTCGACGGAGTTGTAGTAGCCGGTGTGGTCGCCGTAGGGCCCCTCGTCGGCGTACTCGTCGAGCAGGACGTGGCCCTCCAGCACGATCTCCGCCTGGGCCGGGACCATCAGCGGCACGGTCTTGGCCGCGACCAGGTCGAGCTTGGCGCCGCGCATCAGGCCGGCGAACTGGTACTCCGACAGCGTCTCCGGCACCGGCGTCACGGCGGCCAGGATGGTTCCCGGATCGGCGCCGATCACCGCGCAGGCCGGCAGCGGCTCCGGCTTGCCGGCGGCCTTCCAGCGGCGGTGGTGCTGGGCGCCGCCGCGATGCGCCAGCCAGCGCATGATGGTGCGGTCCTTGCCCGTAACCTGCATGCGGTAGATGCCGAGGTTGTAGTCGTCCTCGCGCTCGGCCGACGGGCCCTTGGTGACCACCAGCGGCCAGGTGATCAGCGGCGCCGGCTCGCCCGGCCAGCAGGTCTGGATCGGCAGCTTGGAAAGGTCGATCTGGTCGCCCGTCCACACCACCTCCTGCACCGGCGCGCGCTTCACCGTGTGCGGCCGCATCGCCATCACGGTCTTGGCCAGCGGCAGCATCTCCATGGCGTCCTTCAGGCCGCGCGGCGGCTCGGGCGCGCGCAGGAAGGCCAAGAGCTCGCCGACCTCGCGCAGGTCCTCAGCCGTCGAGCGGGCGCGGCCTTCGAGCGTCACGCCCATCGCCACCCGCTTGACCGTGCCGAACAGGTTGACCAGGGCGGGCGTCGGCGAGACCTCGCCGTCGGCGCGGATCGGCCTTTCGAACAGCACCGCGGGCCCGCCAGTCGCCAGCAGCCGGCGCTGGATCTCGGTCATCTCCAGCACGGTGGAAACGGGTTCGGCGACGCGCACCAGCTCCCCCGCCGCCTCCAGCGTCGCCAGGAACTCCCGCAGCGATCGGTAAGCCATCACCCCTCCAGATCTTGCCGCCGAAGCGCCCCCTCAGTCGGCTTCGCCGACAGCTCCCCCGCAAGCGGTGGAGCATCTAGGCGCTCAGATCCTCCACCGCGAAGCGGGGGAGGTGGCTCGCGAAGCGAGACGGAGGGGGCGCTCGGGCCGTGCGGAAGCTAGGGCGTGGGAGAGGACCGGTCCAGACCGGCGTGGCCTCATCCCGCCGGCTTCAGCGACAGCGCCTTCAGCGCCTCGTCGATCGGGATGAAGAAGTTGATGGTCGAGCCCTTCGAGGCGTCGACCGTGAGGTCGGCGAGGCCCACCACGGCGCCCTTCTCGTCGACCAGCGGGCCGCCGCTGTTGCCGTGGGTCATGCCGGCGTCGCTCTGGATGAAGGTCTGGCCGTCGAGCTGGCGGGTGGCCGAGACGATGCCGCGGGTGACGGTGTTCTGGTAGGCCTCGGTCATCGGCGTGCCGATGGCGTAGACCGTCTCGCCGACGTCGACCGGCGAGCGGCGGATGGCCAGCGGCCGGCCCTTGGCCTGGTCCACCTTGATCAGGGCGACGTCGCGGCGCTTGTCGGCGCGCACCACCTGGCCGGCGCTCTCCGCCCCGTCGGCCCAGCGGATCCGGACCTGGCCGGACGAGCCGGCGACGTGCTGGTTGGTGAGGATGTAGCCGTCGGGCGAGATCAGCACCCCGCTGCCCATGTCGTCATCGGAGAAGATCACCACCGCCCCGCCGATCGCCTCCT
>NZ_DATELG010000317.1:0-3631 GCF_035276905.1 Phenylobacterium sp. | reverse complement strand
GGCGGTCCGCAGGCGCGGCCTCGCGAGCAGGCGAGGCCGGTTCGGCGGCCAGCGCGCGCATCAGCTCCGGCGCGGCGAGCTCGAGCTCGAGCGACAGGCGCTCCACGCGGTCGTAGGCCTCGGCGTGTTCTGACGCCGCCGCCAGCCAGGCCTCGAAAGCCAGCCAGTCGTCGCCGGTCGTCTCCTCGGCCTGCAGCCGCACAAGCCAGGCCGCCGCCGCTTCGAGGGCCGCTTCGTCGGGGATTTTCCGCTCCTCGCTCATCGTTCAGCTGTTCCCGCGGTCATCGGACTCGCGTTTCCGACTGGATGACGCCGCCGAGCCGCGGCTCCCTCCAGTATTCGCGGCGATGCGTACGGCGAGGTGCTTCAGGACCGCGATCATGTGCTTCTCCACGGCGCTGCGGGAGACCCCCAGCCGGGCCGCGGTCTCGGTGTGGCTGAGCCCCTCCAGCTTGTGCAGGCGGAAGACCTCCTGGGTGCGGGGCGGCAGCTCGCGGACAGCTTCCACCACCGCGGTCAGGCGCTGGCGCGCGGCGAGCGCCTCGTCGGCGGCGACCTCGTCGGCGACCGGATCGGGACCCAGCGTCATGGCCTGCGCGTCGCCCCAGGCGGCGTCGCGGGCGGCCGAGCGGCGCTGGCCGCGCATCTGTTCGAGCATCAAGTTGCTGCCAAGCCGGTAGAGGTAGGCGGCGGGATTCTCGATCGCGATGTCGTCGGCGACGCGGGCGAGCCGTACGTAGATCTCCTGGACGAGATCCTCTGCGGCCGCATCCGACCTCAGGCGCAGCGTGAAGAACCGCACCAGGTCCGCCCGGCGGTCGAGGTAGGCCTCGATGAGCGCCGATCTGCCTGCCTTGCCCAAACGCTGCTTCCGACCTTCGCCCTTGCCGAGGCCGCCTGCTTCGCGCCCCTCGGCGTCGGACGCAAGGCCCCTCAATACATCCGCTCGATCCGCATCCCCAGCGTGCGGGGCCTCAGGGGGGTGGTCTGCGGCAGCGGCTTGAACGGATTGCCGAAGGCGAAGGTGTTGGCCCGCGCATCGCCGAGGTTGTCGAGATAGGCGCTGACGCGCCAGCGGCGGCCGTTCAGCTCCGCCGCCAGCCGGCCGACGCCATAGCCGCCCATCTCGCTCTCCGACCCGCCGACGAACGTCAGGAAGGACGTGCCGATGTAGTTGTACTCGGCCGAGAGGATGGCCTCGCCGAGGTCGCCGGCCCGCCAGCGGTAGCGCAGGTCCACCCCGCCCATGTGGCGCGGCACGCCCGGCAGGCCGATGTCCGGCCGCGCCGGGAAGACGTGGGCGGTGCGGGTCAGCTCCGGGTCGTCGATCATGCCGTTGACCCGCAGCTGCAGGTGATGTCCGGGCGCCCAGACCGCCTCGGCCTCCAGGCCGGTGTTCGCGCCGTCGCCGATGTTGAGGGTGATCGGCAGGCCGGAGGTCAGGTACTGGTCGGTCTGGACGTTGCGCCACTGGGCGTAGAACAGGGCGGTGCGGATCGTCAGCCGGCGGTGCAGCATCGCCCATTCGCCGCCCACCTCGTAGCTCCACAGGCGGTCCGGCTGGAAGCGGCGGTTGAAGGTCTCGCCGGGGGTCATGCCGAGCCTGGCCACCACCGGCAGGTTGAAGCCGCCGGCGCGGAAGCCTTCCTGCGCCTGGACATAGACCACCCGGTCCGGCCGCGCGGAGTAGGCCAGCCGGAGCTTGGGGGCGAAGCCGCTGTCCTCGAGGGCGGATTTGAACGGCCGCAGCACCGGGGTGAGCTGGAAGTCCGAGCCGTCGGTCTCCAGCCGGCTCCTGAAGAGGCGGCCGCCAAGCGTGAGCGACAGGCGCGGGGCGACGTCGTAGCCGAGCTCGCCATAAGCCGCCGCTTCGGTCAGCCGGTCGATCCGGCGATAGATCGAGGTGATCGGCGGCAGGCGAGGCGGCGGCGACAGGCTGGCCTTCTCCTGTTCCCGGCTCGACGAGCCGAACAGGCCGACCAGCCAGTGGGCGCGGCCGCCCGGCGTGGAGGACAGCTCGGCCTGCGCGAGCGACATCCGCACTTCCTGCCGCTCGTGGAAGGCGGTGGGATTCGTCATGCCGAAGGCGCCGGCAGCGTCGTAGCGGGTGTCTATGTGGTGGTCGACGTAGGCCGCCGAGAGCTTCAGCTGGCCGATCGGCGCGCCGTGAGCGACGGTGAGGCTGGCCACCGAAAAGTCGTTGTCGTGCGGCTCGCGGATGGCGGTGTCGCGTACGAGCCCCGGCCCGGTGGTGTACTGCGCATCGGCCGTGTCTATCTGCTGGACGGCGAACGTTGCGCTGACCCGCCAGCCGCCGAGCGGCGCCAGCGCGCTGAGCCGTAGGCCTTGGCGCCGGCCGCGGTTGACGTCGTCGAGGCCGAGCAGCCGGTTGTCCAGATAGCCGCCCGAGGTCTCCCGATAGGCCGCCACGCGCACGGCGGAGTCGGGCAAGGGCAGGGGGACGTTGATCATCCCCTCCAGCGCATCGGAGGGCCCGCCGTGGGCCGTCACCGCGCCGTCCGCCGCGACCATCGCCGAGAACCGCGCCGGATCGGGTTTCTCGGTGACGATGCGGATGATGCCGCCGATCGAGCCGGAGCCGTAGAGCGTGCCCTGGGGGCCGCGCAGCACCTCGATCCGCTCGACGTCGACCAGCCGAAGGTCCGGGTCCGGAGCGTTGTAGGTGATCGGCACGTCGTCGAGATAGAGGCCGACGGTCGACTGGGTGCGGCCGGTGAACGAGCCGTCCGACAGGCCGCGCACGAAGATCTTGTTGCGGCCCGACCCAAGGTTGGTCACGGCCACGCCCACCAGCCGCCCCGCGGCCGACTGGATGCTCACATCGCCCAGCCGCAGCAGGTCCGCGCCCGACAGGGCCGAGATCGGGAACGGGCTGGCGATCAGCGGCTCGGGGCGCTTTTCCGCCGTCACCACCAGCTCCGGCAGCACCGCCGGTTCCGCCTCGGCCTCGGGCGCCAGCGGCGCCAGGGCCATCGCCGGCGGCGGGGCGGGATGCGGCCGTGGATGCGCGATGATCTGGAAGCTGCGTTTGTCGGGCCGCTTGAAACCGCAGCCCGGCGGCAACAGCCGGCTCAGCGCCTCGGCGGGCTTCAGGACGCCGGACACGGGACGGCTGTCGCCCCGGCAGCCGCTCGCGCCCGACCAACCGACCGAGACGTCGGCCTGGACGGCGAAGCGCAACAGGGCCTGGTCCAGCGGCTCGCTCGGCAGGCGGAAGACGCGCAGGCCCGCCTCCGCGGCCCGGCCGGTCATCGGGCAGGCCAGGGCGATCGCCGTCCCGAGCAGGAGCGCGCTGAGGCGAGGGAGGGGCGGCGGCGTCATCCTGAAGTGAGATCTCGAACGCCCGGAAACGACACCATTCGCGCGCGGAAGTCCATCGGCGGCCGCGAGGCGAAATTCCCCTCCGCGGTGGCCGCCTCGGCTGTTCGGCGCGTTACGCTCTCATGAACACCTTCGCGGTCGCCCGTCTGCATCCGTTCGCCGAGATCTGCCCGTCGTCGCCGCCGCTGTACGAGACCCTGGTCGCCAGCCTGGAACAGGCCGAGTCCGCGCGCTTCCCCTTCCGCCACCTGCGGCTGGAGCACCTGCTGCCGCCGTCGGTGAGCGCCGC
>NZ_DATELG010000316.1:0-13460 GCF_035276905.1 Phenylobacterium sp. | reverse complement strand
GGGCGCGATGGTCGCGACCTCGCCGGTCACCGGATTGCGCCGCTCGAAGGTCGCCTGCGCCTCGCGACCGCCGAACTTCAGCCGCCTCGCCGATCCCTGCATCCCGTTTCCTCCGAGCTTCGCGTCATGGCGCGGCGCAATTTGCGGTTGGTCGCAGATTGTACGTAATACATACCATTATGACCGGCAAGCGCCAAGCCGCGCGCGGACCCATTCGCATTCGGCTGCTAGGTACGCTGCGGATCCGGGACTTCGCCGAACACCCCCTGCCGGAAGCGGCGGGGCGAGACCGTGCAGCGTCGCGTGAATAAGCGCGTGAAATAGGCCGGGTCCTGGAAGCCCAGGTCGTAAGCGGTCTCGGCCACGGTCATGTTGGAGTACAGCAGCAGGCGTTTCGCCTCGAGCAGCCGGCGGTCCTGGATGATGCGGGCCGGCGGCATGCCCGCGACCTCAAGGCAGGCGCTCCGCAGCCGTTTGGGATGAACGTGGAGCGCCTCGGCGTAGGCCTCGACGCCGAGGTCGTCGCGGTAGCGCGCCTCGACCATCGCGCGGAAGCGGGCGACCAGCGCCGGGCGCGGCCCGGCGGCGCTGGGCGCGTCTGCGGCCGTGTAGTGCGCCAGGCGCAGCGCCTCGACCAAAATCGTCAGCAACAGCGCCTCGACGGCTACATGGTGACCGGGCGCCGTCCAGGCGAGTTCGCGCTTCAGGCGCTCAAAGGCGTCGCTGATCGCCACTCCGCCGGCGCCCGGCAACGCCGCCGGCTTGGCGAAGATCATCGAAAGATCCCGCGCTCGCTGCACGACGTCGTGAAAGTAGCCGTCAAAGACGGTCAACACCGAGCCATGCGTCTCGCGCGCCCAGCTGAAGCCGTGCACGACGCCGGCCGGCACCAGCAGCAGGCAGGGCGCCTCGAACGCGATCGCCGCGGCGTCCGCCCGCATCTCGCCGCCGCCCTCGGCGATGTGGAAGACGTGGCTGAGGTTGGCGTGGGTGTGCGGGCGAATATTCCAGTTCGCCGGGCGCGAGCGATCGTCCAGCGCCTCCAGGTGCAGGAAACGCTCGCCCACATGCTGGGGCGGCTCTCCATAGAGGAAAAAGCGGGGTATTCCGTCTCGGCTCACGACCGACAGCCTGCCCCGACGCCGGTCGGAAAAGCAATAACCGCGTCCGAAAAGTCCAAGATTTTGGGCGCGCCATCCATCGCATCCTCGCCCCGGCGGTCTACCCTCCTCCGGACACGCTGGCGCAGGACCGGCGGCGCCGGGAGGCTGGATGAAAACGCAAGTCGCTATCGTCGGAGCAGGTCCAGCGGGCCTCTTCCTCGCACTGCTCCTGCACCAGGCAGGGATCGACTGCGTGGTGCTCGAGCGGCGCGATCGCGCCTATGTCGAAGGCCGGGTGCGCGCCGGGGTGCTGGAGCAGGTCACGGTGGACCTGATGGCGCGCCTGGGTCTGGACGCACGGCTGCGGCGCGAGGGCCTGACCCACGGCGGCACGAACATCGTCTCCGACGGTGAACTCTTTCATGTCGACATGGCCGAACTGACCGGCGGACGCGCCGTGACCGTCTATGGCCAGCAGGAGGTGATGAAGGACCTCTTCGACGCCGCCGAGCAGCGCGGACTGCGGATCGTCTTCGAGGCCGAGGATGTCGCGCTGCACGAGCTGCGCGGCTCCGCCGCGGCGGTGGGCTGGCGCAAGGGCGGCGCCGAGCACCGGCTGGCCTGCGATTTCATCGCCGGCTGCGACGGTTTCCACGGCGTCAGCCGCCGCGCGATTCCGGCGGAGATCCTGCGCACCTTCGAACGCGTCTATCCGTTCGGCTGGTTGGGCGTGCTGGCCGACGTGCCGCCCTGCGCCGAGGAGCTGATCTACTGCAACCACGCGCGCGGCTTCGCGCTCGCCAGCATGCGCTCGCCCACCCGCAGCCGCTACTATATCCAGTGCGCACTGGACGAGCCCCTCGAGGCTTGGCCCGACGAGCGCTTCTGGGACGAGGTGTGCCTGCGGCTGGGTCCGGAGGCGGGGGCCAATGTCGTGCGCGGTCCTGCGTTCGAGAAGAGCATCGCCCCCTTGCGCAGCTTCGTGACCGAGCCGATGCGTTACGGCCGCCTGTTCCTGGCCGGAGACGCCGCCCATATCGTGCCGCCGACCGGCGCCAAGGGCCTCAACCTCGCCGCCTCCGACGTCATCATGCTCAACGAGGCGCTCTGCGAGTTCTACGAGACCGGCTCGGAGCGGGGCCTCGATGGCTACTCGCAGCGGGCGCTCGCACGGGTCTGGAAGGCGGAACGCTTCTCCTGGTGGTTCACCAGCCTGACGCACCGCTTCCCGCAGATGGACGCCTTCGACCGGCGCATCCAGACCGCTGAGCTCGCCTATATCCGCAGTTCGTCGACCGCCCAGGCGGCGTTCGCGGAGAACTATGTCGGCCTGCCGTTGGAGTAACCGATGCCAAGCAAGATCTACGACAGTCCCGAGGCCGCCCTGGAGGGCGTGCTGTTCGACGGGATGACCATCATGTCGGGCGGCTTCGGGCTCTGCGGCAACCCTGAGAGCCTGGTCCCGGTGATCCGCAACTCCGGCGTCAAGGACCTGACGGTGATTTCCAACAACGCCGGCGCCGACGGCTTCGGCCTGTGGATGCTGCTGAAGAACCGGCAGGTGAAGAAGATGATCTCGTCCTATGTCGGCGAGAACAAGCTCTTCGAGCAGCAGCACCTCTCCGGCGAGCTGGAGCTGGAGCTCAACCCGCAGGGTACGCTGGCCGAGCGGATCCGCGCCGGCGGCGCCGGCATCGCGGCCTTCTACACCCGGACCGGAGTGGGCACGGTGGTCGCCGAGGGCAAGCCGCACGAGGTCTTCGAGGGCGAGACCTATATCCGCGAGACCTGGCTGCGGGCCGATCTCGCCATCGTCAAGGCCTGGCGGGCCGACACCGCAGGCAACCTGCAGTATCGCAAGACGGCGCGGAACTTCAATCCGAACATGGCGACCGCCGGCCGGATCACCGTCGTCGAGGCCGAGGAGATCGTCGAGCCCGGGACATTCGATCCCGACTGCGTGCACACGCCCGGCATCTACGTCGACCGGATCGTCCGGAGCACCGTCAACGAGAAGCGGATCGAAAAGCTGACGACCCGCCCCCGGGAGACTGCGTAATGCCCTGGACGAGAGATCAGATGGCCGCCCGCGCCGCCGCCGAGCTGCGCGACGGCTTCTATGTGAACCTGGGCATCGGCATCCCGACCCTGGTCGCCAACCACATCCCCGCCGGGGTGAACGTCACGCTCCAGAGCGAGAACGGCATGCTGGGCATGGGACCGTTCCCCTTCGAGGAGGACGCCGACCCTGACCTGATCAACGCCGGCAAGCAGACCATCACCGAGCTGCCGGACTCCAGCTTCTTCAGCTCCGCCGACAGTTTCGCCATGATCCGCGGCGGCCACATCGACCTGTCGGTCCTGGGCGCCATGGAGGTCTCCGAGACCGGCGACATCGCCAACTGGACCATCCCCGGCAAGATGGTGAAGGGGATGGGCGGAGCCATGGACCTGGTGGCGGGCGTCAAGCGGGTGATCGTCGTGATGGAGCACATCTCCAAGGCCGGCGAGCCGAAAATCCTGAAAGCCTGCACCCTTCCGCTGACCGGTCAGGGCTGCATCGACCTGATCATCACCGACCTTGCGGTTTTCGACGTCGACCGCAAGGGCGGCGGACTGACGCTCATCGCGCTGGCGCCGGGCGTCTCCGAGGAGGAAGTCCTGGCGAAGACCGGCGCAGACTACACGGTGGCGATCCGCGCATGACCGAAGCCTTCGCCCGCGCAAATCCGCACCATCAGCCAAGAGGCCCGAACGTGCACGTGATCCCCTACAATCCCGAGGCGCCGGACCAGACGCCCAGCCTCTATCCGCCTTACGCCTCGACGGTGAAGCGCTCGCCGAGCCTGCCGCTGGTGCGCATTCCCCAGACCCTGACCGAAGTCACCGGCCCGGGCGCCGTCTGGGACCGGCTCCTCGGCCCGGCCATGCTCGACCTGACGAAGCAGCACAAGGGCGAACCGCTCGGCCAGCGGATCATCGTCTCCGGCCGGGTGCTGGACGAGAACGGCCGGCCCGTCCCGCGCACCGTGGTCGAGGTCTGGCAGGCCAACGCCGCCGGCCGCTACATCCACGCCCGCGACCAATGGGACGCGCCGCTTGACCCCAACTTCACGGGCGTCGGCCGCGTGATCACCGACGACGCGGGCCGCTACCGCTTCGTCAGCATCAAGCCGGGCGCCTATCCCTGGGGCAACCACAAGAACGCCTGGCGGCCGGAGCACATCCACTTCTCGCTGTTCGGCCCGGCCTTCGCCACCCGGCTGGTGACCCAGATGTACTTTCCCGGCGATCCGCTGATCCCGATCGACCCGATCGCCAACGCCGCCCCGGGCGAGGCGCGCGAGCGGATGGTCAGCCGCTTCGACATCGAAACCACCCAGGAAGCGTTCGCCCTGAGCTACATCTTCGATATCGTCCTGCGCGGCCGTCAGGCCACGCCCTTCGAGACCCAGCCATGAGCGCCGAGACCTTCAAGCAGACGCCCTGGCAGACGGTCGGGCCCTTCTTCCATTACGGGTTGCCCTGGAAGGGCGGCGCCGACCTGGTCGCCGGCGAGGGCGAACTGGGCGCACGGCTCGACGTGATCCCGGCGGGGCACTACCTGCTCGGCCCCACGCAAACCGCCCGCGAGCCGGCTGCGGGCGAGCCGATCGAGATCGTGGGATGCGTCCGCGACGGCGACGGCCAGCCGATCCCCGACGCGCTCGTCGAGATCTGGCAGGCCAATCCGCAGGGCCGCTACGCCTCGGACGCGGACGCGCGCGAGGCGGCGGCGCTGGATCCCAACTTCATCGGTTTCGGCCGCGCCTCGACCGGCGTCGACGGGGTCTTCCGGTTCCGCACCCTGAAGCCCGGCCGCGTCCCGGGGGTGGGCGACGCCCTGCAGGCGCCGCACATCGCGGTGGGAATTTTCGGGCGCGGGCTGCTGAAGCGGCTGGTCACGCGCATCTACTTCGACGGCGAGGCGGCCAACGCCGAGGATCCGATCCTCGCCCTGGTCCCGGAGCCCCGGCGCGAGACGCTGATCGCCCGACGCGACGGCGGGGTCTGGCGGTTCGACGTCCGCCTGCAGGGCGACGGCGAGACCGTCTTCCTCGAGTTCTGAGATGGTCTCGCTGATCCGCGAACTCGGCGCCTCGACACCGGAGATGCTGGAGGTCTTCGGCGACGAGATGCTGGTGCGGGCGGCGCTGGACTTCGAGCGCGAACTGGCCCGCGCGCAGGCCGCGGAGGGCCTGCTGAGCGAGGCCGAGGCGGCCGCGATCGCCGCCGCCTGCGAACAGCTTCCGGACGTCGCGGCCCTGGCCGAGGCGGCCGCCCACGCCGGCACGCTGGCGATCCCGCTGGTGGCCGAGCTGCGCCTGCGGCTTGCCGACGATCCTGCGGCTGCGGCCAAGGTGCATATGGGCGCCACCAGCCAGGACGTCGCCGACACCGCCCTGATGCTCCAGGCGCGCAGGGGCCTGGCGCTGATCCGCCGCGACGGCGAGCGCCTGGTGAAGGCGCTGGCGCAGCTGGCGGACACGCACGCCGCCACCCCGATGTTGGGGCGCACCCTGCTGCAACCGGCGCGGCCGATCACCTTCGGACTGAAGCTGGTCGCCTGGATGTCGGGAGTCGAGGCGGCCCTCAAGCGTCTGGTCGGCGAGGCCGAGACGGCTGTGGCGCTGCAATTCGGAGGCGCCGCGGGCGCGCTCGACAGCCTGGGCGGGAGGGCCTTCGCCGTGGCCGAGCGGCTCGGCGCGGCGCTCGATCTGCCGGTCCCCGCCGCGCCCTGGCACGCGCGCCGCGAGGGCGTCGCAGGCCTCGCCGGCGCCCTCGCCATCCTCGTGGGCGCGCTTGGGAAGATGGCGTTCGACATCGCCCTGCTCTCCCAAGCCGAGGTGGGCGAGGTTTTCGAGCCGCGCGTGGCCGGCCGCGGCGGCTCGTCCGCGATGGCGCACAAGCGCAATCCGACCGGCTGCCAGGTGGCGCGCTCGGCCGCCCTGCGGGCCCCGCACCTCGCCGCCGCCATCCTCTCGGCCCTGCCGCAGGAGCACGAGCGCGGGCTCGGCGGCTGGCAGGCGGAGGGCCCGGTGCTGACGGAGCTCTTTTGCATTGCGCACGGCGCGCTGGCGGCGATGGCGGCTGCGGCCGAGGGGCTGGAGATCCATCCCGAGCGCATGGCCGAGAACCTCGCAGCGGCGAAGGTCGGCGACGACATCGGCGAAGCGCCCGCGCTGGTCGCGCGCGCCCTGGCCGCGACCCGGAGCCGGGCGTGAGGCTTCAGGTCGAAACCGCGGACGACATCCGGATCATCGCGGAATCCGAGGGAGCGCGAGAGGCGCCGGCGCTGCTTTTCCTGAACTCGATCGGCTGCACACGGCGGCTTTGGGACGCCCAGACGGCTGCGCTGCATGGCGCGTTCCGCTGCCTCACGTACGACGCGCGCGGCCATGGCGGATCGGACGCGCCGGACGGCGACTACACGATCGAACAGCTCGGTCGCGACGCCCTGGCCGTCCTCGATACGGCAGGCGTGCCCGCCGCGCATGTGTGCGGCCTGTCGCTGGGCGGCCTCGTCGGCCAGTGGCTCGGCGTCAACGCGCCGGAGCGGGTCATGAGCCTGACGCTGGCGAACACCGCGTCCCGTATCGGGACCTGGGACAGCTGGGAGACGCGGCGGCGCCTGGTGCTCTTGGAGGGTATGAGCGCCATCGCCGAGACGGCGATGGAGCGGTTCTTTTCGGACGCCTTCCGCACGGAACGCCCCGAGCTCGTGGCGGAGGCCCGCGCCGGCCTGCTGGCGAACAGCGCCGTCGGATACGCCGGCTGCTGCGCGGCGCTGCGCGACGCCGACCTGACGGGGAAGCTTGGCCGCATCGCCGCCCCGACCCTGGTGATCGGCGGCGAACGCGACGTCTCCACGCCGCCCGACAAGTCCGCGGCCCTGGCCCGAGCCATCTCCGGGACGCGGCTCGAGATCCTGCCCGCCGCCCACCTCTCCAATCTCGAACAGCCCGAAGCCTTCACCGCAGCTCTGCGCGCCCACCTGGAGACCGCCTGATGGATGAACGCGAACGTCATGCGCTGGGCATGCAGACCCGCCGCAGCGTGCTGGGCGAGGCCCATGTCGACCGGGCCATCGCCAACACCACCCCGCTGACCGCCGAGTTCCAGGACCTGATCACTCGCCTGGCCTGGGGCGAGATCTGGACCCGGCCTGCGATCGACCATTCGACACGCCGGCTGCTCACCGTCGCCATGCTGATCGCGCTCAACCGCGAGGGCGAGCTGAAGATGCATCTGAAGGCCGCGCTCGACCACGGCGTCGCGCCTGAGCTGCTCAAGGAGGTGATCCTGCAGAGCGCCGTCTACTGCGGCGTGCCGGCGGCCAACAGCGCCTTCGCTCTGCTCAGCGAAATCGCCGGCGCAAGCTCCAGCGAGGCGTCATAATCCCGCGCGCAGCCGGCCTGCGTCAGCCGCCTCCGTCGGCGTCGATCGCCGCAAATCCTTCGATCAAGGCCAAGCCCGCAGTGCTTTGGGCATGCCATACGGCGGCGCGGGCGGACATCTGGGCCAGCCAATGCCGCCCGGCGGCGCGCAGCCGCTCGGCTTCGTGGCCCACCTCGTCGAGGCCAGCGAGCCGCGCCGCTATCCAGCCGGTCGCCGCCAGCGCCGCCAGCTGCAGGAAAGCCGTCGCCCCGGCCTCCGCCGCCGGATGGGGCATCTCGGCGAGGCGTTCGGCGGCGTCCTCCAGCAGGTCGAGCGTCGACAGCAACTGCCCCGCGGCAGCATTCGCAGCGGCGTCCTTGCGGGCCCGGGTCAGGAACACCCGCAGGCCGCGCCGGTCGCCGCGTAGCCTGCGGTGAAGCAGGTCCAACGCCTGCATGCCTGTCGTGCCCTCGAAAATCGTCAGGACGCGCGCATCGCGCAGCATCTGCTCGGCGGGCCATTCGCGCGTATAGCCCGCGCCGCCCAGCACTTGAACCGCGTCGCTTGCGACATCGAAGGCGAATTCGCCGCCTGTGGTCTTGACCAGCGGCAGGAGCCATTGCAGCAACGCCGCCGCATCCTTGCGCTCCTCCTCCTGCGTCTCACACGCCGCCAGATCGCCCAGGTTCGCCGCCGCCAGCAGCAAGCCGCGCAACACCTCCACCTTGGCGGCCTGCTGCAGCAACATGCGTTGCACGTCCGCGTGGCGGTTGATCGGGATCGGCCCAGCGGCCCCGCCGCCCTGCCGCCGCTCACGCGCATAGGCCAGGGCCAGATCAGCCGCTCCGGCCGCAATGGCCAGGCCCTGCGCGCCGGTGGCGAGCCGCATGTTCGTAATCATCACGAACATCTGCTGCAGGCCCCGCCCCTCGGCGCCGATCAGTCGACCGCGTGCGGCCTCGAAGCCGAGCGCGCAGGTCGGCGAGGCGTGGAGGCCCAGCTTCTCCTCGATCCGCCGCACGACGACGCCGTTGCGCGCTTCGCCGAAGCGGTCTGGGACGAGGAAGAGGCTGAGCCCGTCGGCCGTCGCCGTCCGGGCCAGCAGGCAATGGCCGATCCGCGCCGCAAGGTCATGATCGCCGAACGAGATCCAGGTCTTTTCGCCCGTGATCGCCCATTCGCCATTGCCGAGCGGCTCGGCGCGGGTGCGCAGGCGGCCCACGTCCGAACCGGCCTCCGCCTCGGAGATGCAGATTGTGGCGGCCCAGGCGCCGGAGGCGAGCGGCGAAAGCCATTCCGCCTTCATCTGCGCATCGCCATGGGCTGCGATCAGCCGTGCGGCCGACCGCTGCGGCACCGGCAGCATACCGAATGCGGGACAGTCGCGATCGAAGAGCTCCTGCACGGCGAAGGCGAGCGCCAGCGGCAGGCCTTGGCCGCCTTCGGCAATCGGCTGGTCCAGCGTCGGCCAGCCGCCGGCGACATAGGCCTCGTACGCCTCGCGATGGCCTGGCGGAGTGCGTACGCGACCGCCCACGAGGGCGCATCCCTCGCGATCCCCGACTTCGTTCAGCGGCGCCAGAAAGTCGGACGCAAAGCGCGCCGCTTCGTCGAGCACGGCCTGCACCAGATCCGGCGTCGCCGCGCCGAAACTCTCCTTCAGCGCCCGCAGCCGGGCCAGGCCCGGCGCCGCCTCGAATTGCATCGCGAGCAGCCGGGTATTGGCGCGCGGAACAACGCCTCTCATCTAACTGTCCTCTTGTTCGGCCTGCGCCTTGCCAGCCGGCCGGCCAGGCAGACCCACAGATAAAGCTCGCCGCTATGGCAGACTGGGGTCGACCAGATACTTCTCTCCGGTCGCGCGCCGGGCGAATGCAGACAGATGCCGAGGGTCCAGCATTTCGCGAAGGGAAATGGTGGCGGTATAGTTGCTTGCGAAGGTCGTCTTGAGTTCGGCCGCCACACGGTCGCGCAGGCGGGCGACCCCGGCGGGGCCGATCCTGTCGAGGAACGGGGTCAACAAGAACCCGCCGATGCGCCAAGCCATCCCATAGGTGCGGTTCAGTATGGTCGGGCCGGGATCGAGCGAACCGTAGAGATAGACTTGCTTCAGCGTGGTCGAGCCATATCGGCTGAACGCCCCGGCCGGCCGGCTCAGCGACCGCTCCATGGCGTGGAGAATTGCATCGACGAGACCTCCGCCGCCGACGGCGTCGAAGGCGATGGTCGCCCCGGTGGACGCTATCGCATCCTCCAGACGTTGCGCGAAGTCGGCAGAGCTGCTGTCGACGACGTGGCCGGCGCCGGCGGATCGCAGCCGCTCTGCTTGCAGATCGCTGCGGACGATATTGACCAGCGGGACCCCCTCGGCGAGGCATAGCCGGTTCAGCATCTGGCCCAGATTTGAGGCGGCGGCCGTATGAACCAGCGCCCGATGCCCTTCGTCCCGCATCGTCTCGACCATGGCGAGCGCGGTCAGGGGATTGACGAACATCGACGCCCCATCGGCGGCGCTGGCCCCATCAGGCAGGACGACGCAATCGGCGGCCGGCAGTTTGCGGAACTGGGCGTACATAGCCCCGCCGAACATCGCGACTTTCCGGCCCAACAGGTGACCAACCGCCGAGCCAGCCGCCACCACCGTTCCGGCGCCTTCATTGCCCACGCTCATCGGCTGATCGATGCGCGCCGACAAGGACGCCATGGCGTGTTCAGGGATGGCGGCCGTCAGTCTCGGCCGTTCCGCCGGCCCCTCGACGGCGATCGTCGCCAGGTCCGCCGGCCCCAGAAGAAGACCCAGGTCGGAGGGATTGAGCGGGGCGGCCTGCACGGCCACCACCACTTCGTGCGCCGCAGGCGGACGAAGCCTCACGGGTTCCAGCGAGAGGATCAGCCGGCGATCCGACGTGACCGTGGAGCGCAATTCGAGGCCCGTGATCCCTTCGCGCTGCATCTGGCTGGTCACGCTAGAAAGCAACATTGTCGCCCCCTTTTAGCTGAAGCATCGCCCGCGCTTCATCGGGCGTGGCGATTTCACGGCCCATTTCCTCCAGAATATTCCGGATTTTCGTCACCTGCTCCGCGTTCGACTTGGCCAGCCGCCCCCGGCCCAGCATCAGGCTGTCCTCCAATCCGACGCGCACATGGCCGCCGAGCGCGGCGCTCACCACGGCCAAGGGCATTTGATGGCGCCCTGCCCCCAATACGGACAGATGCCAATCCTGGCCGAAAAGCTTGTCGGCCACCCCGACCATATGGACCAGGTTCTCGGGCTCCGCGCCGATGCCGCCCAAGACCCCAAGCACGCATTGCACCAGGAACGGCGGCTTCACCACGCCGCGATCCGCGAAATGGGCAAGGGTATAGAGGTGGCTGACGTCGTAACATTCGAATTCGAAGCGCGTGCCGAAGCGGCCGCTAAGTTCCGTCGCCGCCATTTCAATTTGTTCGAACGTATTGCTCATCGGCGTTCGGCGAGAGGCTTCGAGAAAGCTCTTTTCCCAATCGTGTTTCCACTGGGTGATCTTCTCCGCGCCCAGGAACACGCCGAAATTCATGGTGCCCATGTTCATCGACGTCAATTCGGGCTCGGCCCTGCGCGCGGCGGCGAGCCTCTCATCCATCGACATGCCGATCGAGCCGCCCGTCGTGATGTTGACCACCGCATCGCATTGCTGCCTGATCCGAGGCAGGAACTGCATGAAGACTTCAGGGTCCGGCGTCGGCCTGCCGTCACGCGGATTGCGCGCGTGGAGATGCAGGATCGCCGCGCCCGCATCGGCCGCCGCCACCGCCTGTTCCGTTATTTCGTCGGGAGTGATCGGCAGATACTCCGACATGGACGGGGTATGTACGGACCCTGTCACAGCGCAGGTGATGATGACCTTGCCGCCCTTAATCATTGTCGCCCCACCCCTCTTTGAACGTCTTCTTCGCGTGACGGATCGCGCGCAGAACATGCGCCCGCTCCGCCGCCCTTTCGTGTGAACCGCGCACGGCAAGGCCCTGCGCGATTTCATCGATCACCTTCTGTTGGAGCTCGGCCGTGAGCTTCGGCGCGCCCAGGTTCTCCCACATCGCCTGCAAGGCCGGGCCGAGGTGCTCAAAGGCGCGCCGCGCGCCGCCCTCGCCGCCAGCCAGATGATGGCTGACGAACGGACCCGAAACGGCCCAGCGCTGCCCCGGTCCTTCCGTCAGGGCGAGATCGATGTCCTCGGCCGAGGCGACGCCCTCCTGCAGCAGATGGAACGCCTCGCGCATGAGCGCCGCCTGCAGGCGGTTGGCCACGTGGCCCGGCGCCTCCCGCTTCAGTCGGATCGGGCTTTTGCCGATCGAGCGGTAGAAGGCGATCGCCCGGTCGATCGCGGCCGGTGCGGTAAGATCGCCTCCGACCACTTCGACCAGCGCCATCAGCGGCACCGGGATGAACGGATGCCCCAGCACCACCCGCTCGGGCCGAACTGCGTCCGCCTGCATCGCGCTGACGGTGATGCTCGAGGTGCTCGACGCGATCACGGCATGGTCGGGCGCGGCGCGCGAGATGGCGGCGATCAATTGGCGCTTGATCGTGTCCGTCTCCGGCCCGTTCTCCTGCACCCAGTCGGCGTCGCGCACGCCCTTGGCGAGATCGGGTTCGAAGCGCAGGGTATCGAGCGCCTCGTCGATCCGCGCGCGATCGAGTCGGAGCAGGCGAAGATCCGCCGCGACGCCGTCGCGCAGGCGCGCCTCCGCACCTGCCGCCGGATCGACGCAGGTGACCTGCAGGTTGCCCGCGAGGAATGTCGCGGCCCAGCCGATGCCGACAATCCCGCAACCGACGACGGTCACCCGATCGATCGGACGTTCGGAGGTGTCGTGAAGATCGCCAAGTTCGCTCATTTCACACCGCCTCGGCGGGATAGGGTCCCAGGCGCGACAGCAGGAGCGTAGCGCCGGTCAGCAACCAGGCGGCGCAGAACAGCGCCGTGCGATAGTTGCCCGTGACGTCGAACGACAGGCCGACCAGGAAGGGGCTGATCGCCGCTCCGGCGATGAAGGCGCCGTAAATAACGCCGTAGGCCGAACCGTAAGCGGTCAACCCCAGGTACCGCGCCACGAGAAAGCCGATCAGATCGACCTCGGCGCCCATCGCCAGCCCGATGAGCACGGCCGCGACCCCGGCCAGGTGGGCGCCGGCGCTCGCCAGAAGCACGCAGCCGACGGCGGCGGCGGCGAGCAGCGCGGCCGCCACGAACGGGGCATGGATGCGATCGATCAGCGCGCCGGCAAAGATCCGTCCCAGGATTACGGCGACGCCGATCAGCCCGGCGGTCCGGCCTGCCGTCGCCGCGTCCATGCCGCCGTCGAGCAGCATGGGGACGAAATGCACGATCAGGCCCGCGACGCCCAGGGCCACAAGGAAGAAGGCCATCAGCATCAGCCGAAACCGCCGGTCGCGGAGGAAGACGACGAAACTGGTGCGGGGCCACGTGGCGGGCGGGTGCGTGGCGTCCGTCGGCTGCGTCGCCTTGGCGTGCCGGCCAAGGCCGATCAGCACGATCGGCAGCGCGACCAGCAATACGCCGGCGAGCAGGCGGTAGCCTTCGCGCCAGCCATGCGCAGCGATGAACGGCGTAAAGAAAGCCGGAGCCAGGGCCGCCGCTATGCCGGTGCCGGACAACAGCAGGCCGAGCGCCAGACCGCGGTGCACTTTGAAATGGGCTGCGACCAGGCGCGTAAAGACCACCGGCGAGGTTCCAGCCCCCGCCAGGTGCAGCACGATGAAGGCGCAAAGGTAGAGGGGAAGGCGCCCCGGCAGGATCGACATGCCGAGCGCCGCCAGCGCCAGCGCCGGCATGGCCACCGACACCACCCGGCGGACGCCCACGCGATCGACGAGGCGGCCGACGAACGGCGACACGCAGGCGAGGATGATTCCGGCGATCAGGATGGCCATGGATA
>NZ_DATELG010000315.1:0-8141 GCF_035276905.1 Phenylobacterium sp. | reverse complement strand
TCGGACGATCCGGCATGAGCACGTTTAGCGCGAGCCATTCCGTGTTTTCCGCATATTCCGTGGTTCCCTCATGAAGCCCTCGACGCGAGCCGGCGTCGCACCCGTTCGTGTGGTTCGTGTGGTTCGTGGACAAACCCCTCGCAGCGTCGATCACGGAACGCCAAGCCGAGCCGTTCGTTTCGGCGGCACAATGGCCATGCGTGGCCGTTTTGTTCGGAGGGCAAGAAATGCTCAAGTGGGCCCTGATCTTCGCTGTGATCGCCTTGATCGCCGGCGGCCTCGGCTTCACCGGCGTCGCAGGCGCGGCCGCCGGGATCGCCAAGATCCTGTTCTTCCTGTTCGTGATCGGCTTCGTGATCTTCCTGGCGCTGGGGATATTCGCCGGCCGGAAGATCGCGGGGGATTAGATCCCAAGATGCTCCCTTAAAGGGCGAGGATCTCGTTTAAGCCACCCGCACCCGCGCGGTGCTCTCCGGCAGGTCCGTCCCGAAGGCGCGCTGGAAGAACTCGGCCACCGTGCCGCGCTCCAGCTCGTCGCACTTGTTGAGGAAGGTCATGCGGAAGGCGAGCCCGATGTCGCCGCCGAAGATCTCGGCGTTCTGCGCCCAGGTGATCACCGTGCGCGGGCTCATGACCGTGGAAATGTCGCCGTTCATGAAGGCGTTGCGGGTCATGTCGGCGACCCTGACCATGGCGTTGATGGTCCGCTTGCCCTCGGGCGTCGAATAGCCGGGCGCCTTGGCCAGCACGATGCCGGCCTCGACGTCGTGGCTCAGGTAGTTGAGCGTGGTGACGACCGACCAGCGGTCCATCTGCGCCTGGTTGATCTGCTGGGTGCCGTGATAGAGCCCGGTGGTGTCGCCCAGGCCGATGGTGTTGGTCGTCGAGAACAGGCGGAAGTACCTGTTCGCGCGGATCACCCGGTTCTGGTCGAGCAGCGTGAGCTTGCCCTGCGCCTCCAGGATCCGCTGGATCACGAACATCACGTCCGGCCGGCCGGCGTCGTACTCGTCGAACACCAGGGCGACCGGCCGCTGGATCGCCCAGGGCAGGATGCCCTCGCGGAACTCGGTGACCTGCTTGCCTTCCTTCAGGACGATGGCGTCCTTGCCGACCAGGTCGATGCGGCTGATGTGGCTGTCGAGGTTGACCCGGATCAGCGGCCAGTTGAGTCGCGCGGCGACCTGCTCGATGTGGGTCGACTTGCCGGTGCCGTGGTAGCCCTGGACCATCACCCGGCGGTCGAAGGCGAAACCGGCGAGGATCGCCCGCGTGGTCTCCGGATCGAACTTGTAGGCCTCGTCCACGTCGGGGACGTGCGGGTCGCGCTCGGAGAAGGCGGGGACCTTCATGTCGAAGTCCACGCCGAAGGTCGTGCGCGCGTCCACCTCGGTGTCGGGGGTCAGCGAGATCAGCTTGTCTTCGGAGGAGTCAAAGGCGGCCATGGGCGTCGATTACAGGCTAGGCGTGCCCGACGCAAACGGCTGTTGGGCCCTGGGCGACCAGGGCGGAGCCGCCGCGCGCGGACGTGCAGGGGCGGCGGTGTCAGCCATTGAACTGGGCGCTCGCCCGCCCGGTTTCAACCGAGGTCGTGCTTCGCGCGCCTGGCCAGCGAGCCGAGCGCGACCAGGCTGATGAAGGCCGCACCGGAGAGGTAGAGGCCGACCGGCGGCAGGCCTCCGCGATCGGCCAGGGCCTGGGCGATCATCGGCGCCAGGCCCCCGCCGACGATGCCGCCGACGTTGAAGGCGATCGAGGCGCCGGAATAACGCACCCGCGTCGGAAAGAGGCTCGGCAGGAAGGCGCCGAGCGGGCCGTAGACGAAGCCCATCAGGAACAGCGCCAGCGACAGGAAGGCCCAGATCAGGAGTAGCGACCCAGACCCCATCAGCGCCGGCAACAGGAAGCCCGCCGCCACGGTGGCCGCGCAGCCGACCATCAGCACGCGGCGCGGGTTGGCGGCGTCGGACCAGTAGCCCGCTGCAAGGATGCCGGCGGCCAGGAAGACGATCGCGCCCAGCTCGATCCCTAAGAACACCTCGCGGCCGTACTTCAGCGTGCCGACCCCGTAGCCGAGGGCGAAGGCGGTCGCGAGGTAGAAGATGGCGAAGCAGGCGACCACCGCGAAGGTCCCGCCGAGCGTCTCCAGCGGATAGCGCTTCAGCACCTCGCCGAGCGGCGCCTGCGCCGGCAGGGCCTCCTTCAGCGCGGCCTTGAACGCCGGCGTCTCGGTCAGCTTCAGCCGCACCCAGAGGCCCAGGCCCACCAGCACGGCGCTGGCGATGAACGGCAGCCGCCAGCCCCAGGCCTTGAACTGGTCGGGCGAGAGCGTCAGGCCCAGCAGCAGGAAGAGGCCGTTGGCCGCGATGAAGCCCACCGGCGCGCCGAGCTGGGGGAACATGCCGAACCGCGCCTTCCAGCCGGGGGGCGCGTTCTCCACCGCCAAGAGGGCCGCGCCGCCCCATTCGCCGCCGAGGCCGAAGCCCTGGCCGAAACGCAGCACGCAGAGCAGGAGCGGCGCCGCCCACCCGATCTGGGCGTAGCCCGGCAACAGACCGATCAGCACCGTCGAGCCGCCCATGGTCATCAGCGAGGCGACCAGGGTCGACTTGCGCCCGATCCGGTCGCCGAAGTGGCCGAAGAAGGCCGCGCCCAGCGGCCGGGCGAAGAAGGCGACGGCGAAGGTGGCGTAGGAGCTGAGCAGCTGGGCCGAGGCCGAAACCGCCGGGAAGAACAGCGGCCCCAGCACCAGCGAGGCGGCGGTGGCGTAGATGTAGAAGTCGTAGAACTCCACCGCCGTGCCGACCAGGCTGGCGACCAGGACGCGGCGGTTCGACGGCGCGCCCGGAGGCCTCTCGGCGACCGTCCTCGGCGCAGCTGTGGTGGTGGTCATGAACGCCCTTCCCGACTTCGAGCCCCCCTTCGCGTCCCGAAGGCGCAAGGTCAAGGCCGCGGGCTCTCCCCCTTCCAGTGTCATCCCGGACAGCCGCTGCGCGGCTTCCGGGATGACAGAGATGGACGTGGGGGCTAACCCACGCCCATGCCCGCCGAGATCGCGCCGTTCTACGCCATCCAGCTCAGCCGCATCGCCCATCGGCTGAAGGCCGAGGGGCGCTCGATCGTGCACATGGAGTTCGGCCAGCCGTCGACCGGCGCGCCCAAGGCCGCGCTGGAGGTGGCGCATCGGGTGCTGGACACCGAAGCCATGGGCTACTGGGAGAGCGCCGAGCTCACCGCGCGCATCGCTCGCCACTACCAGGAGACCTACGGCGTCACGGTCGATCCCGAGGCGGTGGTGCTGACCTGCGGCGCCTCGCCGGCACTGGTGCTGGCGCTGTCGTCGGCGTTCGAGCCGGGCGAGCGGATCGCCATCGCCCGGCCGGGCTACGTCGCCTACCGCAACACGCTGAAGGCGCTGCACCTGGTCCCGGTGGAGATCGGCTGCGGACCGGCGGAGCGCTACCAGCTGACGGCGGCGGCGCTGGCGGCGCTCGACCCGGCGCCGGCGGGGGTGATCGTCGCCAGTCCCGCCAATCCGACGGGCTCGATCATCGAGGAAGGCGAACTCGCCGCCATCGCCAAGGTTTGTCGCGAGCGCGACATCCGCATCATCTCCGACGAGATCTACCACGGCCTGAGCTACGGCGCGGCGACGCGCTCGATGCTGGAGTTCGAGCCCGCGGCCCTGGTGGTGAACAGCTTCTCGAAATACTTCAGCATGGCCGGCTGGCGGCTGGGCTGGCTGGTGGCGCCCGGCCAGGCGGCTCAGCGGGCGCGGGCCTACGTCGGCAACCTCTTCCTCACCGCCCCGGCGCTCAGCCAGCACGCGGGCCTGGCGGCCATGGACGCGCGCGAGGAGCTGGAGAGCCACGTCGCCGTCTATCGCAAGAACCGCCAGCTGCTTCTGGAAGCTCTGCCGAAGCTCGGCCTGGCCTCGATCGCCCCGCCGGACGGCGCCTTCTACATCTGGGCCGACATCGGCCACCTGACCGACGACAGCCTGGCCTTCTGCGAGCGGCTGTTGCGGGACACCGGGGTCGCCACCGCGCCCGGCCTCGACTTCGACCCGGTCGACGGCGGCCGCTTCATGCGCTTCAGCTTCGCCGTCTCCACCGCCGAGGTCCAGGACGCGATCAGCCGCATGGTCCCCTGGTTCGCGGCGCGGGGCTCATAAGTTTTTGAAGTTAGACCATTCGCTGCGCCGAACCGGCGTCCACTTCGGCGGCGAATGGTCTAGGCTGCGCCTGGCGGGAAGGCGATCGCGACCTCCAGACCCGGGCCTGCGTCGCCCAGCTCCAGCCGCCCGCCGTGGCGGGTCGCGACGGAGGCGGCGATGGCGAGCCCCAGGCCCGAGCCCGGCGTGGTGCGGCTGGCCTCCAGCCGGCCGAAGGGGGCGAGCGCACGTTCGCGCAAGGCCGCCGGGATTCCGGGGCCGTCGTCCCGCACCAGCAGCCGCGGCGCGTCGCCCGATTGGACCTCGACCGCAATCCGCGACCCCTCTGGGGTGTGGCGCAGCGCGTTCTCCAGCAGGTTCGCCAGCGCCTGGGCGAGCAGGTCGGTGTCGCCCGCCACCGCCGCCGCCTCCAGCCGGGTCTCCAGGCTGCGGCCGCTCTCCTCGATGTCGGGGCGCAGGGCCTCGGCGACCCGCTCGGCCACCGCGGCGAGGTCGACGCGGCTCTGCGGACGCAGGCGGCCCTCGATCTCGGCGAGTTGCAGGAGGGCGTCGAAGGTGTGGATGATCTCCAGGAAGTCGACTTCCAGGCGGCGCACCTCCTCGGCCACCGCCGGCGTCTGCTCGGTGGCCCGGGCGAGGCGCTCGAGCTTCTGGCGCACCCGGTTCAGCGGCCGGCGCATGTCGTGGGCGACGTCGGTGGTGACCCGGCGCAGCTCGTCGATGAGCCGGCCGATGCGGTCCAGCATCTGGTTGAAGGCCAGGCTCAGCTCGTCGAGCTCGTCGGAGCTCGCGCGGCGCCCCACCGGCGCGCGAACGTCCAGCCGCCCTTCGGCGACCTGGGCGGCGGTGGCCGACAGCTGATCGACGCGGCCCCAGGTCCAGCGGGTGGCGAGCCAGGCGGTGGTCAGGCAGATGGCCACCCCGGCCGCGCCGCTCAGCGCCAGGAGGCCGGTGAGGGCGTCGAGCTGCCGCTGCTCGTTGGCGAGATTGCGGCCGACGGTGAGCCAGCCGCCGTCGGGCAGCCGTTCGGTGTAGGCCAGGACCGCGCCCGTGGCGGTCCGCGCGGTGCTCCAGCCCTCGCGTTGCAGCGCCGCCAGCTGCGGCGCGCCGCCCAGCCCGGCGCCGGCAGGGGAGGCCAGGCCGTACTCGAACCCGTGCCAGAGCCGCTGCCGTTTGGCGATGGTGTAGGGCAGGTGGCCGGCGCCCTTGCGCCGCCACTCGTCGTCCAGAGAGCGGGTCTCGCCGGCCACGTCGGCGCGCATGCCCTGTTCGGCGAGACGCTCGATGGAGATCCGGGCGAACGCTCCGGTCAGGCCGAAGGCGAGGATCAGCGCCGCGGCCTGAAGCGCCAGGAGGCGCACGCCGGTGCGGCGCCAGAGCCTGCGCATCGCGGGTCCCCCGGCCATGGCCTCAGCTCTCGGCGAGCAGATAGCCCGACCCGCGGATCGTGCGGATCAGCGGCGCGCGGCCGGCGCCGTCCACCTTGGCGCGCAGGCGGCAGATGTGGGTCTCGACGATGTTGGTCCGCGGGTCGAAGCGGAAGTTCCACACCTGCTCGAGCAGCATCTTGCGGGTGACGGTCTGGCCGCGGGCCAGCATCAGCACCTCGAGCAGACGGTACTCGAGCGGCAGGAGGGCGATCGCCTCGCCGCCGCGCCGGGCGGCCCGGTTCAGCCGGTCGAGCTCCAGGTCGCCGCAGACCAGCAGGCTGGCCTCCGCCGCCGGCCGAACCCGCCGCCGCGCCAGGGCCTGGATGCGGGCGTGCAGCTCCACCGAGTCGACCGGCTTGACCACATAGTCGTCGCCGCCGCCTTCCAGGCCCGCGACGCGGTCGGCGACCGCGCCCATGGCGGTGAGGAACAACGCCGGGGTCTCGACGCCGCGCGCCCGCAGCTGCCGCAGAAGCGTAAGGCCGTCGCAGGACGGCAGCATGCGGTCGAGGATCAGCACGTCGTAGTCGCCGTCGCCGACGCCGGGCGCCGCCGCGGCCACGCCGTCATGGACGACGGTCACCTCCAGCCCGAATCCGGCCAGGTCGTCGGCCATGTAGCGGGCGGCCTCGACGTCGTCTTCGACGATCAGGATACGCAGCTTCGGACGTCCCGCTGTCGCCGCGCGCAGGAACAGGCGGGCGCGGCGTGGTTGAGCCTGGAGTGGAGGCAGGTCCATGACTGCTGGAGGGGACTGACCGCAAGGGAAGTGAAAATTGAGATATCTCAATATTGATGTCAGTTCCGTGACGGCCATCTAAACCAGGCGCAATTTCAATGGCGTAAGAAGTTGTGGGCGGGCCTTGCCATGTTGGTGAAACATTCGCGAGAGAAGTTGCGCTTGAGATTTTCGCGCTGACACGCCTTTCCCCTCTGCGAATTTGCAAGGGGGAGACGGCTGCTTCGCGGCCGCTCAATTTTCCGACGGAGCAAGCAGATGGCGAACCTTGGGCGTCCGGTCCTGGCGGCGGCGGCGGCGAGCCTTGCGCTGGCGGCCGGGGCCCAGGCGGCCGAGCTTTCGACCATGGTCGTGCTCGGCGAGGATGGGGCGGCCCAAGCGCGGGTGATCACCGACGCCAAGGCCTGCCCGGCGCTCACGGTCGACGGCCGTCGGCGTCCCATGAGCCAGCGGGCCGCGGCGGGAACGCTCCCGGTGCGGCCGACCGCCTCGGCGCCGGAGCTCAGCAAGCCTGCGGCGTTCCCGGTGCTGACCTGCGAGGGGCAGCTGCCGAGGGGTGCGCGGCGGGCGGCGGTGGCGGGCCGGCGGCTGCCGCTGCCGGGGCCGCTGGTCCGTCGCATCGTGGTGATCGGCGACACGGGCTGCCGGCTGAAGGCGCCCGACGCCTACCAGGCCTGCAACGATCCGGCCGCCTATCCCTTCGCTCGCGTCGCCGCCCGCGCGGCGGCCTGGAAGCCCGACCTGGTGATCCACGTCGGCGACTACGAGTACCGCGAGAACCCCTGCGCAGCGGACAAGGCCGCGGCCTGCGCCGGCTCGCCCTGGGGCTACGGCTGGGACGCCTGGAAGGCCGACTTCTTCGCGCCTGCTGCGCCGCTGCTGGCCGCCGCCCCCTGGATCGCCGTGCGCGGCAACCACGAGGACTGCGCCCGCGCCGGCCAGGGCTGGATGCGCTTCATCGACCCGCGGCCGCTGACGGCGATAAGCGACTGCAACGACCCCGCGCGCGACATCGCCAGCGACGACCGGCCGCCCTACGCCGTGCCGCTGGGCGGCGGCGCCCAGGTGGTGGTGCTGGACATGACCACGGCCGGGACCAAGCCCGCTTCGGCGGACGCGCCCCAGCACGCCCAGTTCGCTGCGGACTATGCGACGCTCGACCGGCTGTCGCGGCGAGGGCGCTATACGATCCTTGCGCTGCACAAGCCGATCCTCGGCTTCACCAACGAGCTTGGCGGGCTGAAGCCGGCGACGCCGGGCATCCAGTCGGTGTTCGCCGAACAGAATCCGGCGATCCTGCCAAAAGGCGTCGGCCTCGTCCTCTCCGGCCACGTCCACATCTGGGAGCAGATCAGCTTCTCCAGCGATCACCCCAGCCAGTTCATCGCCGGCTTCTCCGGCACCCAGGAGGACACCGTCCCCATGCCGAAGGTCCTGCCGGCCGGCGCGGCCCCGGCGCCGGGAACGACGGTCGGGTCCTTCTCCAGCTGGATCGCAGGCTTCGGCTACATGACCCTGGAGCGCCAGGCCGCCGATCGCTGGAACGCCAAGGTCTGGGACCTCGACGGCCGCGTCGTGAACCGCTGCCGGATCGCGGGACGGAAGTCGCGCTGCGAGAAGCCGCAGGCGGACTGAGCAGCGGAGCTACACCATCCCTGCCTTGCGCAGCGCCTGGTAGGCGCGGATCACCTTCTGCAGGCGGTGCTCGCCGGCGCGGTCGCCGCCGTTGGAGTCCGGGTGCAGCCGGCGCACCAGCTCGGTGTAGCGGGCGCGGATCTTCGGCCCGTCGGCGCCGGCC
>NZ_DATELG010000314.1:0-6211 GCF_035276905.1 Phenylobacterium sp. | reverse complement strand
TTTCGCGGGGAAGAGCGGCGGGAGGAGCGCCTACGCCGGCTGCTGCGCGGCCACCAGCCCGTTGTCGATCTCGGAGGCGCGTACATAGGCCGGGCGCTTGCGCAGCCGGGCGACGTAGGCCTCGAAGGCCGGCCGCTTCTCCACCGCGCCGAAGTTCATGGCGTAATCGAGGTTTGCGCCAAGATACAGGTCCGCGGCGCTGAACCGGCCGCCGGCCAGATATTCGCGGCCGTCGAGGGTCTGCTCCAGCGCGTCCATCACCTGGGCGTAGGAGCCGTAGCCGGCCATCCGCTGCTGCTCCGGACTGACCTCGACGCCAAGCCGCCGGTTGGTCAACGCCGACTCGAGCGGACCGGCGGCGAAGAACAGCCAGCGATAATAGGGGCCGCGCTCCGGATCCGCCGGCGGCGGGGCCAGGCCCGCCTGCGGGAAGGCGTCGGCGAGGTAGGCGCAGATCGCCGCGCCTTCGGTGATCACCGTCACGCCGTGGGTCAAGGCCGGGACCTTGCCCATAGGGTTGATCGCCAGATAGGCCGGCGACTTCATGCTCTCAGCATAGTCGAGGACCTGGGTGCGGTAGGGCTGGCCCACCTCCTCCAGCATCCAGCGCACGATCCGGCCGCGCGACATCGGGTTGGTGTAGAAAACGAGTTCTTCGGCCATGGCGATATCTCCAGGAGCAGCTTTGCGCGCCGACACCTAGCCTGCGCCTGCTGACACCCCGGTGTCAGCAACCTCCGTTAGGCCGCCGCGGCTCCCCCGCTGCGGGCGACGTAGCCGTCGATGACCGGCTCCAGCGCGATCAGCGGCATGTTGCCCGACAGCAGGCCCGCGTCGTGGAACTGGCGGATGTCGAACCTCTCGCCCAGCGCGGCGCGCGCCTTGTCGCGCAGACGAAGCCAGGTGAGCTTGCCCACCATGTAGCTGGAGGCCTGGCCGGGCCAGACGCAGTAGCGCTCGATCTCGGTGGCCACGCTGGAGGCCGGTTCGCCGTCGATGTCGGCCATGGCGGCGATGGCCTGCTCGCGGCTCCAGCGCTTGGCGTGCAGGCCGGTGTCGACCACCAGGCGCGCCGCGCGGAACAGGGCCGACTGCAGGTAGCCGACCTCGCCGAGGGGATTATCCTGGTAGACCCCCATCTCCATGGCCAGCTGCTCGGCGTAGAGCGCCCAGCCCTCGCCGTAGGCCGAATAGAAGGCCGCGCGCCGGATCATCGGCAGGTTCGCCTCCTGCTGCAGCGACAGCTGCAGGTGATGGCCGGGAATGGCTTCGTGATAGGTCAGCGTCGGCAGCGCCCAGCGGGGCGTTTCGGCGGTGTTGCGCAGATTGATCCAGTAGATCCCCGGCCGTGCGCCATCGAGGCTGGCGTTGTTGTAGTAGCCGCCCGGCGCGCCAACCTCGATGAACTTCGGCACCCGCTTGATTTCGACGCTCGCCTTCGGAAGCGTGCCGAAATACTGCGGCAGCCGACCCTGCATGTCCTGGACCTGGGCGTTGAGGTCCTCGACCAGCTTGGCCTTGGCTGCGTCGGTGTTGGGGTAGATGTAGCGCCTGTCGCCGTAAAGCGCGCGGATCCGCCGGCTGACCGAGCCCTTGGACATCCCCTGCTTCTTCAGCAGCGCGTCGGCGCGGGCGGACAGTTCCCTGGCCTGGTCGAGCCCCATCTGGTGCACGTCGTCCGGGCTCATGGTGGTGGTCGTGCCGACCTTGAGCGACAGGGCGTAATAGGCCTCGCCATCGGGCAGCCGCCAGCAGCCGGCGTCATGCACCGCCTTGGGGCGGATCTCGCGCATCAGGTCCATCTGGCGGCTGAGCGCCGGCGCCACCTTGTCGCTGTAGATCTTCGAGGCCTGGCCGGCGTAGTCGCCAGCGATGTTCTTCTTGTAGGCGCGGTCCGCGACCGAGGTGACCAGGGTCGACATCTCCGGCGCGACGAACAGCGCCTTCATCTGGGTGAGCGTGCGGTCGACGACGAAGTCAGGCGGGATCACGCCCAAGGCCACGTCGCGGCGGACCCGCTCGGTCTCCTGGTCCATCACCTCGCCGAAGGCCGCCAGGCGGGCGAGATAGGCGTCGGCGTCGGCCTTGGTCTCGATGGTGTGCTGGGTCGCCAGGAAGTTCGGCACGCTCTGGTAGGAGCCGGTCAGCTGGCTGACGGCATAGGGCGCGCCGGCGCCCTGGACGCCGTAGGGGAAGGCCTGGTCCGCCTCGGCGGTGGTCTGCAGGCCGAAGATGACCGCGTCATAGTTGACCGCATCCATGCCGGTAAGGCGGGCGCGGTCGATCGCCTGCATCCGCTTCAGCTGGTCGGCGTTCAGCGCGCGCATGTGATCCAGCTTGGCCAGCGACTGGTCGTCCAGCTTCGACTTGGCGGCGGCGTAGGCGTCCTTGTCGACGCCGAGGCTGGTGGCGAACTGCGGGCTCTCGGCGATCGCCTCGGCGAAGAACTGTTCGAGCGTCGCCGTAAGCCTGGCGCTGGGGCTCGCCGCCGCCCTGGCGTGCGCCGGGCTCGCGCTCGCAACAGGTCCGGTCTCCGACGCCGGGCCCCAGTCGCTCTCCGTCGCACAGCCCACCAGCGCCGCCGCGCCTGCGGTCGTCAGGAGGGTGCGGCGGCTCAGCATGGCGGGCCTCATGTTACATGGTGTTACGCCTGCGCTTTATGACGCACTGGACGCTTACGGCAAGGGCCGCCAGCCGCGCCCTCGCAAATTACACGGCCGTCGTCGCCGCGACCGTCGCGGGCGACTGCAGACGCCGGCGGAACAGGGCGAACAGACGCTCCCAGTGCCGCTCGGCGGCGACCTTGTCGTAGACAGGCCGCTCGGGGAAGGCGAAGCCATGGTGCGCGCCGGGATAGAGTTCCACCTCGGTGGTGTTCGGCGCATAGGTCTTGGCCGCCTGCTCCAGGGCCTCGACCATCTCCAGCGGCGACCAGCTGTCGTGCTCGGCGCAGCCGAAATAGAACTCCGCCGTCGCCTTGCCGAGCATCAGGTGCGGGCTGTCGTCCTGGTCGGTGACCAGCTTGACCCCGTAGATCGAGGCCGCCGCCCCGATGCGCTCGCGATGACGGGCGGCGAAGTTCACCGCATACTGGCCGCTCATGCAGTAGCCGATGCAGCCGGCGCGGCCGGGGCTGGCGGCCGGATCGCGGTCGGCGAAGTCCAGCAGCGCCTCGGCGTCCTCCATCACCTGGGCCATGGACAGCGTGCCTACCAAGTCGAACAGCTGCTCGCGCGCCTGGTTGGCCGGCAGGGCCGTGAGATTTGCAGGCTCCGCCTCCCCGGTCCGGTAGTAGAGGTTCGGCAGCATCACATAGTAGCCGACCGCGGCCAGCCGGCGGACCATGTCGCGCAGTTCCTCGCGCACGCCGGGCGCGTCCATGAAGACGATGACCAGCGGATGCGGCCCCTCGCGCTCAGGGTGGGCGATGAAGGTGGGCGCAGCGCCGCCGGCTGTAGGAATTTCGACCGTCTGCTCGATCATCGGGCGCCTCCGCTCATCGCCCCCATTGGAGGCGGGAACGAAGAGGCGGCGCTTTGGATGCGGACGGCGCGTTCAGTGCGCGTCGGGCGTGGGGCGATCCCGAAGAATCAGCCGGCCGACGGTCAGCTCGTCGACCTCCAGACGCCGGATCCGGACCCGCCCGACCGCCAGGCGACCGATCGCCAGGCTGCCGATGGCGACCGTGGCCAGCGCCAGCGCGCCGATCGCCACGGCGCCCATCGCGCTCGCCCCGATCGCACCTGCGCCCACCGCGCCCGCGCGAAAGCCGGCGACTGGTTTCCGCTTCGCCGGCTCGCTTATGGCCTCTAGCCCTTCCGCCGCTGGTCGAGCGCCTGGCGCACCTCGTCCAGCACGCTCCGCCAATCGCCAGCGCTGGGCTGACGGAACTGACGCACCGAGGGATACCACGGCGTCGCCGGCGCGTCGTGCGGCCAGCGCCAGTCGCCGACGTAGGGCAGCAGCACCCAGCAGGGCTTGCCCATCGCGCCGGCCAGGTGGGCGACGGCGGTGTCCACGGAAATCACCAGGTCCAGCCCTTCGACGATCCGGGCGGTCGCCTCCATGTCGACGGCGCCGGTCTGCTCGGGTTCCAGGCCGCGAACGCCCGGCCAGCGCAGCACCTCGGCGATCATCTCGTCCGGCAGCGAGCGGTTCTTGTCGTTGGAATGCGCCTGGCTGCCTCTGCCGACGAAGCCTGCGCCATCCCCCAAGGCCGGCCTCGCCGGGAGGTAAGGGGCGTTCGGGATCGTCGCCGCCGCCACCCGGAACAGGCCCGGCAGCGAGCCGGCGTGCGTCCAGGCGTCGTGGCGGGCGATGTCGACCCCGCCGGTCGCGGCCACCACCTTCACGCCCAGGCGTTCGAACAGGCGCACCAGGACCGGCGCGCAGAGCAGGGTGACCTCGATCCCACGCGCCTTCAGCAGGGGAATGAAGCGGGCGAACATGATCTGGTCGCCGAGCCCCTGCTCCGGCAGCACCAGCAGCGAGCGCACCGGCTCGCCCCGCCATTCCGGGAAGCTCAGCCGCTGGTCCCAGCCCAGGCGCGCGGGGCGAAAGGCGTAGTTCGGCCAGCCCTCGCCGTAGCGACCTTGCCGCAATTGAACGAAGCCCAGATGCCAGCGCAGCGACGGCTCCTCGGGCCGCTTCGCCTGCATCTCCAGCAGCACCGCCTCGGCCTCGGCGAACCGCCTCTGCTCCTGCATCAGCAAGGCGAGGTTGATCGCCCCCGCCGGCGACGGAAAGGCCTTCAGCAGGCCGCGATAGAGGTCCTCGGCCTCCTGGGGCCGGCCCGCGGCCACGGCGGCGTTGCACATGTTGACGACATCCGCCTCGGTCAGCGGCTTGCGGGCGGCGGTGGGCTCGGACACGGAATGGGACTCGCCGGGAAGCTGCGGGAAAGGCCGATGTTTGGGGCCGTGCGCCGTCGAACACAAGCGCAAGCGCCGCGGCGCTGCGGCGCGGTCCGATGGCGCTGAACGAGCGAAAGCCCCGGCCGCGGCCGGGGCTTCCTTCAGATTGCACGTCGGCGCACCCTTAGGCGCGGACGAGCGCCACTTGCTGGCGACGCTGGCGCAGCATCGCGCCCAGGCCGCCGAAGCCCATCAGCATGATGGCCCAGGTCGCCGGCTCCGGCACGGCCGTGATGGTGATCGAACTCGCCCCGATGTTGCCGGTGCCGCCTATGGTGTTGGTGACGTCGGACGCGAAGTAGTAGCTGCTGACGTTCCTCGTGAGGTCATTAACGGTGAGCGCGCTCGGACCGGCCACCGTGAAGTTCAGCACGCTCGGCGAGTTCGAATTCCAACTGGTGTCGCAGCCCGTGTCGCAGTCCATCGCCAACTGGAAGGTCCCGAATCCCGACTGGGTCACCGAGTGGTTGATAAAGGAAAAGCTTCCGACGCTACCGTTATCCGTGACGCCGCTCACCGAAATGCCCGAAGGATTGCTTAGGTTGAAGCCGAACGACCAATGATTGCTATCTGGCGCGTATCGGAATCTCAGATTGTCAAACAGCGTGACCGCAAATGCGAGCTTTCCGCCAGCGTCATTGACGACCACTTCGCCATAGGGCGCCGAGACGCCAAGGCCGCCAGTCGCGCGGTCGACGGTGAAGTCCGAAACCAGGATGGCCGCCTGCGAGGCGCTGGCACCCATCACCGCCGCCGCCATCACAACCGAAGCCGTCAGCGCCTTGATCATCTTCATCTTCGTCTAGCCCCTGCAGCCGCCCCGATGCGGCTCTCGGGACAGGAGGAGAGCAGGGCTCGTGCCAGAAGCGAATCATTTGCGGCCAGGAAGGCCGACGCCGGGGATAGAACCCCGATAAATCAAAGACTTGACTTATGAACAGCGGCGCCCCGCTGCTGTACCGGACGCCACGCCCAGAACGGGAAATTCGCCTCAGACGGCGCCTCCCGGATCAAGACGGAACAACGTTCTGTCCCGAAATCGGCCAGGAGGCGGCCGCGGCTCAGGCCGCTTTCTGCAGCTCCTGCTTCACGCGCTCGGCCAGGGTCTTGATGTCGATCGGCTTGGGCAGGAAGGAAATGTTGCTCTCGCCCTCCAAGAGGTCCGAGAACTCGGACTCCGCATAGCCGGAGATGAACATCACCGGCGCGGCGCCCAGATAGTCGCGGGCGGCCTTCAGCAGGTCCGGCCCCTGCATCCCCGGCATCACCACGTCGGAGATCATCAGGTCGATCTCGCC
>NZ_DATELG010000313.1:0-2680 GCF_035276905.1 Phenylobacterium sp. | reverse complement strand
CAGCAGATGGCGAAGCTCAACGGCCGGCCGGTCGCCCGGGCGGTCGCGGTGGCGAACTTGGTGAAGGCCTTGCCGAACTTGGTCATCTTGCATCCTGCCGCGTTGCGCGGCGAAGGTTGAACGGCTAGTCGGAGGTCCCCGCTGCGGAGACCCCGATGCCCCAGGCCCAGATCATCGACGGCAAGATCCTGGCCGAGCGACTGCGCGCCGAGGTGGCCCAGGAGGTAGCGCAGCTGAAGAGGTCCCACAACCTGCGGCCCGGCCTGGCCGTCGTACTGGTCGGCGCCGATCCGGCCAGCGAAATCTATGTCCGTTCCAAGGGCGAGCATTCCCTGGCGGTGGGCATGCATTCGCTCACCCACCGGCTCGGCGCCGACACCGGCCAGGCCGAGCTGCTGGCCCTGATCGGCGAGCTGAACGCCGATCCGGCGATCCACGGCATATTGGTGCAGTTGCCCCTGCCCGAAGGGCTGGACGAGCGGTGCGTGCTGGCGGCGATCGATCCCGACAAGGACGTCGACGGGCTCCATGTGGTCAACGCCGGGCGCCTGGCCAGCGGCCTGCCGGCGCTGACGCCCTGCACGCCGCTGGGCTGTATGATCATGCTGCGCGAGACCCTGGGCGACCTCAGCGGCAAGCGGGCGGTGGTGATCGGCCGCTCGGTCCTGGTCGGCAAGCCGGTGGCGCAACTGCTCCTGGCCGCCGACTGCACAGTGACCATCGCCCATTCGCGCACGCGCGACCTGCCCGATGTCGTACGCGAGGCCGACATTGTCGTGGCCGCGGTCGGCCGGCCGGAAATGGTGCGCGGCGACTGGATCAAGCCCGGCGCGACGGTGATCGACGTCGGCATCAACCGCGTCCCGTTCCGCGATCCGGTGAAGGCCGCGCAGGGCAAGACCAAGGTGGTCGGCGACGTCCATTTCAGATCGGCCGCGCAGGTCGCCGGCGCGATCACGCCGGTGCCGGGCGGGGTGGGGCTGATGACTGTCGCTTGCCTGCTCAAGAACACGGTCACCGCCGCCAAGCGGCTGCGGGGGATAGGCGAGCGCTAGAGCGTGACCCGATCTGACGGAATCGGGATTCTCAAATCAGCGGCGATCTGATTCATCGTTCGTGCTGGGCGGGAGGCCAGCACGGATGACGGCTCCCTATTCGATGGATCTGCGCGAGCGGGCGCTGGCGCGGAAGGCGGCGGGGGAGACCCACCGGGAGATCGCAGCGGCGCTGAAGATAAGTCCTTCGTGCGTGTCGAAGTGGACGCGACGGGAGCGGGAGACCGGGTCTGCGGCTCCGGCCCAGGTCGGAGGCTATAAGCCGCGGACGCTGTCTGGCGAGGTCGCCGAGTGGCTTCGGCGGCGGATCGCGGCGGGTCCGTTCACGTTGCGGGGGCTGACGGCGGAGCTTGCCGAGCGAGGGATCAAGACCCAGCCGCGGGCGGTCTGGGTGTTCGTCCATGCCGAGGGGCTGAGCTTCAAAAAAAACGCTGCTGCCCGAGGAGCAAACGCGGCCTGACGTGGCCCGCCGCCGGACCCGCTGGCGGGCGCACCAGGGGCGGATCGAGGCCTCGCGCCTGGTGTTCATCGACGAGACCTGGATCAAGACCAACATGGCGCCCCTGCGCGGGTGGGGGCCGCGCGGCCGGCGCCTAAGAGCTTATGCGCCCCATGGCCACTGGAAGACCCTGACCTTCATCGCGGCGCTCAGGCACGACAGGATCGACGCCCCCTTCGTCCTCGACGGCCCGATCAACGGCGAGGCCTTCCTGCTCTACGTCGAGAAGATCCTGGCCCCCGTGCTCCAGTCCGGCGACGTGGTGATCATGGACAACCTCGGCAGCCACAAGGGAAAGGCGGCTCGCGCCGCCATCCGCGCCAGGGACGCTCACCTCATCTTCCTGCCGCCCTACAGCCCCGATCTCAATCCGATCGAGCAGGTCTTCGCCAAGCTCAAGCACCTGATGCGCCAGGCCCAGCCCAGGGACATCGAGGCCACCTGGCGCAAAGCCGGCCAACTCCTCGACCGCTTCAGCCCCCAGGAGTGCGCGAACTACCTCGCCAACGCCGGGTACGGTTCCGTGTAATGGAGTCCCGCTCTAGACCCTTTCCGTTTCAGATGGGATCATCTGAAACGGACAAAAAGGTTCTATCTTCATAGGTTTAGAGTGTGACGGGCGCTTCAACCGGTATCCACTTGAAGCTGTCACGTTCTAGCCGGCGGCGGCCACGACGTCCGTCCACCCGACCAATTCCGTCAAAGTCCCGCCGACCGCCTCGTTGAAGGCCTCGACGATGGCGCCGACCCGGTTCTCGCCGGCGCGCACCCGGGCCTCGAACATCTTCTCGCCGGCCAGGCTGCGGTCGTTCGCACGGATCAGCACCGCGCGCATGCGCACCACCACCGTCGGCGCCGCCTTGGGCCCGCTCAGATAGACCGCCGCGAAGTCGCGCACGTCGAGCCGCAGGACGAAGGAAGCCTTGCCGGCCTCGCCCCGTGTGATCAACCGCGCGACGCCGTCTTCGCCGTCGAAGACGCGGGCGACGGCTTCGTCGAACAGGACGCTGGCCGGTCCGGTCCAACGGCTGCCGGCCAGGAAGGCGGCGCGGGAACCGGTGATGCCGAGGATCCGGTCGCCGCTCACCGTCCGGCTGAAACTGGTGTTGAGCTTGAGCACGCCGAC
>NZ_DATELG010000312.1:0-3360 GCF_035276905.1 Phenylobacterium sp. | reverse complement strand
CAGCGGCTGGGCGGTGGTGTTGGCGCGGCGCTCGAACTTCGGCTCGATCGCGGCGATCGAGGCGCCGTCCATGCCGGTGGCCACCACCGAGACGCGGATCACGCCGTCCAGCGTCGGGTCGAAGGCGGCGCCGAAGATGATGTTGGCTTCCGGATCGACCTGCTCGGCGATGGCGTTGGCCGCCTCGTCGACTTCCAGCAGGGTCATGTCGAGGCCGCCGGTGACATTGACCAGCACGGCCTTGGCACCCTTCAGCGAGACCTCGTCCAGCAGCGGGTTCTGGATCGCGTTCTGGGCGGCCATCAGGGCGCGGTCGTCGCCGGCCGCCTCGCCCGTGCCCATCATCGCCTTGCCCATCTCGGTCATGACCGTGCGGACGTCGGCGAAGTCGAGGTTGATCAGGCCGGGCAGCACCATCAGGTCGGTGATCGAACGCACGCCGGAGTGCAGGACCTGGTCGGCCATGCCGAAGGCCTCGGCGAAGGTCGTCCGCTCGTTGGCGACACGGAACAGGTTCTGGTTCGGGATGACGATCAGGGTGTCGACATAGCGCTGCAGCTCGTTGATGCCGGCGTCGGCCAGGCGCATGCGGTGGCGGCCCTCGAAGTGGAAGGGCTTGGTCACCACGCCGACGGTCAGGATGCCGCGCTCGCGGGCGCACTTGGCGATGATCGGGGCCGCGCCGGTGCCGGTGCCGCCGCCCATGCCGGCGGTGATGAACACCATGTGCGAGCCGTCGAGATGCTCGCCGATCTCCGGGATCGACTCCTCGGCCGCGCTCATGCCGACTTCCGGATGCGCGCCGGCGCCGAGCCCTTGCGTCGCCTGCACGCCGAGCTGGATGCGGCGCTCGGTCTTGGAGAACTGCAACTGCTGGGCGTCCGTGTTGGCGACGACGAACTCGACGCCCTCCAGCCCGGCTTCGATCATGTTGTTGACGGCGTTGCCGCCAGCGCCGCCGACGCCGAAGACGACTATGCGCGGCTTCAATTCCGTAGCGCGCGGCGCGGTTAGAGAAATGGCCATTGGACCCCTGCGTCCTTCCAGTGTGCGACCCAGAACGCCCGGCGACCCACCCCCGAACGTTCCTGCTTAAGGATGAGTTACTATTGGCGACCAACATCCTTAATCGAGGGTTAAGCGCATATCGTGAGTCGGACCTCCGTCGACGCGGACGAACATCTAAAATGGTGCTTGTTCCACAGGGACTCAGGCAGCGGCGACAAAGCGCCGCCGGCTGCTTTGCGCCACCCCGGAAATCCTGTGTCCGCACCGCTGACGCAGGCGTAAAATCGCCTTGATGGACGTTTGCGCGGACGTGGACGGGCGACGGCCGCGATGGAGGCGACGATGAAGAGCAGCCTCATCGCCCTGGCGAGCGCGGCAGCCCTGGCCGCGATCCCGGCGCCGGCCGCAGCCCAGCACTGGGGCGGACATATGGGCGGCGGCCATGCCTGGAGCGGCCGCGGCGGCTACCATGGCTACGGCGGATACCGCGGTTACGGCCGGCGCCACGGATATCGCGGCTACCCCGGCCATTATCATTATGGTTACGGTTGGGGGTGGCCCTTGGCCGGATTCGGCCTGGGCCTGGCGCTGGGCGGCGCCTGGTCCTACCCCTACTACGGCTACTACGACTACTCCGCGTATCCGGCCTATCCCGCCTACGCCTCCCCGCCGCTGGCCGCGCAGAGCGAGCCCTACGCCTGCGGATCCTGGATCTGGCATCCGGAAAGCTACACCTACGCCTGGGCGCCGTGCGCCCCGGGCGGCCCGAACGTGGTGGTCCCGCCGGCCGACGTCGCGCCGGCGCCGCATGAGATCGTCCCGAAGGTAGTCCCGGCGCCGAACTGAAGCGCGTCCGCTTCCTTGTCCGCTCGTCCCCTCGAAAGGGGGATCCAGGCGTTTTTCGTTTCAGGCGGTGCAGCCGCCTCGGCGGCTCAGACAAAAAAACCTGGGTCCCCGCTTTCGCGGGGAAGAGCGGATGTTGGAGGTTGCACGCGCGCGCGAGCCGGCCGCTTGCGCCACAGCGCCCTCAGCGCGCTGGCGGCGGGCTTTTCGACGAAGGTGTAGGACGCCCAGGCGAGACCCAGGCAGAGGCCGGCGGCCAGCGCGATCGCCAGCCAGTCCGGCCCCCAGGCCTTGGCGTGCTCGATCACGGTCACGCCCACCCGCTGGTGGATCAGGTAGAGCGAATAGGAGAGCCGGCCGATCCAGGCCAGGAGCGGGACGCCTGCGTCGGCCGCCACGCTCGCGATCAGCAGGCAGATCGCGCCCAGGACGACGGCCGCGCACAAGGCCGACGGCTTTCCCGCCAGAGTCAGGGTCCCAGCGTGGAAGCCGTAAAGCGCCAGCGCCGCGAGCCCGAGCCAGGCCCCGGCGGCACGGCGCTTTTCCTTGAGGATGAACCAGGCCGACATCCCGGCCAGGAAGTAGGGCATGTAGCGGGCGATCAGGAGCAGGTCGGCCACGTGCGGATTGATCCGCTCCGCCGGGGCGCCGATGACGCCCAAGGCGATCAGCCCCAGCCAGAACCGCTGCTTCAAGAGAAGCCACGCCGCGGCGACATAGGCGTAGAAGGTGATCTCCACGACCAGCGACCAGTAGGCGCCGTCGACGAAGCGGAACCCGAGCGGCTCGCCCAGCATGGTCAGGTTGCCGAGATAGTCCGCCAGGCTGACCTTGAAGACCCCGGGGCCGGCGAGGCTCACGAACGCCGCGGTCAGGCTCATGCAGACCAGGAAGGCCGGATAGAGGCGGGCGAAGCGATTGAAGGCGAACTCGAGGGCGTCGCGGCTTCGAAGCAGGGTCATGGTGATGACCATGCCGCTGATGACGAAGAACACCTGCACGCCGTAGCTTCCCAGCTCGAACAGCGGCGAATAGGCGTGGTCGAAGCCGTAGACGTTTGTCGGCTGCAGCGGCGGGGCGAAGCGCACCAGGTAGTGGAACGCCATGACCGACAGGATGGCGACGCCGCGCCAGGTGTCGATTGCGTCGATCCGTGGCTTCATGGCAGGGCGACCAAGCGTACGAGCACAGGCCGCCGACGATCGACGGACGACGATCATGGGCCGCCAAGCGCGGCCGTCACTGCAAAATGATCAGCTGAGCTTTACGTTCCGGGCGCCGCTACAGGTTCTCGCGCAGCCAGGCGGCGGCCTTGGCGACCGGGTTGGCGCGCGGGTCGAGCGGCTCGCGCTTCAGCTTGGCCGAAGCGAGCGCCTTGGCCGAGACCGCCTCGCGCGGGCCGAAGGCGGCGCGGTGCAGGACGCCGGCGGCGGCGGTGAAGGCCGGGCCGGAGGCGGCGTCGGCGAGATGCGGCACCCGCCGCGGACGGCCCAGGCGCACGGGACGGTC
>NZ_DATELG010000311.1:0-2403 GCF_035276905.1 Phenylobacterium sp. | reverse complement strand
CGGAGGGTGGTGCGATTGAGGATCAGGGCCTCGGTTGGAAGAGCAAACACGGCAGCGGGAGCGGCGCCGATGCCATCACCGGCGGTCCGGAAGTCACCTGGTCGCAGACGCCCACGAAGTGGAGCAACTTTTTCTTCAAGAACCTGTTCAAGTACGAGTGGGAGCTGACCAAGAGCCCCGCCGGCGCTCAGCAGTATCAGGCCAAGGGCGTCGAGGCGACGATCCCAGATCCGTTCGATCCGTCGAAGAAGCGGGTCCCGACCATGCTGACCACGGACCTGTCGCTGCGGTACGACCCCGAGTACGAGAAGATCTCGCGGCGGTTCCTGGAGCACCCGGACCAGTTCGCCGACGCCTTCGCCCGCGCCTGGTTCAAGCTCACGCACCGCGACATGGGCCCGATCCAGCGCTACCTCGGCCCATTGGTCCCGAAGGAAGTGCTGATCTGGCAGGATCCGATCCCGGCGGTGGACCACCCCCTGGTCGAGGACAAGGACGTCGAGGCGCTGAAGGCCAAGATCCTGGCCTCGGGCCTGACGGTCCCGCAACTGGTCTCGACCGCCTGGGCCTCGGCCTCGACCTTCCGCGGCTCGGACAAGCGCGGCGGCGCCAACGGCGCGCGCATCCGCCTGGCCCCGCAAAAGGACTGGGAGGTGAACAACCCGCCGGAGCTGGCCAAGGTGCTGCAGGCGCTGGAAGCGATCCAGAAGGACTTCAACGCCTCTGCCGGCGGCGGCAAGAAGGTGTCGCTCGCGGACCTGATCGTGCTCGGGGGTTCGGCCGCTATCGAAAAGGCGGCCAAGGACGCCGGCGTGGACGTCAAAGCGCCGTTCGCGCCCGGGCGGATGGACGCGTCCCAGGAGCAGACCGACGCGTCCTCGTTCGCGCCGCTGGAGCCCATCTCCGACGGCTTCCGCAACTATCGGAAGGCCGGGCTGCAGTTCATGGCGCCGGAGGAAGCCCTGGTCGACCGCGCCCAGCTCCTGCGGCTGAGCGGCCCGGAGATGACCGTGCTGGTCGGCGGGCTGCGGGTGCTCGGCGCCAACGCCGGCGGCGCCAAGGCGGGCGTCTTCACCGACCGGCCGGGCAAGCTGACGAACGACTTCTTCGTCAACCTGCTCGACATGAACACCGAGTGGCAGCCGACGGACGACCCGAACCTGTTCCAGGGGCGGGGTCGCAAGACCAAGCAACCGAAGTGGACCGGCACGCGGGTCGACCTGATCTTCGGTTCGCACGCCGAGCTGCGCGCCTTCGCTGAGGTCTATGCCTCGACCGACGGGCAGGAGAGGTTCGTCAAGGACTTCGTGGCGGCCTGGACCAAGGTGATGAACGCCGACCGCTACGACCTGCGGTGACGGCCGGAAATCCCGGCGCGGGGCGGCGAGCGCCGCCCCGCTTTTCCGCGCCGCTCTACGCTGGGCGCATCAGCAGCCGCCGGCCCCTGGAGAGCGAATGCCGCGCCATCTCGGCGGTGCGGCGGACCGAGACGGCGACCGGGGTCAGGGGATGCTTCCCGATCAGGGCCTGGTCCAGGTTGGAGTAGTGATTGCCGAGCGCGGCCTGGTGGTCGTCGTCGGCGTAGATGCTGTAGCGGAATCCCAGGTCGGCGATGCTGTCGACCATGCGGTGGGGGTGCTGGCGCCGGATCGGCGCGATCGCCAGGGTGTAGGCGATGGGCCCCGTGGTGCGCAGCACCGCCTGCTTGCCGACTCCGTAGCGAACGGGATTGTAGCGCCGAAGATTGCGCAGGACCTGTTCGATCGTCGCCTTGAGGAACGGATGTCCGGGCGCGGCGAGGATGAACCATTGCTGGTACTCGCCGCCGGGAATGTTTCGCAATTCGGAGTGGAGTCCCCAGGTCGGATAGCGGCTGTCCGGCCCGTTCCGCCACTGGGAGATCAGATATCGATCCGACGGCTCGATCACCTGGTTCAAGGGCCGGGTGGCCTGGCTCTTGATGTCGAGATAAAGGCCGCCCTCGCGGTACATCACAAGGTATCGGAATAGATCCGCCTTCGCGGGCGCGTACTGCTCGTTGATCGCGTCGAAATAGGCGACGAAGTCAGGCCCATAATATTTCAGGACGTAGGCCTTCAGATCCGCATCGTCGTAGAAGCGATAGTCCCAATCGGTATTGCAGCGCTTCATTTCATCGACGTTGATCGCAAGCTCGGGCTTGAGCTGGCGTGTCCGGAAGGTCTGGTGCACGATCTGGGGAATTTGCTTGCCAAGCGGAAGCGTCGGAACCGAGACGGTACGTGATGACCTGATCCCCACCACTCTACTCCTTGCGCGACCACGCCCCCGCGTCGGGAGACCTGTCGGCCTCCGCTACCGATCAGTTGATATAACGCCCCTCCAAATTGCCGACGCCACGCCACGGTTCCCACGCCAGCTAGC